>JAEZFL010000018.1 GCA_023417515.1 Pseudomonadota bacterium | reverse complement strand
CCGCCCCCCCGCGCCGGCCCCTCCACCGCACTCCGTGCGGTCCCCCTCCCCGGCAAATGCCGGGGAGGACATTCGGGCCTCGCGCCTTTTCGATCAGCGGCCTGGTCCACAGGGCGCCTTCGAAGTCCTCGAGGAGTTCGCCCTCGAGCTCCTGGCGGCCGAGGCGGGTGCCGCCGTACATCGCCTGGACCGCCGAGCGGAAGTCGGCGGGGAGGTGGGGGTTGTCGGCGGTCCGGCCCTTGGTCTCGGCGGTGAAATCCAGGGCGAGGATCCGCTTGAGCAGCGGCACCGGCTTTGGGGTCGTCGTGACGATGGTCCGGGGATGGTCTCCGAGCCTGAGGCCGAGCATGAGATTGTCCCAGGTCGAGTCCGCATTGGGCCACTTCGCCAGCTCGTCGCACCAGGCGAAATGGTGCTGCGGCCCGCGCAGCTTGTCGGGCGCCTGGGCCGTGAAGGCGTGAGCCTCGGCGCCCGACGGGAATTGCAGCACGTCGCGGCTGGCGATCCAGCGCGGGCGCTCGTCGCAGCGGGCGAGGGCGAGGAGGCCGCTCTCGCCGCGGATCATCACCCGCTCAACCTCGTCCAGCGAGGCCGCGACCAGGGCGATCCGCGCCGCCTCGTTCTCGCGCGCCCGCGCCCACACCCATTCGGCGCCGGCCCGGGTCTTGCCGAAACCGCGCCCGGCGACGATCGCCCAGACCCGCCAGGGGCGGCCGGCCTGCGTCGAGTCCGGCTCGGCCTGGCCGCCATGCGCCTGCCACCACCATTCCTCGGCAAGGGCGCGGCGGAGCGGCGGCGGCATGACCGCGAGGATTGCCCGTCGCTGCTCGCGCGGAAGCCGGAGGAGGGCGTCCAGAATGTCGAGGATCTCGGCGCGGGAGTAGCTGCGGGCGCTCATGAAACGCCGTCGTCCAAAGGCGGCGGGAGCAGGTTGCGGCGCACTCCGAGCGCTTCGAGCTTGCGGTCGAGCCATTCGATCGCTTCGTCGAACGTCGCCCGTTTTTCGCGGCCCTGGCCGATCTGGCGAAGGCCGATTCGGCCGCCACCGCGGTCGTAGCGGGCGAGCAGCTTCATCACGCGCTCGAACTCCGTTGCGATCTCGCCGGTCGGGCACAGGCCGTCGCGAAGGTTGCGCTGCGCCTCGAGCCGCTGGCGGACGACCTCCGCCTCGAGGGCGGCATAGGCGACGGCGAGCGCCTCGTCCCAGGCGGCGGCGAATTCGGCATCCTTGCGGCGGTGCTGGGTGACGGTGACATAGGCGATTCCGGCAGCCGCGGCGGCGGCATGGGCGTCGGCGGTGCCGGCGAAATGATCGAGGAAGATGCGCTTGCGCCTGTCGTCGAACAGCGGGCGGCGGACCGGGCGGGCCTGGAGTGCGCGGTTGCTGTTCGGAGCGATGGCGACGTCGCCGGGAATTGCGGCGAGCGGGTCGGCGGCGGCGCGGGCGCAGCGCTCGTCCGCGGCGGAGAGGTCCATCGCCCAGGCGCAGGCGAGATCGAAGACCCGGTCGCGCCGCCGGGCATCGTAGAAGGCGGTGGCGCTGAAGCCGGCGTGCGCCGCGGCGTCGTCGCGCTTCAGCCCCGACCGCAAAGCCGCAACAAAGGCAGCTTTCGCCGTCTGGTCGACCCGCCGCCGCCGCGGCCGTTTCGAATCATCCCCGCCCATCCGCGAGTGTAGAACATAAAAGGTACACTGTAGGAAAGTTAATTTTACCGGATAGGTTCGTCGGCCAGCCGATCAGCTTGCCTTCCAGGCGCTCCGCCGGTCGCTCGGCGGGGCGATGCATCCATGCCGCCCCCGGCACGTTCTAGCCTCGAGCAATCCCACCAAAGGAGCAACGCACATGGCGGATCTGGCCCAAGTTCGTGAGCATATGGAGATTATCGGCGCCGACGGAGTCCATGTCGGCACCGTCGACAAGGTCGAGGGCGACCGCATCAAGATGATCAAGCTCGACAGCGGCTCGCACAGCCACCACCACCATTATATCTCGGGCGGGCTCGTCGCCGCGGTCGAGGGCGACAAGGTGCGGCTGACCGCCAATGCCGACGCCGCGATGCTGCTCGAGGAAGAGAAGGGCGGCGGGGCGATCTTCGATTCCGGCGGAATGTGGAAGAAGGCGGCGATCGGCGCCGTGGTGGTCGGAGCGGCCGCCGCTGCCGGCGCGGTCATCTACAATCGCCGCAAGGGCAGCGCGACCGATGCACGCGGCGGAGAGACCGAGGTCGACGTGGTGTTCGAGCCCGACCCCGAGCTGAAGGCCGAGACGAGCCCGCAGCCGGCGACGACCGCCTAGGACTTTTGGATCGTCACCCCGGACTTGATCCGGGGTCCACCTTCCTTCTTGGGGACAGGAAGGCAGGTGGATGCCGGATCAGGTCCCGCATGACGAGGTAGCCGGGAGAGCGCTTAGCTGTCGCCGAGCGCCGGCAGCGGCGCGACCTTGAGGCAATTGCCGTCGGCGCCGTGGATCCGCACCCGGGTGCCGGCGGCGACGTCCGGGCCGCTCGCCGGCCAGACGCTGTCGCCGACTCGGACCCGGCCCTGGCCATTCTCGATGGCGACGACGACCGTCACCACCTGGCCGATGAGCTGGGCGGTGCGGTCGTTGAGCAGGGGATCGCCGCCGGTGCCGGCCGAGCGCTCGTAATGGCGGCGGCCGAGGATCACCGCGAGGATCGAGAACAGGCCGAACAGGACGAGCTGGAACGGCAGGTCGAGCGGCAGCAGGAAGGCGGTCACGCCGGTGAGCAGGGCCGCGCCGGCGATCCAGATCAGGAAGAAGCCGGGAGTGACCAGCTCGATCGCCGCCAGAGCCGCGGCGGCGACCAGCCAGATCCAGGCGGCGTCGACCTCGCCGAGGTTCATCTTTGGTCCGGCATCGCGACGATCCCGACCGGGCGCGAGCCGGCCTTGTCGAGCGCCTCCCTGGCGAGCTCGCCGATGCCGCCGAGGGTGCCGATCAGCTGGGTCGCCTCGACCGGGAACAGGATGGTCTTGGCGTTGGGCGAGGTCGCGAACTGGCTCACCGCCTCGACATATTTCTGGGCGACGAAATAGTTGATCGCCTGGGCGTTGCCGCCGGCGATGGCGTCGGAGACGAGGCTGGTCGCCTTGGCTTCGGCCTCGGCTTCGCGCTCGCGCGCCTCGGCGTCGCGGAAGGCGGCCTCGCGGCGGCCCTCGGCCTCGAGGATCCGCGACTGCTTCTCGCCCTCGGCCTTGAGGATGGCGGCGGCGCGAAGGCCCTCGGCCTCGAGGATGGCGGCGCGCTTCTCGCGCTCGGCCTTCATCTGGCGCGCCATCGAGTTGACGATGTCGGTCGGCGGGCGGATGTCCTTGATCTCGACGCGGGTGATCTTGACTCCCCAGGGGGTGGTGGCGTGGTCGACCGTGTCGAGCAGGCGGGCGTTGATCTCGTCGCGCTTGGACAGGGTCTCGTCGAGGTCCATCGACCCCATCACCGTCCTCAGGTTCGTGGTCACCAGGTTGAGGATCGCGACGTAGAGGTCGGACACCTCATAAGCCGCCTTGGCCGCATCCAGCACCTGGAAGAACACGACCCCATCGGTCGAGACCATCGCATTGTCCTTGGTGATGATCTCCTGGCCGGGGATGTCGAGGACCTGCTCCATCATGTTGATCCGGCGGCCGACGCGGTAGAAGAAAGCGGGGTAGAAGCTGAGGCCGGGGCGGGCGACCGCGGTGAATCGGCCGAAATGCTCGATCGTGTAATGATAGCCCTGGCGGACGATCTTGACGCTGGTGGCGAGGTACAGGAGCACCATCGCCACCACCGCTATCAGAACCAGTTCGATCATCGCCGCGCTCCCGTGCCAGCCCAAGGTCGCGGGCATCATGCGGCCTCGCGCCAGCGCTTCCAAGCGGAATCGGAGCGCGCCGGGCCGGCCGGCCGGCGGCGCGCAGCAATGAGGGATGGTGGGCCCGGAGGGATTCGAACCCCCAACCTAGCCGTTATGAGCGGCCAGCTCTAACCGTTGAGCTACAGGCCCCGCCGTCCCCGCGAATAGCGAAGCGCCGCGCGCCGCGCCAGTGGGCGGGAAGGGGTCAGGCCTCGGCGCCCGCGTCGCTGCTGTCGCTTGAAGGGGCGGCGGCGAGCGCTGCGGGCAGGTAGAGCCTGAAGCGCTCCTCGCCGATCTCGAGCGCGCCGCCGGCGGCCTCGGCAAGCTTGCGGACGAGGCGCAGCGCGAAGCCGAGACCGAGCGAGGGCGCAGCCGGCCAGTCGCCGTCGGGGCTGTAGCCGGGGTGGAGCAAGGCCATCTCGTCGAGGCCATGGATGGCGTGGGGCCGGTCGATCGCCAGGCAGAGCATGTCGTCGCGCCCGCGCCGGCGAAGGGCGAAGTCGCCATGGATCGTCTCGCCCTCGCCGGCGAGACCGATGGTGGCGGCGAGCATGCGCGACAGCATGCGCTCCGCCGCCGCGGGCTCGAGCGCGGCAGGCGGGAGGTCGCCGTCGATGCGGATGGCGATGGCTGCGCGGTGCTGCGCCGCATCCTGCTCATAGGCGTCGTGAAGGCGCGCCAGCATGGCGGCGGCGTCGACCTCGCTGTGGCCGGAGTCGAGCCGGCCGGTTTCGGTGCGCGCAGCGGTGTCGAGATCCTCGACCGCGCCCAGCAGCAGCCGCGCCTGATTGACGATCTCACCCGCGCGCCCGCGATATTGGGCGCCCGCCGGCCCCATATATTGGCCCTCGATCAGCTCGGCGAAGCCGATGATCGCGTTCAACGGAGTCTTCAGCTCGTGGACGAGCTGGCGCAGCGCCTCGGCCGGCAGGTTGCTTCCGAACAGGCCGGAATCCTCTGGCATCGCGGCCACTTCGCCGAGGCGCGGCCGGCGCGCGGTGCCGCGATAGCCGAGGAAATTGCCGCGATGAACGTCGAAATAGGGGACTCCGGAAATGCGCCAGTCGCCGGAGGCGGCGCCGTAGCCGGCGACGTTGAAGCGGGCGTCGCGGAACGGCGCGCGCTTGTGGAAGGCACCGGCGGCCTGGCCGTCGACGCCGTAATGGCCATGCTCGCCGATCGTCGCGATGCTCTGGCCGACGAGCGGCCCGCGCGGGGCGCCGTCGACCCACAGGATCACGCCCTCCGGCCCGGTCTCCCAGCGGAACTCCTCGGCGGCCTCGGCCGGCTCATGCGCAGCGCTGTCGCGATCGCGCTGGAACGCCTCGATCCGCTCGACCAGCTCCCAGATCTGGCTGCGTTCCTCGGGAGGGCTCGGTTCATCGCCCTCACCGGCCGCGCCGGACGAGGGCTCGTCTTCACCAGCGACCGAATCCGATTCGAGCACGAAGTCGGTGCTCCCGAACGCGGCCAGGGCTTGCCGGACGTCGTTCGGGAGGTCGCGGCGGTGGCGCAGGACCGCGCGCCCGGTCGGCGACAGGTGCGGAAGCAGGTCGATCCACTCGCGAGCGGCGAGCCGGGCGCTGCGCAGCAGCGGCGTCGCGACCATCGGGTGATCCTCAGCGAAGAAAGCGACCAGCTTCGGCGCCACGCGCAGCCCGACGAGCGCGGCGGCGGTGCGCTCGCGCATCTGCAGCGGGATCTCGCGGCGATGGGCGCGCAGAAAGGCATAAGCCGCCTCGGCTTGCGGGCTGTCCGCTGCCTGACGCCGCTGGGCGAGCAGGTCGACGAGCTGGCGCCATTGCGCGGCACGCTCGTCGGGGCGCCCGGAAGGACGCCCCAGAACGGTCGCAATCATGTCGTCGAAACGCACGCGCGGTCAGCCCTTGAGGACGGCGCTCATCGCCATTCCAACGAGGCTAGCCCGGCATCGTCGCCTGTCCAAGCGCGGAGTGGCGCCGCGCACCGTTTCGGGACGGCATTTACCGCGATTGTTGGGGAAAAGTGCGCCCGATCAGCCGACCGGGGGAGTCGCGGGGCGCTGGGCGAGCCAGACGAGCCACAGCCGCGCAAGCTCAGCGCGCTGCCCGCCGACCGCCTGAAGCGCCGCCTGCGCCTCGACCGTCTGTCCGGCGAGCGCCAGCGCCTCGCCAAGCCGAAGGTTGACCAAGTCGGCATTCTCGCCGCTCTTGGTCAGCGCGAGGCGGTAAAGCTCCGCGGCCTCGGCGTGACGGCCATGGCCGAGCAGGGCGTCGGCCGCGGTCCGCGC
>JAEZFL010000156.1 GCA_023417515.1 Pseudomonadota bacterium | reverse complement strand
TCCTTGGCCTTGGCGCCCAGGCTGATCACGTCGCTCACGTTCACGCGGCGGCTGGCGATGTTGCACTTCACACCGTTGACGCGAATGTGGCCGTGGCTGACAAGTTGGCGCGCGGCGAAGATGGTGGGTGCGAACTTGGCGCGATAGACCACCATGTCGAGGCGGCGCTCGAGCAGGCCGATCAGGTTCTGGCCGGTGTCGCCCTTCATCCGGGTCGCGTCGGTGTAGGAGCGCTTGAACTGCTTCTCGGTGACGTCGCCGTAATAGCCCTTCAGCTTCTGCTTGGCGCGCAGCTGGAGGCCGTAGTCGGAAACCTTGCCCTTGCGCCGCTGGCCGTGCTGGCCGGGACCATATTCGCGCTTGTTGACCGGGCTCTTCGGGCGACCGAAGACGTTTTCGCCCATGCGGCGGTCGAGCTTGTACTTGGCGCTTGTGCGCTTCGACATCTTTACAATCCAATCTGCTGTCTATGTTGTCCCTGGACCGCACCGCCGGACCAGGAATCCGGCGCGGCCACCGCTTCACCAGGGGTGCGGGGCCAATTGCGAAGGCGCGCACATGGCCGCCTCGGTCGCCGAAGTCAAGGTTGGCGTGACCGGCGCCCGCGCTCGCGCGGATGGACGAGGGTTCGGATCATGCCGCGCAGCGCCTGGATCTCGCGGGTCGACCAGCTCGGCCTGGTGAGGATCGTACGGATCGTGTTCTTGGTCGCCGGAGTCCGGTCGGGCGGCCAGAAATAGCCGGCGGCGTCGAGCTCCTCTTCGACCTGGCCGATCAGGCCTTCGAGATGCTCGTGCGGCGCCCGCGGCTCCATCACGTCGCTCTCGGTCGGGATGGCGAGCTCGACATGCTTGGACCATTCGTAAGCGACCAGGATCACCGCCTGCGCGAGGTTCAGCGAACGAAAATCCGGATTGACAGGCACGGTGATGATGGTCCCTGCGATCGCCACCTCCTCGGTCTCCAGCCCTGACCGCTCCGCCCCGAACAGGATCGCCGACCGCTCGACGGTTCCGCGAATCTGCCGCGCCGCTTCCTCCGGAGTCGCCACTGGAATGACCAGCCCGCGCTTGCGCACCGTCGTCGCGAACACGTTCGGGCAGTCCGCGACCGCTTCCGCCACCGTGTCGAACACCTGTGCATTCTCCAGCACGACGTCCGCCCCCGACGCCGCCGGCCCCGCAGCCGGATTGGGCCACCCGTCCCGCGGGCTCACCAGCCTGAGGTCCGTCAGCCCGAAATTGAGCATCGCCCGAGCCGCCTTGCCGATATTCTCGCCGAGCTGAGGCCGGACCAGGACGATGGCGGGGGGGATGGTTGCAATTGTGACGGTCTCGGCTTCGATCGACCGGGTGTCTCGACTGCGCTCGACATGAGCGGTTTCGGTGTGATCCTGCATATTCCCATCCGCTCTTGCCGAGCGCAGTCGAGGCACGTCGCCGAGCGAAGCCGGGGCGCTCTTCCTGAGCCTCTCGGCGCGCTCCGAAGGCGGCATCGCGGCGGCGCTTAGCTTGTCCCATCGCCCAGTGATCAGCGCTTCCTTCTTTGCCCGTGACCAGCTTCCGATCCGACATTCCGCTTCGAAAGCTTCATCACGCGTGGGGAATTCCTCGGCCCACATCAATTCGACCGGACGGTGCTTGCTCGTGAAACCCTTGATCTCGCCGCGCTGGTGTTGGCCAATGCGCGTTTCCAGATCATCGGTGTGACCAGTGTAATAAAGCCCGTTGCTGAGGCGAAGAATGTAGGTCCAGAATGGCATGAACCCCTACTCAGGATGAGCGGTCATGGGTGCAACAAGAAATCCGCTCATGCTGAGTAGCCACTGAACCCGTCGAAACGGCGTCTCGAAGGACCGCCAAGAGCCGGCTACTCCCGCCCCAACTCGCCGACCGAACCCGCGAACGCCTCGAAGTCCCGGGCCTCCCGGAAATCCTTATAGACCGAGGCGAAGCGGATATAGGCGACTGGGTCCAATGCCTTCAGCCCCTCCATCACCAGCTCGCCGATCATCTCCGACGTGATCTCCGCGTCGCCGCTCGTTTCCAGCTGGCGCTGGATCGAGGTCACCAGCCGCTCGATCCGCTCGGGCGGCACCGGGCGCTTGCGGCAGGCGATGGCGAGCGAGCGCTCGAGCTTGGCGCGGTCGAACGGCTCGCGGCGATTGCCCGACTTGGCCACGGTCAGCTCGCGAAGCTGCGCCCGCTCGAAGGTGGTGAAGCGGGCGCCGCAATCCTCGCACTGGCGCCGGCGCCGGATCGCCGAGCCGTCCTCGGTCGGCCGGCTGTCCTTAACCTGGCTGTCCTCGTGGCTGCAGAAGGGACAGCGCAATTACTTCTCCGCGTAGATCGGGAAGCGGGCGCACAGGGCGCGGACGCGCTGGTTGACCTCGCGCTCGACGGCGGAATTGCCCTCGTGGCCATTGGTCTTCAGACCATCGAGCACGTCGGCGATCATGTCGGCGATGTCGCGGAACTCCTGCACTCCGAAGCCGCGCGTCGTCCCGGCCGGCGAGCCGACCCGGATCCCGCTGGTCTTGATCGGCGGCAGCGGGTCGAACGGGACTCCGTTCTTGTTGCAGGTGATCCCGGAGCGCTCCAGAGCCTCGTCGGCATCCCTGCCGGTGATCCCGAGCGGGCCGAGGTCGACCAAAGCGAGATGCGTGTCGGTGCCTCCGGCGACGAGATCGGCGCCGCGCTCCTTGAGGCGGCCGGCGAGCGCCTGGGCATTGGCAATCACCGCCTTGGCATAGGTCTTGAACTCGGGCTGCAGAGCCTCGCCGAACGCCACCGCCTTGGCGGCGATGACGTGCATCAGCGGGCCGCCCTGGAGGCCCGGGAACACCGCCGAGTTGATTTTCTTGGCGATGGCCTCGTCGTTGGTCAGCACCATTCCGCCGCGCGGCCCGCGAAGCGTCTTGTGGGTGGTGGTGGTGACGACATGGGCATGGCCGAACGGGGAGGGGTGCTCGCCCGCGGCGACCAGGCCGGCGAAGTGGGCCATGTCGCACATGAAGATCGCTCCGACCTCGTCTGCGATCGCGCGGAATCGGGCGAAATCGATGTGGCGCGGATAGGCCGATCCGCCGGCGATGATCAGGGTCGGCTTGTGCTCGCGAGCGAGCGCCTCGACCTGATCGAAGTCGATGAGATGGTCGTCGCGGCGAACGCCATACTGCACCGCGTTGAACCATTTTCCGCTCATCGCCGGCTTGGCGCCGTGGGTGAGGTGGCCGCCGGCGTCGAGGCTCATGCCCAGGATGGTGTCGCCGGGCTTGGTCAGCGCCAGCATCACCGCGCCGTTCGCCTGGGCGCCCGAATGCGGCTGAACGTTGGCGAAGCCGCAGCCGAACAATTGCTTGGCGCGCTCGATCGCGAGGGTCTCGACCGCGTCGGACGGCGCGCAGCCCTGATAATAGCGCCGGCCCGGATAGCCCTCGGCGTATTTATTGGTGAGGACGGAGCCCTGAGCCTCGAGCACCGCCTTTGAGACGATATTCTCCGACGCGATCAGCTCGATCTGGTTCTGCTGCCGGTCGAGTTCCGACGCCACCGCATCGGCCACCGCCTTGTCGACCGAGCGCAGGTCGTCGCTGAAGAAGCCCTCGCTGCGGATCGAGCCCTCCGTGTCGACAGTGCGGGTCAGGGTGTTGGTCTCGGTGCTCATGCGGTTTCCTTGGCGGAGACGGGGTTGGACAATTGGTCGACTCGCCTTTGGTGGCGGTCGCCGAGGAAAGGCGTGTCGAGGAAAGCGTCGAGGCAGGCCTTGGCCATCTCCGCGCCGACCAGCCGCCCGCCCATCGCGATGACGTTGGCGTCGTTATGCTGGCGCGCGAGGCCGGCCGACAGCGGCTCGCTGACAAGCGCGCAGCGACAGGCCGGGTTGCGGTTCACCGCGATCGAGATTCCGATCCCCGACCCGCACAGGGCCACGCCCTTGTCGACGGCGCCGGAGGCGACCGCGTCGGCGAGCTTGTAGCCGTAAAGCGGATAATCGACGGAGTCTGTCGACGGCGGCCCAAGGTCGATCACCTCATGCCCCTTGCCGCGCAGATGCTCGGCAAGCGCCGACTTGAGGTCGTAGGCGGCATGATCGGAGGCGATGGCGATTCGCATGTCGGTCTTTCGAGTCATGGGATCGACAACATCTAGCGCCCCCGGCGCACGTCCGCCACCGGCTTGCGACCGCCCCACCATGCGCACCTCGCCACGGTGCATTCCTGTTGCTCCACAATAATATGAAGGTCAGCCGGCGCCTCGGCCGATCCCAGATTGTAAAAAGGCAGGGCGGAGGCTAAGCAGTACTTGCAAGAGTCTGGAAGCGTCTATCTTCGGGGGGAGAGGCATGGTCCGGCGGCTCGTCTTGTCATTGACGTTGTTCCTGTGCGCGTGCGGCGGGAACATTTCTGCAAACAACACAGCTTCGACTGATGTTGTCGAACCCTCTGCCTCGAATACGGCAGATACGAATATGGCGGATTTCAATTACGCGACTGCCGACATGAACGCCTTCGCGAACGGCGATTCGAATTACGCGATTGCGGACACCAACGCCTACGCGAATGGCGACGGCAACTACGCGCCTGCGGACGCGAACTATGCGAACGGCGGCAACCACGCGGCGGACGATGGCCCGTCTGCGAACGTGTCCAATGATGTTGCCGAACCGGCAAACACCTCAGGGTCGGCCCAGGCGTCCGATCCCCGGATTACGCAGCTCTGCGGCTCGGAGGAGCTTGCGGACACCGCATGCCGCTCGCTCGGCAACCAGTTCCGCAATCTGGAAGCAGGGGTCGGAGCGCTCAACGCACCGGCGGAAATGGCGGTCGACGGCACTTACACCGTCGCGCTCGCGATCGGCCGCGACGAGGACGTGGACGTCGTCACGGCGACAGCGGAAGGGGAGGCGGGCCCGGCCGCGACGAGCAATGTCGGGGAGGTGCAACTCGCGCGGCGCATGCGGGTCACGCTTTCCGGAAGCGCGTTCCGGATCGCCGCCGAAAGCGAGGCCGAGCGCGAGCTGGGGCTGAGCCGCCAGGCGACGTGGCGCTGGCAGGTCACCCCGACCGCCGAAGGCCGGCAGAGCCTGGTTGCCACGGTCGAGCCGATCGCGGTCCTGGCCGACGGCCGGCGGATCGAGCTCGGGCCCGCGCGCCGGCGGCTGGACGTGCGGGTCAGCGTCACCGCCGAGCAGCGCATGGGCCGCTGGGAGCGCTTCCTGAAGAGCACGACGGGGGTGCTGGTCGCCCTCGCCGCGCTGATCGCCGCGGCGGGTCTGATCGTGTGGCGGGTCAGGTCGTTCGGGAAAAAGCCCGACTGAACGGCTCAGGCCGCCTGGCGCAACTCCAGCCTGTCCCAGATCTCGACGAGCGCAGTGGTCAGCTCGCGCATCATCGCTTCGTCATGGGCGGGGCCGGGGGTAAAGCGAAGCCGCTCGGTGCCGCGCGGCACGGTCGGGTAATTGATCGGCTGCACATAGACGCCATATTCGGCGAGCAGGATGTCGCTGATCCGCTTGGCCTTGACCGGATCGCCGACCATCAGCGGCACGATGTGAGTCTCCGACGGCATGACCGGCAGGCCGGCCTCCGCGAACAGCCGCTTGAGCGAGGCGGCGGACGCCTGCTGCCCCTCGCGCTCCGCCGAGCTTGCCTTGAGATGCCTGACGCTCGCCAGAGCACCCGCGACCAGCACCGGCGACAGGCTGGTGGTGAAGATGAAGCCGGGCGCGTAGCTTCGGATCACGTCGATGACGTTGCGGTTGGCGGCGATGTAGCCGCCCATCACGCCGATGGCCTTGGCCAGCGTGCCCTCGATGATGTCGACCCGGTGCGCGACCGAGTCGCGTTCCGAGATGCCGCCGCCGCGCGCGCCGTACATGCCGACGGCGTGGACCTCGTCGAGAAAGGTGAGGGCGCCATATTTGTCGGCGAGGTCGCAGATCGCGGCGATCGGAGCGACGTCGCCGTCCATCGAATAGACGCTTTCGAACGCGATCAGCTTGGGCGAGTCCTCGGGCTCCGCGGCGAGCAGCTCCTCGAGATGGGCGAGATCGTTGTGGCGGAACACGCGCTTCTCGCAGCCGGAATGCTTGATCCCGGCGATCATCGATGCGTGGTTCAAGGCGTCGGAGAAGACGACGCAGCCGGGCAGCAGTCGGCCGAGGGTGGAGAGGGTCGCCTCGTTCGAGACATAGCCCGACGTGAACAGCAGCGCCGCTTCCTTGCCGTGAAGGTCGGCAAGCTCGGCCTCGAGCTCGATATGATAATGGCTGTTGCCGGAGATGTTGCGGGTTCCGCCGGAACCGGCGCCGACGTCGTGAAGCGCCTCTTCCATCGCCGCGATCACCTTGGGGTGCTGGCCCATGGCGAGATAGTCGTTCGAGCACCACACGGTGATCGGCTTCGGGCCGTTATGGCCGGCGAAGCAGCGCGCGTTGGGGAACGCCCCCTTGTTCCTGAGGATGTCGATGAAGACCCGGTAGCGACCCTCCTCGTGAAGGCGGTCGATCGCGTCCGCAAAGATGCGTTGATAGTCCAAGGCTAACTCATTCCCGTGCCCGTCAGGGAGCCCATAACGGAAAACCGCGGCGAAAGGCGAGTGCGAACGATTCGCAATAGGCTCTCCGCCTCGCCCGGCCGGGGCCAGTCGATCAGGACGCCTGGGTAAGGCCGACTGTCTCCTTGATCTTATCGCCGTCCCGACGGCTCATCGACAGGGTCATGATCTCCGCCGCCTCGGCTGGTCCGTGGCCGGTCATATTACGGTTCTCTCGCTTCACGCGCGGGATGCCGGCCAGGGCGCAGATGGCGATCATGAAGGCCAGCGTCGTGGGTGTAACTTCGGGCGAGAGCTTGAGACCGCCGCCGGTGCTGAGCCACCGCGCACCAGCCTGGGCGACGCTCTTCTGGGCATCCGCATAGCCGCCCTCGTCCATTCCATCCCTGAGCGCGCCTGCACCGACAGCCGGGGTCGCCGTGTAGATGTCGCCGATTCGCTGGATGATGGTGCAGAGGGCGGACGCATATTTGAGCTCATTGAGGAATTCATGGACCTCGGCGGGCCTGTCGAACGAGCCCCTGGGCGGATACTGCCTCTCCAATTCCTTGAGGTCGGTATCTCCGTTCATCCTGTCGAGGATGAATTCGGGGAGCTCGCGGCGCGGAAGGCCGAGCTCGCGCACCAGGGTCGTCACGCCCGCATTGACGGCGGCGATCTTGCGAACGCGAGCCTCGTCGAGGGCGGCGATGCTCGTCCTGATGATCGTGAGCAAGGCGTCCTTGGTCAACCGCCCATTCGTCCGCTGGCCGAGCATCATCAGTTTGGTCATTTCTTCATGACTGAGCTGCAGCTTGGCCTTCAGATCGGCGGCGAGCGCCCGCTTTCCGGCGGGGAGCCAGGCCGCGAACTGCGCGGCGGCAAGCTCGTCAATGTGTCCGGCAACCAGGCTCGTTTTTTCCAGAGAGCGGATGAAGCCGGTCAGCTCCTCGAGCTTCATCGACTGATCCTTGTCGGAAATTGTGACCCCCGCCTCGATCGACCGCTGGCCGCCTGCCGTTGAAGCAAGCGCCTTGGCGAGGCGGAGCTGGAAGGTGTTGACGAACGAGACCTCGCGCTCCTCGCCGCCCCCCTTGAAGCGCTCCTCCAGCTTGCCCTTCGCATCGACCTGCACGTCACCATTGCCGTCGATCAGTATGTCGGCGTGGCCGTCTATCTTCACGCTGCCGGTCGCTCCGAAGCCGAACAGAACCACCTCGACATTGGTCGTGCTGGTGCGCCCGGCGCTCCTCTTCAAATAGGACGCGCTCTCGTCGAGATCGAAGTCCGCGGTCGGCGACCCGCTGAGGAGCAGCTCGCGGAGCTTGTCGACCTTTCCCCGGCTTATCGTTTCGAAGAGGCGCGTGGCCGCCTCGCTCTCCGCGGTGAACGTTCCGACGAGCTTCTCCTCGGCGCCCCAGGTCCACAGCTCGTCCTGGCTGATCTTCGCGACCGCCTTCGCGCGGGCCGCATCGTTGGCGAACTCCTTGGCTTTGGTCAGGAGCTGGTTGTACTGGTCGATCAGCTTGCGGACCGGTTCCAGCAGCTGGTCGGCTCGATCGACGGCACCGCTCAGTTCGACGTTGAGCTTCTTGAGCGCCCCCTTCAGCTTGTCGCGGTGATTGTCGACAAGGTCTTCGAGCGCGCCCTTCAGCCCTTTGACGGCATGGTCGACGAACGGTTTCAGCTCCACTCGCAGCTGGTCGGCAGCTGGCGCCCGGACCGGCTCGGGCAGCGCGGCGAGTATCTGCCCGACGATTCCGTCGCGCGCGTCTTCGGCGAGGTTGGTGAGCTTCTTGGCCTGGTCGTCAACCGCATCGGTGAGGATGGCGGTGAGGTGCGCGACGATCGCCGGGTCGCCGGCCTCGCGCTCTCCGGTCGCTGATTCGAGGTCGGCGAGCACGGCCTTGCGAAGCGCTTCGTTGCGGATGAGCCGTTCCGCCGCGGCGCCGAGCTCCTCGTGAAACTGCTTCCTCAGCCAGGTGCCGGGCGTGAGATAGGGAGTGATCTTGCCGATGACTTCATCCGACTTGGCAACGGCCCGATTCAGGACCTCGCGCACGCGGCCGACCGGGGCGGACAGATCGAAGCCGACGGTGATGCCGAGAGTCGCTCCCGCTTCGTGCGCGCTGCCGCGGGACAGGGTCGCCTCGATCCCCTGCGGCACCTTGCGCAGCCCGAGCAGGAATTTGCTCTCCCGCGAGCCCCTTACTCCGAAGGTGAGCTTGACGTCGGCGAGAATGTCCTTGGTCAGGCTGCCCGACGCGGAGACGGCGAGGTCGACCTTGGCGCTGGCGGAGTCGGTGAAGCTGTAGACAAGGCCCGCAAGCCCGAGCTCCGCAGCCTGGAAGGCCTTCCACACGCTGCCATAGTCGAACGGATCAGGCAGGGCGACGATCCGCTCGGCAATTGCGGCGGCATAAAGCGTGCTGCGGTTCGATGGCTGGAACAGATAGTCAAGCGAGACCGCGACCGAGGCGTCGGCCGTTCCCTTGATCGTGCCCCAGCGGATCGGCAGCGTGCCCGCTGCGCTGGCCTTCGCGTTCAGCGACGCGCCGATCCGCAGCAACCGGTCGAGCTCGGTTTCGCCGATCTTGGCCTTGCCGGCGGCGTCGAAGCGGAGCGCGCCGCCGCCCTGAAGGCCGAGCGTGATCCGCGTGCCGAGCCGGGCCTCCTCCTTTCCGCTCAACGTCCACTCGACGACGCCGGAGGAGCCGTTGGCGAAGGTCGACAATGGATTGAACAAGGTCTTGACTTGGTCGGGTATCTTGTCGGCCCCTGCGGTGAGCTTGCCCATCAGCCGTGCAAGGGTGGCATGAGCGTCGCCCAGACCGGCCAGTTCGAACGCCTGCTTGACCTGGTCTCCCGAAATATCCTTGGCCAGTGTATCGAGGAACTTGTCGAGGGTCGTCGCACCCTCGATATTGCTGGCGACGAGCGCCCACTTCTGCGCCGTGTCGGCGAGTGCCTCGATCAGGTCGAGCTCGTCCTTGAGCCCCGCCAGTTCCGCGCCCGCATCGATCAGCTTCAGATAGTCGCCCATCGCTCGTCCCCCCAATTGCGCCGGGGGTGATCTTGTCCGTTTACCATGATTCAGGCAACCGGACTTTGCGCTGCTTCGCGAACTCTTCTGCGCGCTCGCGAATATTGCTTAGAAATCGACGATGCGCGTGAGGCCGTAGGACGAAAGGCATTTCGCGAGTGCCGGTTCGACCGCCTGCCGTCCGGTGAACAGAGCGATCCCCTCGGCCTCTTGCGGCGGCCAGCCGCGCTGGTCGAGCAGCGAGACCACGCGGCGGGCAATGCCTTCCTTGCCGTCGACGAAGGCGAGGGGGCGCGGCGCGGCCGCTTCGAGCTGTTCCTGCACCAGCGGAAAATGGGTGCAGGCGAGCACCACCGTGTCCATGCGCTCGCCTCCCGGCTGCGCGAGGAGCCCGTCGAGCACGGCGCGATATTCGTCCACGTCGGAGCTGCGGCCGCGCAGCTGCGCCTCGGCCAGCTCGACGAGCCGTGCCGAGCCGTGGCGCAGGATCGTGCAGTCGGCGGCGAACTCGGCGGCGAGGCGGTCGACATAAGGCTGGACCACCGTCGCCGCCGTTCCGAGCACGCCGATGACCCGGCTCCTGGACAGCGCCGCGGCCGGCTTGATCGCGGGCACCGTGCCGACGATCGGCAGGTCGAGCGCGGCCCGGACCGTGTCCAGCGCGATCGTCGAGGCGGTGTTGCAGGCGATGACGATCAGCTCGGGATCATAGCGTTCCGCCAGGCGCCCGAGCAGCGCCGGCACGCGCGCGTCGATCTCCTCGGGCCGCCTGGTGCCGTAAGGGTAGAAGGCGCTGTCGGCGGCATAGACGATCGGCGCGGCCGGCAACAGCGCGCGCACCGCGCCGACGACGGACAGGCCGCCCACGCCGGAATCGAAGATAAGGAGCGGGCGGGTCACGCGGCGGGAGGTAGCCGCACCGACCCCGTCCTGTCATCCCCGCGAAAGCGGGGATGCAGCTTCTCTACCACCTCCTCGGCGAAGGCAGCTGGATTCCCGCTTTCGCGGGAATGACAGGTTGGTTAGTCAGGTCCCCGTGGGGGCTATCCGTTGAATACCGACCTCGTCCTGCCCGCGCTCGTCGTCGCGCTGAGCTATCTGCTCGGCTCGATCCCGTTCGGGCTCATCCTGACCCGCGCCGCCGGGCTTGGCGACGTGCGCACCATCGGCTCCGGCAATATCGGCGCGACCAACGTGCTTCGCACCGGCCACAAGGGCATCGCCGCGGCGACCCTTCTGCTCGACGCCGGCAAGGGCGCGGCGGCGGTGCTGATCGTGCGCTGCTGCATTGCCGGCGACAAGGAATTGCTGGAGCCGCTCGCCGCGGGAGCGGCCCTGATCGGCCACCTTTATCCGCTGTGGCTCGGCTTCAAGGGCGGCAAGGGCGTTGCTACCTTCCTCGGAATCGCCTTCGCGCTGGCCTGGCCGATCGGCGCGGTCGCGGCGGCGTTGTGGCTGCTGGGCCTGGCCGCGAGCCGCATCTCGTCGGTCGGTGGCCTCGCCGCCGCGCTCAGCGCCCCGATCACCGCCTACTGGCTCGGCTTGCCGCGCTTCGCCCTGCTGTTCGCCGCCGTCGCCTTGCTCGTCTTGTGGAAGCATCGCGAGAATATCCGCCGCCTCGCCGCCGGAACCGAGCCGAAGGTCGGCCGCAAGCAATGAACGGCCCCGCGGACCAGATCGCCCGATTGCGGCTGATCCGCTCCGACAATATCGGCCCGGTCACTTATTATCAGCTGCTCGTCCGCTTCGGCTCGGCCGAAGCCGCCCTTGCCGCCATCCCGGATCTTGCCGCCCGCGGCGGCGGCCGGGCGCCCCGCCTCGCCGCCAGGTCGCAGGTCGAGCGCGAGATGGAGGAGGTCGCCCGTCTCGGCGCCGACTATGTCTTCCTCGGCACTCCCGGCTATCCGGCGCTGCTCGCCGAGCTGGAAACCGCGCCGCCGGCCCTCATCGTCAGGGGCCATCGCCATCTGTTCGATCGCCAGGCGGTGGCGATGGTCGGCGCCCGCAATGCTTCGGCCGCCGCATGCCGCTTCGCCCGGATGCTCGCCCAGTCGCTCGGCGAGGCGGGGGTGGCGGTCGTCTCCGGGCTCGCCCGCGGAATCGACAGCGCCGCCCATGACGGTGCGCTTGCCACAGGCACGGTCGGAGTCATCGCCGGCGGCATCGATATCGTCTATCCGCCCGAGAACGAGGCGCGCCAGGCCGCCGTGGCGGAGCAGGGCCTGCTCGTCGCCGAGCAGCCGCCCGGCACCGAGCCGCGCGCCCGCCACTTCCCCTATCGCAACCGGATCATCGCCGGCCTCGCCCACGGCACCATCGTCGTCGAGGCCGCGCCCAAGTCCGGCTCGCTGATCACCGCGCGCTGCGCCACCGAATATGGCCGCGAGGTGATGGCCGTCCCCGGCTCGCCGCTCGACCCGCGCGCGCAAGGGTGCAATCTCCTGATCCGCGAAGGCGCCACATTGGTGCAGAGCGCCGAGGACGTGCTCGAGGCGCTTCGTCCCCTCCATCTCGGCCCGATCGCCCAGCCCAGCCGCGACTTCGGCGCCTCGCCGACGCCCGTCGACGCCGAGGAGGCGGAACGCCGCACCGTCACCGACCTGCTCGGTCCGGTCCCGGTCCCGGTCGACGAGCTGGTCCGCCAGAGCGGCCTGCCGCCGGCAACCGTGCAGACCGTGCTTCTGGAACTGGAGCTCGCCGGTCGCCTCGAGAGACACGCCGGTGGCCGCGTAAGCCTGACCTGATCACGACTCGTCGCGAATGTCGGGCCGACCCATTGTTACGGGACTGGCAGGACCCTACGTGATCCATTGTCAGGAGCGAGAGCGTGTCTGAACGAGTGGAGACGAAGGGAAAGCAGGGACCGGTGACGGTCCTCACGCTCCTGTTCGGTTTGCTCCTCGGACTTTCCGGCCCCGCCGCCCAGGCCCAGCCCGATCCCGGCCAGGCCCGGCTCGGCAATGGCGAGGTCATCCGCACGGCCTCGGGCCTGCGCGCCGCCAGCCGCTCGAGCAACGAAAATCCCGACGATGCCACGCTCGCGCTGGTGCCGCCTGCTCCTCAGGTGGTCACCGAGCAGCTGTCGTATCGCCCCGCGGCGGCGACGGTTCCGGCGGCTGCAAACGCCGCAACGCGCGCGCCCCGCATTCACTACCAGGCCCGGGCGCCTCCAGCCGCCTGAGCCGGCCGCTTCGGCGGTCCCATCGTACATTCGACAACGGCCCACTGCCGGCAGCCGAGGCGCGCCGGCGGGCCCATGATGCTGGAGTTTTGACATGTCTGCAGCCACCTATCGGCTCACCGCCATTCACCGCAGCCTGGACGAGTCCATCCGCGAGGAGATGAAGGCGACCCCGCCCGACAGCCTGCGTCTCCTCAGGCTCAAGAAGATGAAGCTGGCCGTGAAGGACCGGCTGAGCGCGCTGATGCGCAGGGATATGGCCGCCGCCTAAGCCCCCTGGCGGCCATGGCCGGCGCCCGTCCTCTCCGGGCGCCGGCCGTTTCTCCGTCATGCCGGACCTGCACCGGCATCCACCTCCTTCATTTCCACGGTTGAAAGGGTGGACTCCGGATCAGGTCCGGGGTGACGACGACTGTTCTCGCGCCCCGCTTGCAAAATAGGATTTCATCTGGTGCAAGCTGGCGAATGAATCCCGACTTCGGTGTCCCGTTGCAACGATGTCAGCCGCGTCGCGGTGGCGGAGCCATGGCCAGTGCGAACATCGGTGAACATTCGCACTTTTGCCTCGACGTGCGCTTGACGTGGGTCCCAACTGCTCACCACCCTATGCGCGTACACGTGAGGGATTGCCGCTCCATATGAAGCTTGTCGTCGTCGAATCGCCCGCCAAGGCGAAGACCATCGAGAAATATCTCGGCCCGGGCTACCGAGTGCTCGCCTCCTACGGCCACGTCCGCGACCTGCCGCCCAAGGACGGTTCGGTCGATCCGGACTCGGGCTTCGCGATGCAGTGGGAGACCTATGCCGACAAGACCAAGCAGGTCCGCGCTATCTCGGACGAGGCCAAGAAGGCGGATGCCCTGATCCTCGCAACCGACCCCGACCGCGAGGGTGAGGCGATCAGCTGGCACGTTCAGGAGATCCTTCGCAATCGCCGGGTGCTTCCCAAGCAGGTCGAGCGCGTGACCTTCAACGCCATCACCAAATCGGCGGTGACCCAGGCGATGGCGAAGCCGCGCGAGCTCGACGAGGATCTGATCGACGCCTATCGAGCCCGCCGGGCGCTCGATTATCTCGTCGGCTTCACGCTCTCGCCGGTCCTGTGGCGCAAGCTTCCCGGCGCCAAGTCGGCCGGCCGGGTCCAGTCGGTGACCTTGCGCCTGATCGTCGACCGCGAGCGCGAGATCGAAATCTTCAAGCCGCAGGAATATTGGAGCGTCACCGCGAACCTGGCGGAAGGCGGCACCGAGTTCCTCGCCCGCCTCGTCCGCTTCGACGGCGACAAGATCGACCGCCTCACGATCGGCGACGAAGGCACCGCGATGCGCGCCAAGGCCGCGGTCGAGGCGGGGCGGTTCACCGTCGCCTCGGTCGAAACCAAGCCGTTCACCCGCAACCCGCCGCCGCCATTCACCACCTCGACGCTCCAGCAGGAAGCGGCGCGCAAGCTCGGTTTCTCGGCCAGCCACACGATGCGGGTGGCCCAGGACCTCTATGAGAGCGGCGCCATCACCTACATGCGGACCGACGGCGTCCAGATGGCGCCCGAGGCGATCCGCGACGCCCGCGCCGCCATCGAACGCCGCTTCGGCCCGCACAATGTTCCGAGCAAGCCGCGAGTCTATGAGACCAAGGCCAAGAACGCCCAGGAAGCGCACGAGGCGATCCGTCCGACCGATTTCGAGCGCGACCATGTCGGCTCCGGCGACCAGGGCAGGCTGTACGAGCTGGTGTGGAAGCGCGCCCTGGCGAGCCAGATGGAATCGGCGCGTCTGGAGCGCACCACGGTCGAGCTGACCGACGAGAGCGGCAAGCATGCGCTTCGGGCCACCGGCCAGGTCGTGCTCTTCCCGGGCTTCCTCGGCCTCTATGAGGAAGGCCGTGACGACGAAGCGGCCGAGGACGAGCGCCGCCTGCCCAAACTCGCCCAGGGTGACACGCCCGACAAGCGCCGGGTCCATGCCGAGCAGCATTTCACCCAGCCGCCGCCGCGTTATTCCGAGGCGAGCCTGGTCAAGAAGATGGAGGAGCTCGGCATCGGCCGGCCGTCCACCTACGCCGCGACCCTTCAGACCCTGAAGGACCGCTCCTATGTCCGCGCCGAGAAGAACCGGCTCCATCCGGAGGAGAGCGGCCGGCTCCTGACCGCCTTCCTGGAACGCTTCTTCGAACGCTATGTGAGCTACGACTTCACGGCTCATCTCGAGGACGAGCTCGACGACATTTCCGGCGGCCGGATGAACTGGCAGGACGTGCTCGACGCTTTCTGGCGCGACTTCAAGCCGAAGACCGCCGAGGTGATGGAGCAGAAGCCGAGCGACATCACCGCGGCGCTTGACGAGTTCCTCGCGCCCTTCCTGTTCCCCGACAAGGCCGACGGCACCGACCCGCGCCTGTGCCCCGCCTGCGGCGAGGGCCGGCTCGGCCTTCGCGGCGGCCGCTTCGGTGCTTTCGTCGCCTGCTCCAATTATCCCGAGTGCAAGTTCACCCGCCGCTTCGCCCAGGGCGGCGAGGCCGCGGCCGAGGACTCGGGACCCCAGCTGCTGGGGCAGGACGACAGCGGCGTCGACGTGACTCTGCGCTCGGGCCGTTTCGGTCCCTATGTCCAGCTCGGCGACGGCAAGGACGCCAAGCGCTCCTCGGTGCCGAAGGACGTCCCGCTCGCCGACGTCGACCTCGGCTGGGCGCTCAAATTGCTGTCGCTCCCGCGCGAGATCGGCGCTCATCCGGAGAGCGGCAAGCCGATCACCGCGAGCATCGGCCGCTACGGCCCCTATCTCGCCCACGACGGCAAATATGCGAAGCTCGGCAGCACCGCCGAGGTGTTCGAGACCGGCATGAACGCCGCCGTGGCCAAGCTTGCCGACGCCGCGGCCGGCGGCGGCCGGGGGCGCGGCTCGCGCGAGCCGTTGAAGGTGCTGGGCCCGCACCCGCGCACCGAGGCGGAGCTCAAGGTCATGGAAGGCCGCTTCGGCCCCTATGTCACCGACGGCACCACCAACGCCACCTTGCCGAAGACGGTGAAGCCCGAGGAGCTGACCCTGGAGGAAGCCGCCCAACTCATCGACGAGCGCGCCGCCAAGGGACCGCCGGCCAAGAAGGGACGTAAGGCGCCCGCCAGGAAGGCCGCTCCGAAGAAGGCCGCCGCGAAGGGAAAGAAGAAATGATCCAGCTCCGCTGTCTCGCGCTGGCCGGACTGCTCGCTGCAACGACCGCGTGCGGTGACGGCAACCAGCCCCCGGCGACGTCCACCGCCAATATGCTGGGCGCGGCGCCGCAGGGCAGCGCGACCGAGTGGCAGCGTACGCCAAGCGGCATCCAGTATCGGCGGATCGGCGGAACCGGCACCGGGCCGAAGCCGAGCCCGACAGACACGGTGACCATCCACTATGTCGGCAAGCTGATGGACGGGACCGAGTTCGACAGCTCGTTCCGCGCCGGGCAGCCGGTGACGATGGCGCTTCCGTCGCTGATCCCCGGCTGGCAGGAAGGCGTGCCGCTGATGAGCGTCGGCGACATCTACGAGTTCGTCATCCCGCCCGAGCTCGGCTATGGCGACCGTGAGGCCGGCCCGATCCCGGCCAATTCGACCCTTCACTTCACCATCGGGCTGATCGGAATCGGCGGCCAGGGCTGATGCCCGACCATGTCGACATTCTGATCGTCGGCGGCGGAGCGGCCGGAATCGCCGCGGCCCGACGCCTCGCCGCCGGCCCGCGCTCGGTCCTGCTGCTCGAAGCGGGCGAACGCCTCGGCGGACGCGCCTTCACCCGCAGCCTCGCCGGGATGCCGCTCGACCTGGGCTGCGGCTGGCTTCATTCCGCCGACCGCAATCCCTGGGCAGAACTCGCGCAGGCCGACGGCTGGACCATCGACAGGAGCCCGCCCGCCTGGCGCGAGCAATGGCAGGAGATCGGCTTTTCCAAGCGCGAGCAGAGCGAAGCGCTCGCCGCCTTCGAAGCCTTCGACAAGCGTCTTCGCGAAGAGCCGCCGCCAACCGACCGCGCCGCCGACGCGCTCGACCCCGACTGCCGCTGGAACGCCTGGCTCGAGGCGCTGAGCGGCTACATCAACGGCGCCGAGCTGGGCTGCCTCTCGATCGCCGACTATCTCGCTTATGACGAGGCTGACAGCGACGTGAACTGGCGCCTGCCCGGAGGCTATGGCGCGTTCGTCGCGGCGGCCGGAGCGGACCTCCCCGTCCGCCTCGGCGCACCTGTCACGACCATCGACCGCCGCACCACATTGCTGCGCGCGACCGGTCCGTGGGGAGCCGTCACCGCCGACCGCGCCATCGTCGCCGTCCCGACCAGCGTGCTGGCGGACCAGCGCCTGCGTTTCGATCCGCCGCTGCCCGACAAGGCCGAGGCCGCCGCCGATCTCCCGCTCGGCCTCGCCAACAAGGCCTTCCTGCTCCTCGACCGCCCCGAGCCGTTCGAGCCCGACACCCAATTGCTGGGCGACCCGAACGACCCGGCGACCGGCAGCTATTATCTCCGTCCGTTCGGCCGCCCCGTGATCGAATGCTTCTTCGGCGGCGCCGGCGCTCGAAGCCTCGAGGCGGAAGGCGAGGGCGCCGCCGCCGACTTCGCCGTCACGCAGCTTGTCGGCCTGCTCGGCAGCGACATGCGCCGCCGCCTCACCCCGCTTGCCGAGACGAGCTGGGGCGCCGATCCGTTGTTCGGCGGCTCCTACAGCCATGCGCTGCCCGGCAAGGCCGGCGCCCGGGCCTGTCTCGCCGCTCCTGTCGAGAACCGGATCTTCTTCGCCGGCGAAGCCTGCTCGGCGAGCGACTTCTCGACGGCCCACGGCGCCTACGCAACCGGAGTCGCGGCCGCCGAGGCTGCGCTCTCCTCGCTCAGCTGATCGCGCCGCAGCCCTTGCAGGCGGGATCCTTGGCGATGCGCAAGGTCCGCATCGCCGGCTTCAGAGCGTCGAACAGGTGAAGCTTGCCGCCCGGATGCTCGCCGAAGCCGGTGATCGCCCGCACCGCCTCCAGCGCCGCGAACGTGCCGCCCATGCCCGCCACCGGCCCGAGCACGCCGAGCTCCGAGCAGCTGTCGCAATCGTCGGCGTCGAAGGCATCGCCGACATAGCAGCGGTAGCAGGGCTGGCCCGGCTCCCAGCCACGGAACGTGCCGATCTGGACCTGGAACTGCCCGATCGCCGCCGACACCAAGGGGATTCGCGCCGCGGTGCACTGATCGGAGACGACCAGCCGGGTCGCGAAATTGTCCGACCCGTCGATGACCAGCGCCGCGTCGTCGAGCAGGGCGGCGACATTGTCTTTCGTCAGCCGCTCGCGCTTCGCCTCGAACCGCACGTCCGGGTTGAGCCGAGCTGCCGCCTCGCCGGCGACCTCCGCCTTGGGCCGGCCGACGTCGTCGGTTCCGAACAGCACCTGGCGGTGGAGGTTGGCGAGGCTGATCTGGTCGTCGTCGATCACCGCGATCCGGCCGACTCCGGCGGCGGCCAGATATTGGATGGCCGGAGACCCGATCCCGCCGGCGCCGATCAGGGTGACCGACGCCGCGAGCAGCTTCTGCTGCCCCTGGCCGCCAATCTCCTTGAGGACGATGTGCCGAGCGAAACGGTCGAGCTGGTCGTCGCTAAGAATCAAGGCTGAAGTTGATCGAATTGCCGTACCAGCGCGCCGATCCCGCAGCGGGCAGGTCGACGAAGCGGTGACGGATGATGTCGCGCACGGCGCCCGCGACGAGGAGCTCGAGCGGCCGGCAGCCCATCTCCTGGACGACGATCCGCTGCGGCTGGCTGGCCTCGTCGAAACGCACAGCGAAATTCACCGTGATGTCGAAATGATTGATCGACTGGTTGATCGACGGGCATTGCCGGCTCCGAAGGATATCCTGGACCGCGCCGACCATCCGGTCGGTGGGGAGCGGCAACCGGCTGCTCAGCCGCTCGAAGCCTTCCCAGTTCGCACGTCCGATTTCGATCGTCGCTTCCGCCGGGGTGGCGGCCTGGGCCGCTTGCAACGCAATGATCAGGAGGGTCAGGCTCATGCTCATCTCCCTGTCGATCCGAACCCTCCGCCACCGCGGACGGTCTCGTCCAGCGACTCTACCACTTTGAAATCCGCCCGCAACACCGGCGCCGGAACGAGCTGGGCGATGCGCTCGCCGCGGCGGACCTCGAACGGCTCGCTGCCGAGATTGGCGAGGATGACCTTCACTTCGCCGCGATAGTCGCTGTCGATCGTGCCGGGCGTGTTGAGGCAGGTGAGTCCGTGCTTGAGCGCGAGCCCCGAGCGCGGCCGCACCTGGACCTCGTAGCCGTTCGGAATGGCGATGGCGAAGCCGGTCGCGACGGCGTGGCGCGCGCCCGGCGCCAGGGTCACGTCCTCCGCTGCGACGACGTCCAGGCCGGCGGCATGCTCGGTCGCATAAACGGGGAGGGGAAGGCCCTCGCCATGCGCCAGCCGCTTCAATTGGATGTCGATCATCGCTGCTCCCGCCTTCGAGTGTGCGATCGAGCGCGTAGCCGCCCCATCCCATCGTCGCAAACAGGATTCACTCAGTCGCGCAGCGCTTCCGCGATCCGTGCGGCGAGCTGGCGCGCGACCTGCGTCTTCGACATCGGCTCCCAGCTCTCGGTGCCGTTGCGAGTGACCAGGTGGACGTGATTGTCGTCGCCGCCCATCACGTCGCCCGACACGTCGTTGGCGACGATCCAGTCCGCGCCCTTGCGATCGAGCTTGGCGCGCGCATGGTCCACCACCGCCTCGGTTTCCGCGGCGAAGCCGATGAGCAGGCGAGGGCGCTCCGGCGACTCGCCCAGCTCAGCCAGCAGGTCCGGATTCTCGACGAAGCGCAGGCCGGACAGGCCGCCATCCTGCTTCTTGAGCTTGTGCGGCGAGGCCTCGACGCGCCAGTCGGCGACGGCGGCGACCATCACCGCGGCGTCGGCTGGGAGGGCGCGCTTCAGCGCGTCCTGCATCTGCGCGGCCGTCTCGACGTCGACCCGGTCGACCCCTGCCGGCGTGGGCAGTGAGACCGGCCCGGCGACCAGAGTGACTCGGCCGCCGAGGCCGGCAAGCGCCTCGGCGATGGCGAAGCCCTGCTTGCCGGATGAGCGGTTGGCGAGCACCCGCACCGGGTCGATAGGCTCGTGGGTCGGCCCGGCGGTGACCACGATATGCTTGCCGGCCAGCAGCCCCGATCCGCCGAGTGCCCCCGAGATCGCGGCAAGGATGCGCTCCGGCTCGGGCAGCCGGCCCGGACCATATTCACCGCACGCCATGTCGCCCTCGTCAGGCTCCATGACGGTGACTCCGTCGCCGCGCAGCCGTTCGACGTTGCGCCGGGTGGCGGCGTGCTGCCACATCCGCACGTTCATCGCGGGGCAGGCGAGCACCTTCTTGTCGGTGGCGAGCAGCAGGGTCGTCGCGAGGTCGTCGGCGATTCCGGCCGCCATCTTCGCGAGCAGGTCCGCAGTCGCCGGGCAGACCACGACCAGGTCGGCCTCGCGGCTCAACTGGATATGGCCCATCTCGGCCTCGTCCTTGAGGTCCCACAAGGACGTGTGGACCGGCTGCTCGGACAGGGCCGCGAGGGTCATCGGAGTGACGAACTGGGCGCCGCCATCGGTCAGCACGCAGCGCACCGAGGCACCCGCCTTGCGGATCAGCCGAACGAGCTCGCACGCCTTGTAGGCCGCAATCCCGCCGCCGACGATCAGGAGGATGCGCTTGCCCTGCATGGCCTCAGGTTAGGAGCAACATCGCCGTCACGCCAGCCGCGGCGCCGAGCAGGGCCGTGACGGCGTAGCGCAGCCAGCCGAACGGGCGGATCACCATCACGTCGGGCAGAGGCGCGGCCGGGGGAGCGGCGCCGGGAGGCGGGTAATAATAGTCGATCCGGCGGATGAGCTCGGGAATCTTCGCCAGAGTCCGCACCTGCTCGATGATCGCGTCGGCGGCCCGCGCCTCGGGGCCGAGCTCGCTTCGCACCCATTCCTCGATGAACGGGCTCGCCGTTTCCCACATGTTGATGTCGGGATCGAGCGCGGTCGCGACTCCCTCCTCCATCACCATCGTCTTCTGGAGGAGGAGCAAATGCGGCTGGACCGGCATGTCGAAGTCGCGGGTGATCTTGAACAGGCCCTCGAGCATGTGGCCGATCGAGATGTCCTTGACCGGAAGGCCCCGGATCGGCTCGCCGACCGCTCGAAGCGCCGTCACGAACTCGTCGATATTGTGGTGGCCGGGGACGTATTGCGCCTCGAAATGGATCTCGGCGACCCGGCGGTAATTGCCGGTGATGAGGCCGTAGAGGATCTCGGCCAGCCACAGCCGCGCCTGGCGGTCGATCCGCCCCATGATTCCGAAGTCGACCGCGGCGAGGCGGCCGTCGGCGAGCGCGAACAGATTGCCCTGGTGGAGGTCGGCATGGAAGAAGCCGTCGACCACCGCCTGGCGGAGGAAGGCGCGAACCAGGATCCGGGCGAGCTGCGGCAGATCGTGGCCGGCGGCGATCAGTGCGTCGCGCTCGGTGAGCTTGATTCCGTCGATCCATTCGAGGGTCAGCACCCGCTGCGCGGTTCGGCTCCAGTCGATGTCCGGCACGTGGAACGCGCTCTCGGGGAGCATGTTCTCGCGCAGCTCGGACGCGGAAGCCGCCTCGCGCCTGAGGTCGAGCTCGCGCGCCGTCCATTGCTTGAACATGGCAATGGTGGCGCGGGGGCGAAGCCGGGCGACCTCGCCGCCCATCGCCTCGACCTGGGCCGCGGCCCATTCATAGGTGTCGATCGCCTTGTCGAACTCTTCCTCGATGCCCGGGCGGAGCACCTTCACCGCGACCTGGCGGCCGTCGGTGGTGACGGCGCGGTGGACCTGGGCGATCGACGCGGCGCCGACGGGCACTTCGTCGAACTCGAGGAACAGCTCGCCGATCGGCTTGCCGAGCGCCTGCTCGACGGCGGCGCGGATCAGCGGGAAGGGCGCCGGCGGAAGCCGGTCCTGAAGCAGCTGGAGCTCGAGCGCGGCCTGCTCGCCGACCAGGTCGGCGCGAGTCGCCAGCGCCTGGCCGAACTTGATCGCGGCCGGCCCGACGGCGACGAAGGCGTCGGCATAAGCCGGCTGCTTGGGCACGCGGGTGCCAAAGCGGGCGAGTCGGGCGAGTCGGCGAATCGCGCGGGGCGTGTTCGGGTCGTGCTCGATCGGCGCCAGGACGCCGTGCCGTGCCAGCACCCGGCCCCATTTGAGGAGCCGCAACAGATGGACGGTGGGCTGGGTCATGCGCTCGGGCGGCTCACAGCTTCCAACCGCTGTGGATGGCGACGAGGCCGCCCAGGATCGGCTCGGCCTTCACGTTGGCAAAGCCGGCGGCGCCGATCATCCGGGCGAATTCGGGCATGGCCGGGAAACGCTCGATCGACTCGATCAGGTAGCGATAGCTGTCGGAATCCTTGGCGACGACTCGGCCGATCCGCGGCACCAGGCCCCGCGAATAGGTGCGGTAGAGTTTGGAGAAGCCGGGCCAGGTCGTGGTCGAGAATTCGAGGCAGAAGAAGCGCCCGCCGCGCCTCAGCACGCGATAGGCCTCGGCCAGCGCCTGGTCGATATGGGTCACGTTCCGTATGCCGAAGGCGATCGTGTAGGCGTCGAAGCTCTTGTCGGCGAAGCTCAGCTTCTCGGCATTCTCTTCCGCCCAGACGAGGCCGTCGATGCCGCGCCGCCGGGCGCGCTCGATGCCGACGCCAAGCATCTCGGGGTTGATGTCGGCGACGGTGACCGCGGGTCCGCGCCTGGCCATCCGGAAGGCGATGTCGCCGGTGCCGCCGGCCATGTCGAGGATCGCCTCGCCGGCGCGCGGCCGCACCCGGCGGACGAAATCGTCCTTCCACAGGCGGTGCAGCCCGCCCGACATGAGGTCGTTCATCAGGTCGTAGCTGCCCGCGACGCTTGAGAAGACGCCGCGCACGCGGGCGGTCTTTTCCTCGGGCGCCACCTGCTCGTGGCCGAAAGACACCTTGTCCATGGGCGCGCGCTCTAGCAGGGGAGGGCGGTGATGTGCACTCCCCGTTTGAGGCAGATTCTTGCCTGAGCTTCCCGAAGTCGAAACGACGGTGCGCGGGCTTCGGCCAGTGCTCGAGGGTCAGCTGCTCGCCTGGGTCGAGACTCGGCGGCCCGACATACGTACGCCGTTCCCGCCGGACCTTCGCCAGCGGCTCACCGGCGCACGAGTCACCGGCCTCGGCCGGCGCGCCAAATATGGCCTGATCGACACCGACCGCGGCGACACCTGCATCTTCCATCTCGGCATGTCGGGCCGCTGGCGGATCGATCCCGGCGAGATCGGCCGGCATGATCATTTCATATTGGAGACGGAGGCCGGGCGCCGCCTGGCGCTTCACGATCCGCGCCGCTTCGGCTTTGTCGACCTGGCGGCGACGACCCGCCTCGCCGCCTATCCGGCTTTCGCGGCGATGGGGCCGGAGCCGCTGTCGGACGCGTTCGACGGCGCCTATCTCGCACGCGCGTTCCAAGGGCGGGTTGCGCCGGTGAAGGCGCTGCTGCTCGACCAGCGCGTCGTGGCCGGGCTCGGCAACATCTATGTCTGCGAGGCGCTCCACATCGCGAAGATCGCGCCGGCGCGGGAGGCCGGGCGGATTGCGCGCGGCCGGCTCGACCGGCTCGCGGACGCGGTCAGGGATGTGCTGGTCGCGGCGATCGAGGCGGGCGGGTCGAGCCTGCGCGACTATGCCCGTCCCGACGGCAATCTCGGCTATTTCTCCAAGCAGTTCCTGGTCTATGGCCGGGAGGGCCAGCCATGCGCTTGCGGCGCGCCGGTGCGCCGGCGCGCCGAGGGCGGCCGTTCGACCTTCTACTGCCCGCGCTGTCAGCGCTAAAGCGGTCGCGAGGCGGGTGGAATCACCCGCCGGCCCGGCAGCCGCGACCGATAAGGGAGGGCGAGTCGGCGGCCTTGACGTTGGGCCGTCCCTCCCTTAGATGCGCCCGCTCGTTCGGGTGCACCGCGCCCCGCGATTTTCAGATCTCGAAGAGGCAGTTGAAGCATGGCGAACACGCCGCAGGCACGTAAACGTATCCGTCGCAACGCCAATCGTGCGGCCGTCAACGGCGCTCGGGTGAGCCGCATCCGTACCTTCATCAAGCAGGTCGAGTCGGCGCTCGCGGCTGGCGACAAGGATAGCGCGCGCACGGCGCTTCAGCGGGTTCAGCCCGAGCTGGCGCGCGGCGTGGCCAAGGGCGTGGTTCACAAGAACACCGCCGCCCGCAAGCTGTCGCGGCTGACCAAACGGATTGTCGCGCTCGGCTGATTGCGTCATTTCAGTCCCGTTCCAAAACCCGTCGGCGCCGCTCGCGCCGGCGGGTTTTTCATTTTGACGCATGTTACAGTTTCGCGACTCGCGCATTTCTGCGGCTTCCCACTCGTGTCGCAGTTTGGCAACATACTAAGCCATTGATATAGTAAGAGAATTATTGGATCGTCGCGGAGAGCCGCACGAATCCGATGTCAATCCCTCATATTTGCCCGCGGGTCAGTTTTCGGGCTTGCAGGGAATCAGTTGGGGTTCCTACAACGGCTCCCCAGGCCGGAATTTCCGGCCGGGCGAAAAACGAAAATGACATGCTGGGAGCGGCTGCGCGAGAGCGTTTCGCCGCAAGGGGATGACTTTGCCCGAGAGCCGGCGCGCTTGCGCCGCCCACGAGGAGGGGGAATAGGTGGCAAACAGTGCGACCAGTGGTGCTGCGTTGGACACGGACATGAGCGCGACGGAAAAGATGCACAAGGCGTGGGAAGTGATTCGCGCCAACCTTCGCCGCGATTGCGGCGCCCGGATGTTCGACGCCTGGCTTCGACCGATCGCTCTCAACGGCTTCGATTCGGCCACCGGCACGCTGCTCCTCAACCTGCCGTCGAAGTTCATGGCCGACTGGGTCCAGAACCATCATGCCGACCGGCTCGCCCTCGCGTGGCGCGCGCATGCGCCCGAGGTGAAGGAGATTCGGATCGGGGTCGGCCCCGCCGCTCCGCTGACCGCCGCGATCGTGCAGATCCCGGCGCCGGAAGTGCAGCAGGAGCGCGAGCAGCGCGGCCCGGCCCGGTGCGGCTACTCGGTCGCGCTGGAGCCGCGCTACCGGTTCGAGAATTTCGTCGTCGGCAAGGCCAACGAAGTCGCGTTCAATGCGGCCAAGACGCTCGCGGCGGCCGACAACGTCTCCTTCAATCCGCTGTTCCTCCACGGCGGTACCGGCCGCGGCAAGACTCACCTGCTCCACGCGATCGGCCACGAATTCCATCGGCTTCGGCCGAGGGCGAAGATCATCTACATGTCGGCCGAGAAGTTCATGGTCGAGTTCGTGGCGGCCCTGCGCTCGAACGAGACCCTGCAATTCAAGCAGCAGCTGCGCTCCGCCGACCTGCTGATGATTGACGACGTCCAGTTCATCGCCGGCAAGGAATCGACCCAGGAAGAATTCTTCCACACGATGAACGAGATCATCTCGGCGGGACGGCGGCTGGTGATCAGCTCGGACCGCGCGCCGCAGGACCTCGACGGCATCGAGCCGCGGATCCTGTCGCGGCTGAGCTGGGGCCTGGTCGCCGACATCAACGCCGCCGACCTCGAGCTGCGGCTCAACATCATCACCAAGAAGCTCGAGCAGCTTCCGGACGTGAAGGTGCCTGAGGACGTCGTCATGTTTCTCGCCAAGCGGATCAGCTCGAACGTGCGCGAGCTCGAGGGCGCCCTCAACCGGATCGCCGCTTATGCGATGATGCAGAACCGGACGATCGACCTCGACTTCGTCAGCGAGGTGCTCGCCAACATCCTGCGCGCCAACCAGCGCCGCATCTCGATCGACGAGATCCAGACCCGGGTTTCCGACCATTACCGGATCCGCAAGGCGGAGATGACGAGCGCGCGGCGCGCCCGCGAGGTCGCCCGCCCGCGCCAGGTCGCCATGTACCTGTCCAAGCAGCTGACCCCGCGCTCGCTGCCCGAGAT
>JAEZFL010000146.1 GCA_023417515.1 Pseudomonadota bacterium | reverse complement strand
TGATCTCGGGCGTGAAGGGATCGTCGGTGAGCATCGCAGCGCGCCTTAGCAACCGCCTTGGCGGCAGACAATGTCAGACGAGAGGAGGGCCTCCGGCGGCGGCCAACGCGATGAAAGCGGCGCCGATTGCGGAGAGCCACAAGGCCCGACGCGAGCGCCTCACGAGATGCAGTTCCTGTCCGACCATCGGCTCATCTTCGCACGACATCGTCAAGCAAGGCTTGGCGAACATCGTGAATCCGTGATTCGGCATGGCCGGCGGCACGGCTTTGCGGTCCGGGACGAAGCGGCTATGCGCAGGATGCATGTCCGACGCCGCCATCTCGATCCGCGATCTTGAGAAAACCTATGCCGGCGGCAAGCGCGCGCTTGGAGGCGTGACGCTGGACGTCCCACGCGGCCAGATCTTCGGCCTGCTCGGACCCAATGGCGCCGGCAAGTCGACGATGATCAACATCCTGGCGGGCCTTGTGAACAAGACCGGCGGCACCGCCGAGATCTGGGGCTTCGACATCGACGCCCATCCGCGCAACGCCAAGGCCTCGATCGGGATCGTGCCGCAGGAGATATTGTTCGACCCGTTCTTCACACCGGCCGAGACGCTGGAGATCCAGGCCGGCCTCTACGGCGTGCCAAAGGGCCAGCGCCGCACGATGGAGCTGCTGCGCGCCGTCCATCTGGAGGACAAGGCGCAGGCCTATTCGCGCACGCTTTCGGGCGGCATGAAGCGCCGGCTGCTGGTCGCCAAGGCGATGGTCCATTCGCCGCCCATCCTGGTGCTGGACGAGCCGACCGCCGGCGTCGACATCGAGCTTCGCCAGCAGCTCTGGGCCTATGTGCGCAGCCTCAATGCGGAAGGGGTGACGGTGGTGCTCACCACCCATTATCTCGAAGAGGCCGAGGAATTGTGCGACCGCATCGCCATCATCAATCATGGCCGCATGATCGCCAATGAGCCGACGCGGACCCTGCTCGGCATGGCGCAAGAGAAAGCGGTCGAAGTGACGGTCGATCGCGACCTCGCCGCCGTCCCCGACGCGCCCTGCTTCGACAAGATCGAGCTGAAGGGCGACCGCACCCTCGCCATCACCTACCGCAAGGACCGCGTGAATGCCGGCGAGGTGCTCGCCGCGCTGCAGAAGGACGGCCTCGGCATCGTCGACGTCTCGACGCGCGAGGCGGATCTGGAGGACGTGTTCCTGAACCTCACCAGAGCTTCCAACGCGAATGGCTGAACGGGCCTTCGACGTCGTCATCGTCGGGGCCGGTGCGGCGGGGCTCACGGCGGCGCTGAATCTCGCCGATCGCTTCAAGGTCGCGGTGCTGGCCAAGGGCGAGGGCGCGACCGGATGGGCGCAGGGCGGCATCGCTGCGGTGCTGGAGCCGGGCGACACGTTCGAGGCCCATATCGAGGACACGATGGTCGCCGGCGCCGGCCTCAACAACCGCGCCACCGTGGAATTCGTGGTCGGCCACGCGCCGGCTGCGATCGCGCGGCTGGCCGAGCTCGGCGTCCCCTTCAACGTCGCGGACGACAAGAATGGCTGGCACCTGACGCGCGAGGGCGGTCACAGCCACCGGCGCATTGTCCATGTCGATGACGCCACTGGCTGGGCCGTGCAGCAGGCGCTGGAGAAAGCCGCCGCCGCGCACCCCAACATCAATGTCGTCCCAGACATGGTGGCGATCGACCTCGTCACCAGCCGCCACGGCGAGCGCTATTCCGGCGACGGCCATGTCTGGGGCGTCTATGCGCTCAACCGCAAACGCGCCCGCGTCGAGACCTTCACCGCCCGCGCGACCATCCTGGCGACGGGCGGGGCGGGGCGCGTCTACCTTTTCTCCACCGCGCCGCGCGGAGCGACCGGCGACGGCATCGCGATGGCGTGGCGGGCGGGCTGCCGCGTCTCCAACATGGAGTTCATGCAGTTCCACCCGACCTGCCTCTACAATCTGGAGGTCAAGAACTTCCTGATCACCGAGGCGGTGCGGGGCGAGGGCGGTCAGCTCAAGATCCCCGACAGCGGCCACCGCTTCATGCCCGATTTCGACGAGCGTGCGGAACTGGCGCCGCGCGACGTCGTCGCCCGCGCGATCGATCATGAGATCAAGCGGCTCGGCCTCGATTATGTCCATCTCGACATCAGCCACATGCCGGCCGATTTCGTGCGCGGACATTTCCCGAACATCCATGATCGGCTGATCGCCCTGGGCATCGACATGACGCGCGAGCCGATCCCAGTCGTGCCCGCGCAGCATTATACGTGCGGCGGCGTGGTGATCGATCTCGACGGGCGCACCGATCTTCCCGGCCTCTATGCGGTCGGCGAAGTCAGCCAATCGGGCCTGCACGGCGCCAACCGTCTCGCCTCCAACTCCCTGCTCGAATGCTTCGTCTTCGGCGAGGCCGCGGCCCGGCACATCGCCGATTGCTGGGACGATCTACCCGAGCCCCCGCCGATCCGCGCCTGGGATGAAAGCCGCGTCACCGATTCCGACGAGGAGGTGGTGATCAAGCAGAACTGGACCGAGATCCGCCGCTTCATGTGGAATTATGTCGGCATCGTTCGCACCACCAAGAGGCTCGAGCGTGCGCAGACGCGGATCAACATGCTGAAGGACGAGGTGGCCGATTATTACGGCCATTTCCGGGTCACCCCCGACCTCGTCGAGCTGAGGAACCTGCTCCAGGCCGCCGACCTGATCGTCCGCTGCGCGCTTGAACGGAAGGAAAGCCGCGGCCTGCATTATAATGTCGACTATCCCGACCGTTCGCTCGAGGCGCGCGACACCGTGCTGACTCCGGGCTAGCCGAAACGGGTGCTCGGCGTCGGCACGCGCTCGCGGTTCGACAGGCTGAGCACCATGGCACCGGCCAGGGCCGAAAGGAGGGAGCCGCTGAGCACGCCGATCTTCACCTGCGCCTGGAGCGCGGGGTCGTCGAAGGCGAGGAGACCGATGAAGAGGCTCATCGTAAAGCCGATTCCGCAGAGCAGAGCGACCCCGTAGACTTGCATCATCGTCGCGTCCTCTGGGGTGTCAGCGAGGCGCAGCCGGATCGCCAACCATGTCGTCGCGAACACACCGACCTGCTTTCCGAAGAACAGGCCGGCGGCGACTCCGAGCGCGACCGGCTGGAGCAAGGCGCCGGAGCCGACGCCGGCGAGCGAGACGCCGGCATTGGCGAATCCGAACAGCGGAATGACCAGATAGGCGACCCAGGGCTGGATGGAGTGCTCGAGCCGGTGGAGCGGCGATTCCATGTCGTCGGGCGCGCCTGGCTTCGAGCGGATCGGAATGGTGAGCGCCAGCGCCACGCCGGCGAGAGTCGCGTGGACGCCGGATAGGAACGTGAACAGCCAAAGCGCGGCGCCGAGCATCAGATAAGGCCACAGCTTCGCGACTTTTGCCCGGCCAAACCCCGCGAGCAGCACCAGCGTGACCAGCGCGGCGCCGAGCCAAGGGAGGGCGAGTTGGTCGGTGTAGAAGATCGCGATGATGAGCACCGCGAGAAGGTCGTCGATAATCGCCAGGGCCGTCAGGAAGATGCGCAGGCTGACCGGCACGCGCGAGCCCAGGAGCGCGAGCACGCCGAGCGCGAAGGCTATGTCGGTCGCCACCGGCACTGCCCAGCCGCGTACAGCGGCGCCCTGCGGGTTGACCGTCAGGTAGATGAGCGCTGGGACGACCATGCCGCCGAGTGCCGCCAGGCCGGGAAGGACCCGGCGGCGCGGAGTCGACAGCTGCCCGTCCATCAGCTCGCGTTTGATCTCGAGGCCGACGAGCAGGAAGAACAAGGCCATCAAGGCATCGTTGATCCAGTGAAGGACGCTCAGCGGCCCGACATAGGTCGCAAGCGCGCCGAAATAGGAGTCGGCGAGAGCGCTGTTGGCGACGATCAGGGCCGCGGCCGCAGCAACGATCAGGATGAGGCCGCCGCCCGCCGCGCTGGTCAGCAGCGAACGAAGGGTCGAGGGGCGCCGCGCCATTGCTAGGTTTTCCGCGTCGGTGGCCATGACTCGCCCCCGCCTAAACAGCATCTGATCTGCACGGAAGGAGAATCGGGCGGGGGTCTAGCGCAGGAAGTCGCGCATCTCGCGGGCGAAGCGAGCAGGCTGGTCGGCCATGATCATGTGGCCGCTGTCGTCGACACGCACCAGCCGTGCGCCCCGGGCATTGGCGTAGGCCGCATTGAACGCGCGCGCCGTCGCTTCACCGCTCCGGGGGTCCGGTGTGGCGTAGAGCACGGTGAGCGGCACACGGATCCGAGCGAGGTCGCCCGTCAGGTTGATCGTGCCGAGATCGTGCATGGCGCGCGCGACCACATCGGGATCGCTGCGCGCATCGGCGGCAGCGGGCGGGGTAAAAGCGGCGATGATTCCTGAGAGGATCTGGCGCCCCTCGCGGCTCGCGACCATCGATTGCAGCCCACGCGCCAGCTGCGAGCCCATTGCGCCGCCATAGAGGCTGGTCGGCTGCGGCATCATGTCGACGACCATCAATCTGCCGACGAGCTCGGGATGGCGCACCGCGAGCGTCATGCCGACCGTGCCGCCCATCGAATGGCCGATCACTGCCGGCCGGGCGAGCCCGCGCGCCGCAATATAGCTGGCAATCTCATCGACCAGCGGCGCGATGACCGGCCCATCGGCATTGCCGCGCGCCGGCTCACCCGCAAACCCCGCCACCTGGAGCAGATGGTAACGGTAGCCCGGCACCGTGGTGACCGCGCGCCGCCACACGTCGCGGCCGGAGGTCAGGCCGGGAATGAGCAGCACGTCCGGCCCGCTCCCGACGACCTGCACCGAGAATCGCGTCGGCTCGAAGCGGGTCCGCGGGGCGGGCTGCGCGAACGCTCCGACCGGGGCGCTGGCGACAAGCGCGAATGCGGCGGACTGGATAAGGAAGGCGCGGCGATTCATGGCGTCCCCCCTAGCAAGCGAGCTTGAACGCTGCCTTAGCGATCTGGCGCTGGAAGACGGGGACTTGAGTGGTTTGCACCCGCCGCGCCTTGCACTAGACGTGAGCCACCATGGCCTCCCCGCATCTCTATCTCGTCGACGGCTCGAGTTACATCTTCCGCGCCTTCCACCGGCTGCCGCCGCTGACCAACAAGCATGGCCTCAATGTCGGCGCGGTCTACGGCTACACCACCATGCTCTGGAAGCTGGCGGACGGCCTCAACAAGGCCGAGGGGCCGACCCACCTCGCCGTCATCCTCGACGCCTCGGAGAGCACGTTCCGCAAGGAGATGTATGACGGCTACAAGGCGCAGCGGCCGCCGCCGCCGCCCGAGCTCGTCCCGCAATTCCCGCTGATCCGCGACGCCACCCGCGCCTTCTCGATTCCCTGCATCGAGCAGGAGGGGCTGGAGGCGGACGACATCATCGCCTGCTACGCCAAGGCGGCGCTCGCCCAGGGCTGGCAGGTCACCATCGTCTCCTCCGACAAGGACCTGATGCAGCTGATCGAGCCCGGGCTCGACATGCTCGACACGATGAACGACCGCCGCATCGGCCGCGAACAGGTCATCGAGAAGTTCGGCGTGCCGCCCGAGCAGGTCGGCGAGGTGCTGGCGCTGATGGGCGACGCCGTCGACAACGTCCCGGGGGTGCCCGGCGTCGGCCCGAAGACCGCCTCCCAGCTGATCCAGCAATATGGCGACGTCGAGAACGTCCTCGCCAATGTCGAGGAGATCAAGAAGCCCAAGCTCAAGCAGAATCTGATCGAGCATGCCGACGCGGCGCGGCTGTCGCGCGAGCTCGTCCGGCTGGTCTGCGACGCGCCGTTGCAGGAGCCGCTCGAGGCGCTCGAGATCAAGGGCATTCCCGAGGCGCCGCTGCGCGAGTTCCTCGAGCATCACGGCTTTCGCACCCTGCTCGCCCGGCTGGGCGCACAGATGCAGGCGTCGGCGCCGGCGGCCTCGCCCGCGCACGTTCCGGTCCAGGCCGAGGTCCGCCCCGAGCCCAGGATCGACCGCTCCGCCTACGAGACGGTGATCGACGAGGCGGCGCTCGATCGCTGGATCGCCGAGGCTTATGCCAATGGCTTCGTCGCCTTCGACACCGAGACGGACGGGCGCGACTGCGTCACCGCCAATCTGGTCGGGATCAGCCTCGCCACCGAATGCGGCAAGGCCTGCTACATCCCGCTCGCCCATGGCGGCCACGATTTGCTCAGCGAGCGCCCCGACCAGCTCCCCGCCGAGCTCGTCCTGGCCCGATTGAAGCCGCTGCTCGAGGATCCGGCGATCCTCAAGATCGGCCACAATCTCAAGTTCGACTGGGTCATCCTCGACCGGCGCGGCATCCGGGTCGCGCCCTATGACGACAGCCTGGTGATGAGCTTCAACCTCGACGCTGGCGGGCTGAACAGCCACGCCATGGACGATCTGGCGCAGAAGCATCTCGACCATCAGTGCCTGACCTACAAGGAAGTGTGTGGGACCGGGCAGAAGCAGATCACCTTCGACAAGGTGCCGATCGACCGCGCCACCGAATATGCCGCCGAGGATGCCGACGTCACCTTGCGGCTGTGGAAGCGCTTCCGCCACCGGCTGCCGCTCGAGCGGGTGACCCGGGTCTACGAGATGGTCGACCGGCCGCTGGTCGCCGTGATCGGCCGGATGGAGCGCGACGGGGTCAAGGTCGACCGCGAGGCGCTGAAGGGACTGTCGGCCGAGTTCAACGTCCAGATCAATGCGCTCGAGGAGCGGATCTGCGGCGAGGCCGGCTGCAAGTTCACCATCGGCAGCCCGCAGCAGCTCGGCGACGTGCTGTTCAACCAGATGGGCCTCAAGGGCGGCCGCAAGGGCAAGTCGGGCACCTGGTCGACCGACGTCACCGAGCTCGAGCGGCTCGCCCGCGACGGCGTGCCGATCGCCCAGCTCGTCCTCGACTGGCGCCAGCTCACCAAATTGAAGAGCACCTATACCGACGCGCTCCAGGAGCAGATCAACAAGGAGACGGGCCGGGTCCATACCAGCTTCAGCCTGTCCGGCGCCCAGACCGGCCGGCTCGCCTCGACCGACCCCAATCTGATGAACATCCCGATCCGCACCGAGATCGGCCGGCGGATCCGCGACGCCTTCATCGCCGAGCCCGGCCATGTCGTGCTGTCGGCCGACTACAGCCAGATCGAGCTCCGCCTCGCCGCCCACATCGCCGACGTGCCGCAGCTGCGCGAGGCATTCCGCGAAGGGGCGGACATCCACAACCGCACCGCCGAGGAGCTGTTCGGCGAGGTCAATCGCGACACCCGCGCCAGCGCCAAGACGATCAACTTCGCGATCCTCTACGGCATCTCGCGCTGGGGCCTGGCCGGCCGGCTCGGCGTCACCGCCGACGAGGCGCAGGCGATCATCGACCGCTATCTCGACCGCTTCCCCGGCATCCGCACCTATATCGGCGACACGCTGACCCACGCCCGCGAGACCGGCTTCACCACCACCCTGTTCGGCCGCAAGACCCACTTCCCGCGGATCAAGTCGAACCAGCAGGGCGAGCGCCAGGGCGCCGAGCGCGCGGCGATCAACGCGCCGCTCCAGGGCACGGCGGCGGACATCATCAAGCGGGCGATGACCCGCATCTATCCGGCGCTGGAGGCGGAAGGGCTGACCGCCGTGCGCATGCTGCTCCAGGTCCATGACGAGCTGGTCTTCGAGGTGCCCGAGGACCAGGCCGAGCGGGCCGCCGCCATCATCCGCCGGGTGATGGAGGGCGCCGCCGAGCCGGCGGTCGAGCTCAGCGTTCCGCTCGGCGTCGAGATCGGCTTCGGTCCGAACTGGGGCGCCGCGCATTGACCCAGGCCGGCGCTGCGCCGGAAGACGATATCGCCGCCCTGGCCAAGGGCGGCCGGACCAACTTCTTCGGCTTCCTGCTCCGGCTGGTCGCCCGGCTGCCCTTCCTGTTCATCGCCGGCCGCTATTACGGCCCGGAGCTGCTCGGGCGGTTCGCCTATGCGATCATCGTCATCGAGCTCGCCGCCCAGCTGGCGACGCTCGGCCTCAAGCGCGGCCTCGCCCAGCAGCTCGCCCATGCCGAGCGGCCCCATGCCTGCGTCGTCGCCGACGGGCTGCTCGCCGCCTTCATCGCGTCGGCCGCCGCCAGCGCGGTGCTGATGGTCTTCCCCCAGCTCATGTTCCCGACCGGGCAGATCTACGGCGCCGACTGGCTGCTGCCTCTGGTCATCTTCGGGATCGCCGGCGCCGACGTCGCGCTCGCCGCTCTGGCCTACCGGCACGACGTCGCCTCGACCGTCCATGTCCGCGCCATCGTCGAGCCGTGGACGATCAGCATCGCCGCCGGCGCGCTCGTCTTCCTGTCGTCGCGCGACGGCCTGATCATCGCCTATGTGATCTCGATCGCGGCCGGCCTGCTCGCCGCGCTCTGGCGGCTGTACCGCAGCTACGGCCTGCCGACCGGCTGGCGGCCCAATCCGGCCGAGCTGATGGCGGTGGCGCGGCAGAACGTGCCGCTCGCCGCGGCTGATGCGATCGAATGGGGCTCGCGCCGGCTCGACATCGCCATACTCGGCCTGTTCGTCGCGCCTTATTATGTCGGCGTCTATTATGTCGCGCAGCAGGTCGCCTCGCTGCCGCAGAAGCTCAAGACCAGCTTCGACCCGATCCTGGCGCCGGTCATCACCCAGAAATTGTCGGAGGGCGACAAGGCCGCGCTCGCCCGCCAGGTCCGCCAGGTCGGCTTCTGGATCATCGCCGCGCAGGCGGCGATCGGCCTGTCGCTCGGCATTCCTGGCGAGGCGGTGATGGGGCTGGTCGGCCCGGAATTCGTCGGCGGCACCGCCGCGCTCGCCTTCCTGCTCGCCGCCGAGGTGGTCGCCGCCACCGCCGCCGTCTCCGAGGCGGCCCTGGTCTATGTCGCGCGCCACCGCAACCTGCTCATCTCGCTGCTGATGGT
>JAEZFL010000138.1 GCA_023417515.1 Pseudomonadota bacterium | reverse complement strand
GGGCGGCGCCGCCCGCAAGGCCGCTGAGACGGCCGTCAAGGGATTAGGAATAGGAAACAAGCCATGACGATGCAGGTCGGCGAAGTCTCGGACGAAGATGATGCCCCGCTGTCGGAGATCAATGTCGTTCCGCTGACGGACGTCATGCTGGTGCTGCTGATCATCTTCATCATCACCGTTCCGGTGGTTTTGAACACGATCCCGGTGACCCTGCCGCAGGTCGAGTTCGAGCCGACCACGACCAAGGCGGAGAACGTCAATCTCTCGATCCGAGCGCCGGGCGGCCAGTGCGAGGTCTATTGGGAGGTCACTCGTGTCACGTCCGAGGAGCTTCTCGACCGCGGAGTCGCGGCGCTTCGTGCGGAGATCGAGCGGCAGGGCGGCCCCGACCATGTCGAGGAACTGCCGGAAGTGCACATCCGCGGCGACGTGAACACGCCCTATCGTTGCATCGGCGGCGCGATCTTCACGATGCAGCGGGCCGGCTTCACCCGCGTCGGCTTCATCTCCGAGCCCATTCCGGGCGGCGGCTGAGGCCAGGCACCGACAACAACGCGATAACGCGATTTAGGAGTTCAGTCACATGGGTGCTTCGGTTGGCACGCGCAGCGAAGACGAACCGATGATGGACATCAACACGACGCCGCTCATCGACGTCATGCTGGTGCTCCTGATCATGTTCATCATCACCATCCCGATCCAGACCCATGCGGTGAAGATCGACCTGCCGACTCCGAACGACAGTCCGGCGCCGCCGATCGACCCGCAGCGCAACAAGATTGCGATCGACGCCAACGGCACCGTGCTGTGGAACGCGGCTCCGGTCGATCTCAATACGCTGCGCCAGTATCTGGAGCTCACCACCACCATCCGGCCGACTCCGGAGCTCCACATCCAGCCGCACCCCGAGGCGCGCTACGAAGTGGTCGATCAGGTGCTGGCGGTGATCAAGCGCGCCGAAGTCCAGTCGATGGGCTTCGTCGGCAACGAGCAATACGCGACCTTCTGATCCGACGGATCCGAAACGAGACTTGAGGGCGGTCCCGCGGGGCCGCCCTTTTTGCATGCGCGACACGCATTGCCGTGACGGCCCGGTAATGATACACCATATCAGTCAGCAATGGAGGATGGTATGAGCGCTGCCGTTACCGCCCCGACCGACGAGCCGATCCACGAGCTGAACACCACGCCTTTGATCGACGTGATGCTGGTGCTTCTGATCCTGTTCATCCTCACCATCCCGATCCAGACGCACAGTGTCGACGTCGACCTGCCCGGCCCGCCGCCGGACGTCGCCGTCCACGCAGAGCGCAACAAGATCGCGGTGGCTGCAGACGGCGCCGTCCTGTGGAATGGAGCGACGCTCGACATGAGGCAGCTTCGCGCGGTGCTTGACAGGGTCGCGCAAATGCGGCCGGCGCCCGAGCTTCAGGTCGAGCCTCACCCCGAGGCGCGCTACGAGAAAGTGGACGAGGTGCTGGCGACGATCCGGCGCGCCGAGATCGTGTCGATGGGCTTCGTCGGCAACGAGCGCTACGCGACCTTCTAGAGCGCCCCGTCAGCGAAGGTGCTGGCGGAAGAAGGCGAGCGTCTCGGCCCAGGCCTGCTGCGCCGCCGCCGCATTGTAGCGGGCCTGCGACGTGTCGTTGTGGAAGGCGTGGTCGACGTCGGGATAGGTGATCGCCCGAACGTCCCTGCCCGCCGCCCGCGCCGCCTCGACATAGGGCAGGGCGGTGCCGTTCACCCGCGTGTCCCGCCCCGCCAGGATCACCAGCAAAGGCGTCTGAAGCCGCGCCGCTTCGGCGGGATCCGGCGCGGGTCCGTAGAAGGGCACGCCCGCCGCGAGCGCCGGGCCGGCGGCGAGCGCAAGGCGGTGGACCATCGCCCCGCCCCAGCAGAAGCCGACCGCGCCGACCTTGCGGCGATTGTTGGCGCCGGCGAGGCGGCGGATCAGCGCCGCCCCGTCCGCCACCGCCGCCGGCATGTCGAGAGCGCCGATCATCGTGCGCGCCTGGTCCTCGTCCGCCGGGGTGCCGCCGGCCGCGCTCAGGAAGTCGGGCGCATAGGCGGCATAGCCGGCGAGCGCCAGGCGCCGCGCGACGTCGCGGATATGCTCGTTGAGGCCGCGATTCTCGTGCACGACAACCACGGCCGGCCGGTCGTCGCCACCGTGCTCCGGGCGCGCCGCGTAGATCGAAAGCGGCCGCCCCGGCCGCACGTCCCAGGCCAGAGCCCCGGTATTCAGACGGGTGTCGTCGGCGGGCACGACCGGCGCGCAGCCGGCTTGGGCTGCGACGGCGCCGAGCATCGCGCTCGCCGCCGCGGCGCTGCCGGTGATCCGGACGAGCTCGGCCATGAACGCGCGCCGGTCCATGCCGTCATGCGTGAACCGGTCGTAGAGGGCGACGACCGCGCGCGTGACCGGATCGGTCATTCCGCCGGCTGGGGCATTTGCGGCCGCTGGACGTGCGCCATGGCCTCGTCGTCCAACTGGTTGGCCCGGACCGCCGCCGGGCGATTGCGAAGCCGGCCGAAATAATCCTCGAAGGCGGGCCGCTTGTCGATCGTGCCGAACTGCAGGCCCCAGCCGATCTGGGCGCCGACATAGACGTCGGCCGCGGTGAACTGGTCGCCGCAGATGTAGGCGCCGCCCGCGACCGCGCCCTCGAGCGCGTTCATCACGTCATCGAAGGTGCCGTAGCCGGCCATCATCGCTTTTTCCTTGGGCGCCAGCAGGCCGAGCGCCTTGCCGGTGACCGCGCTTTCCAGCGGGCCGGCAGCGAAGAACATCCAGCGATAATAAGGCCCGCGCATGCGGTCGCCATGCGGCGGCGCAAGCTCCGCGTCGGGAAAGGCGTCGGCGAGATAAGCGCAGATCGCCGCGGCCTCGGTGACCACCGTATCGCCATGCTTGATCGCGGGCACCTTGCCCATCGGATTGACCGCAAGATAGTCGGCGCCCTTCATCGTCGTGCCATAGTCGAGAAGCACCGTCTCATAGGGTGCGCCGACTTCCTCGAGCATCCAGCGCGCGATTCGCGCCCGCGACATCGGGTTGGAGTAGAAAACCAGGTCGGCCATCGCGAGTCTCCCTTCTCCGCATCGCTCGGATCATAGCAGCTCGGGGGCGCCCCGTGGTCCTTTCTTAAACGAGGCGTGCTATGGGCGCGGCGGGGGGTGAAGCAATGAATATGCTATCGTCTGGTCAGTTCGCCGACGCCGTCGCCGAGGCCGATTATCAGCGCTCCGGAAGGACTGCGCGGATTCCCTATGTCCGCGCCTACGTCGTCGTCGCTCTGCTGGTCCTGCTCGGTTACGCGGCCGCCAGCCCGGTCTTCTTCAACGAGGACGAGCTGGCGCGTTTCATCTACCTGCTGGTGCCGAGCCTGCTCGTGCTCGGCGCCTATCTCGCTGCGACCTTCTGGGACCGCTACCCCGACATTCCGATGATCGACTTCACGGCTTTGCTCGCGCTGGCGATCCTGGTGACCGGCGAGAACGTCATCCTGTTCGACGAGATCAACCGGCAGGGCGACGACGTCCACGGCAATGTCGGGATCAGCGGCCTCATCATCAGCGCCTTCGCCGCCTTCGCACTGACCGGCCGATTCCGCTGGTTTCTGACCTGGAGCGCGCTCCACGCCGTCGGCTTCACCAATCTCGTGCTGCTGCTCGATCCGAACAATGAGGTGCGCTTCTACGAGATCATGAGCCATTTGAGCGGCGCCGGCGTCATGCTGTTCCTCAACTGGGCGCTGAGCCGCGCCGACCGCCAGTCCTACCTCCTCAATGCGGACCTTGAGGCGGAGCGGGCGAAGAGCGAGGAGCTGCTCTACAACGTCCTTCCCGAGGCCGCGGCGGAGCGGCTCAAGGCCGGCCAGGTCGTCGCCGATGCCTATTCCGACGCATCCGTGGTGTTCATCGACGTGGTGGGCTTCACCAAGCTGTCGGGCACCGTCTCGCCGGGGCATCTGATCGACATGCTCAATGCCTTCTTCAACCTCGCCGACCGCTGCGCTGCAGAGCATGGCGTCGAGAAGGTGAAGACGATCGGCGACGCCTATCTGGCGATCAGCGGCGGCAATCTCCCCGCCAGGAACAGCGCCGACGCGGCGCTCGCCTTCGCGATGGCGGTGATCGACGGGCTCGACGAGGTCGAGGAGGCGGTCGGAATACCCATCCAGGTCCGAGTCGGCATCCACAGCGGCTCGGTGGTCGGCGGAGTCATCGGCGCGACTCGGATGACCTATGATTATTGGGGGGAGACGATGAACGTCGCCAGCCGCCTGGAAGGCCAGGCCGCGACCAATTCGATCGCGGTTTCCGAAAGCACCTATTTGCGCACCCGCCGCAAGGAGCTGTTCGAGGCGCCCGAGCGGGTTGCGCTCAAGGGAGTCGGGGACGTGCCGGTGTTCCGCCTCAAACCGCGGGAGGCGCCGGGCATCGTGCTGCCGGACGCGCGGCCATCTGCGTCATGCTGAACTTGTTTCAGCATCCAGTCTCGAGCTTCAGCGCCGGTGAGACAATGGACCCTGAAACAAGTTCAGGGTGACGTTTCCGCTCTAACCAAATGAATGCCGCACTCGAAGGCCAACGGCGCGGTGGGCCTTGCGCTCGCGAAACTCGAACAGGGACGGGTTGGGGTTGGATCGGTCGGGGGTGAAAAAGGTGCGGCCGCGCGTGCCGGCGACGTCGAAGATGTTCTCGACCGTCAGGGTGAAGGTGGTTCGCGGGCTCATGCGATACTCGCCGAAGATGTTGACGAACGGCTCCATGCCGTTGGGCACGTCGATCTCGTTGCGCCGGTAATAGGGAATGGCCGGGCTGCCGAAATAATTGATGCCCCAGGCGAAGCGCTCGAGGTCCTGCCGGAAGGTCGCCTGCAGCTGCCATTCGTTGAAGTTGGAGAAGGCGCGCCGACGGTGGGTATAGGGGTCCTCGACCGAGGTGTCGCGGATCGTTCCGTTGACGGTGAGGCGGCCGCCGCGGATTCCGAAGCGGCCGAGCGGAGCGTCGAGCGTGCCGCGGATGAAGGCATGGCGGCCGTTGCCGAGATTGCCCGGCGCGTCGAGCCCTTCCGGAGTCGGCACCCGGTCCTGGACCTGCTGGATCGCCTGGTAGCCCAGTTCCAGCCGCACCTGGCCGTCGCCGAGGATCGGGCGCTCGACGGTGGCGAGGAATTCCCATGCGCGTTGCGGCACCAGGTCCGGATTGCCGCCGGTGACCCGGTCGTTGCTGAGCTCCGCGGCGCTGATGAAGTCGCCGAAATCGAGCTGGGCGACAGTGCGCTGGATCGACAATTGGCTGCGCCAGCCGTCGCCCGGCCGCCAGTCGGCCACCAGGCGTGGCTTCAGGAAGCGAAGGACGCGCTCCTCCTGCGCGTCGCCACTGACCGTGAGCCGCGACGCCTCGAAGGTGAGGCCGGCGTCGACGCGCAGGTTCGGCGACAGGCTCCGGCCCGCGTTGAAGAAGCCCTCCATACGATATTCCTCGACCACCGCCTCGTCGCTCGGCAGGTCGATCCGGGTGCGCGCTCCGCCCGCGCCGATCGCGAACAATTCGACATTGCTGTCGAGCCGGTTGAACGCGCCTTCGAGGCCGGTCTCGACGGTCCAGCCATTGGGCACGTTGCGCGACCAGACCAGGCGCAGGACCCGCTCGTCGCGGACGTCGTCCACGGTCTGCTCGAAGCCGCCGATGACATTGGACTGGATGCGGTTGAGCGAGGTTTCGACATTCTCGCGTGTGCGGCGTGTCGCGAGACCGACGAGACGAAGGCCGCCGCCGAGGAGGGGCCGGGTGATGTCGCCGCCAATCTCATATTCGTAGCGGCGGAAGTCCTGGGCCAGCCGGTCGTCACGAACCGTGCCGCCGACCGGGAAGACGTCGTTGGTCTGGAACAGGAAGAAGTCGCCGATCGCGAAGCGGCCGTTGAGATGCGCCGAGCGGTTCTCCCCCTCGTCCAGAGCCCACGAACCCGAGATGAAGGCGAGCTGGTCGGCATATTCGTTGACCTTGCGCCGGAACTCCACCAGCGCGCCGCTCGGCAGCGCGGTCAACGTGTCGCTGCCTTCCTCGAGCGTGTGGCGGTCGTTCCAGCCGGCCGACAGGTTGAAGCTGCTCGGCCCGCGGCGGAGCAGGAGCGAGGCGCTGCCTTGCGGGGTCACCTGGCCGGAAAAGTCGCGGCGAAGCTCGGCCTCGACATTGCCGGCAAGACCGCCGGCGGCGCTCAGCACCAGATTCGCTACCTGTGCGCGGCCGGCGAATTCGGCGCCGAACTGCTCGCCGCTGGCGACCTCGACTCGAAGCACGCGCTGGGCGGGGATTCGGGCGAGGATGGTCTCGAGCGTGTCGTTCTTGGAGGTCGGGCGGGCGCCGTTGATCACCACGTTGCCGGCCGCGCCGCCGAAGCCGCGCACGTCCTGCGCGCCCGCATCGAGGGTGAAGCCCGGCACTCGACGCACGATGTCGAGGGCGTTGGCCGGCGAATAGGTGCGAAAGAACTCGGCCGGATAGAGAGTGCGGTCGGCCGTGCCCGCCGTCGCGAGGGGAGCGGGCGGCTCGGCGGGCGGCGCGTCCTGGGCTTGGGCGGCGCAGGCGAAAGCGAGGAATGACGCGGCCGCGCCGCCGGAAATCGGGATACGCAAAGTTCGTGGCCTCGCTCGACAGGGTCGCCGGCTCCCGCCGCCGCGCCAGGTGGGCGAGGTCGGCGCCTGCGGAAGGAGCCGGCCCGGAAAGCCAAGCTGTATTGCTCTACTGGTACAGCGGATTTTCGACGAACCGACGATCCGCTTCGGCGGACGGCGGCCTCAGGCGGCGCGGGGTTGCGGCGGCAGCGCGGCGCCGAGGCCGAGCTCGTCGATATGGCAGGCCCGGTCGCGGCCTTCGGACTTGGCGCGGTAGAGAGCGACGTCGGCCCCGCGATAGAGCGCGATCCACGCCTCCTGGCTGGCGAGCGTGCCTTCGGCCTCGCCGATGCTCGCGGTCACCGGCAGCTGGTGCGGCATGGGCTGGCTGCGGATCCGCTCGAGCAGCGATGCGGCGCTGGGCCCGGCCGCGCCCGCCGGCAGCAGCAGCCCGAATTCCTCGCCGCCGAGGCGCACGACGAGACAGCCGTCGGGCGCCCATTTGCGCAGCGCCAGCGCGAAGGCCTTGAGCACTTCGTCGCCGCCGACATGGCCGACGGTGTCGTTGATCCGCTTGAAATGGTCGATGTCGACGAGCAGCAGCCGTCGCCGGCCAGGCCTGCCGATCGCCTGTGCGAGGAAGGCGCGGCGGTTGAGCAGTCCGGTCAGCGGATCGATGCTGGCGAGGCGCTGGGCGACCGCTTTCTCGGCGCGCTCCAGGTCGCGCTCGTCCGACAGCAGCTTGATCCGGTAGGCGATGACCAGCGAGCTCAGCAGGGATTCGAACCCCATTGCGAGCATCGTGCCGTTGTCGAGCCAGAAGCTGTAGGGGATGAGGTTGATGCCGTGCAGCGCGCGCAGCAAGGTGACGATGATCGGCGCCGACCAGGCCAGCAGGAACAGGCTGAGAAACTGGCTCTGCTTGCGCCGGGCGCTGGCGAGGAGCGGCCCGCACACCCCGAGCATCAGGATGAACGAGACGAAATAGGCGCGGTCGAGCAGCCTGATGTGCCACGGCGCGAGCAAGGCGAAGGCGAGCGACGTTCCGAAGGTGAAGACGCAGGACCACAGGATCGCGCGGCGGAGCCAGGGAGTCATCACGCGCGGCTCGAAAAAGTGGCGGATGAACAGCAAGGCGCTGACCGCGATGGCGCCGAGCAGCAGATAGTTGATCCGCAGCCGGTCGTTATTGTCGATTCCTTCGAACAGGAAGGCCGGCCCTCCCGACGAGGTGAAGGCATAGCCCATCGTCGCCAGGATCATGGCGCAGTAGAAGAGCTGGAAGCGGTGGCGCATCGTCAGCCACAGCACGAAATTGTACACGAGCAGGGCGAGGCACAGGCCGAGGAAGAAGGTGTAGAGCGCCGTCGCGCCGATCGCATGGCTGTAGCTCTGCTCGCGCGTGAACAGGGCAGGGGCGAGGACCAGGCCGCGCAGGTTCGCGGCCCCTTCCATGCGTATCAGGATGGCCGTGACCGGGGCCTCGCGGGCGGCGATCGGAACCTCGATGATCGCGCCGACCTGGATGAGTCCGGTGATGTCCCGCGACGTGTAGGAGCGCGCGGCGATTTCGCCGTCGGCGTAAAGGACGTGAACCGTCATCCCGTCCATCCACACGCTGCCGAAGCGCAATGCGATCGGCTCGTCCACGGGCGGCGGCTCGGCAACGTCCACCCGGATCCAGAAATCGCCGGTCCCGAAGCTCGGCTGGTGGGTCGTGCAGTCGAAGCCGCTGGCGGTGAACAAAGCGGCCGCGTCGTCGCCGGCGGAGGCGGGTGCGACGCAGGGGCGCAGCCTGTGGTCCCCTTCGTGAGCCGCTGCGGCAGGCGGCGCTGCAAGCAAGTAGGCCATGGCCGCAATCAGCCATGCCCCGGCCACCCGAAAGCAAAACCCCCTCCGCATGGGAGGGGGCTAGGCTGGCAAACACTAATTTAGATTAAAGGGACGCCGAAGCGCAGCCGCTCAGGCCTGCGCCTCGGGGGCTTCCGGCGCCTTGTCGAGCTTGGGCTTGCCGCTCTTCTTCTTGCCCTTGGTCGCCTTGGGTGCCGCCGCGATGATCTCGAAATGCGGGGCATTGTCCTTGATCCGGACCTTGACCTCGCCGCCATGGACCAGCTTGCCGAACAGCAGCTCCTCGGCGAGCGGCTGCTTGATCTTCTCCTGGACGAGACGGCCCATCGGACGCGCGCCGTAGAGCTTGTCGTAGCCGCGGGCGGTGAGCCACTCGCGCGCCTCGTCGTCGAGCTCGATATGGACGTTGCGGTCGGCCAGCTGAAGCTCGAGCTGGAGGACGAACTTGTCGACCACGCGGGCGACGACTTCCGGCGGCAGGTAGCCGAACGGAACGATCGCATCGAGGCGGTTGCGGAATTCCGGAGTGAACATCCGCTTGATCGCTTCCTCGTCCTCGCCCTCGCGGGTCATGGCGCCGAAGCCCACCGCCTCGCGCGCCATGTCGCTGGCGCCCGCATTGGTGGTCATGATCAGGATGACGTTGCGGAAATCGACCGTCTTGCCGTGGTGGTCGGTCAGCCGCCCGTTATCCATGATCTGGAGAAGGATGTTGAACAGGTCCGGATGGGCCTTCTCGATCTCGTCGAGCAGGAGCACGCAATGCGGGTTCTGGTCGACCGCGTCGGTCAGAAGGCCGCCCTGGTCGAAGCCGACATAGCCCGGAGGCGCGCCGATCAGGCGCGAGACGCTGTGGCGCTCCATATATTCGGACATGTCGAAGCGCTGGAGCGGGATTCCCATGATCGTCGCGAGCTGGCGGGCCACCTCGGTCTTGCCGACACCGGTGGGGCCGGAGAAGAGGTAGTTGCCGATCGGCTTGTCGGGATCGCGAAGGCCGGCGCGGCTGAGCTTGATCGCCGATGCGAGCACCTCGATCGCCTTGTCCTGGCCGAACACGACGCGCTTGAGGTCGCGGTCGAGGTCCTGGAGCACGGCCTTGTCGTCGGCGCTGACCGACTTCGGCGGAATCCGCGCGATGGTCGCGATGACCGCCTCGATCTCCTTGGTGGTGATGGTCTTCTTGCGCCGGCTCGGCGGCACCAGCATCTGCATCGCGCCGACCTCGTCGATCACGTCGATCGCCTTGTCCGGAAGCTTGCGGTCGTTGATGTAGCGCGCCGACAGCTCGACCGCCGACTTGATCGCGTCCGGAGTGTAGCGGACGCTGTGATGCTCCTCGAAGGCGGTCCGCAGGCCGGAGAGGATCTTCACCGTGTCCTCGATGGTCGGCTCGTTGATGTCGATCTTCTGGAAGCGCCGGAGCAGGGCCCGGTCCTTCTCGAAATGATTGCGGAATTCCTTGTAGGTGGTCGAGCCAATGCAGCGGATCGTGCCGCCGCTGAGGGCCGGCTTGAGCAGGTTCGACGCATCCATCGCGCCACCGGAGGTCGCGCCGGCGCCGATGACGGTGTGGATCTCGTCGATGAACAGGATCGCGTTGTCGTGGTTCTCCAGCTCCTTGACGACCTGCTTCAGCCGCTCCTCGAAGTCGCCGCGGTAGCGGGTGCCGG
>JAEZFL010000075.1 GCA_023417515.1 Pseudomonadota bacterium | reverse complement strand
TCGACACCCTCGCCGACGCGGTGAAGGTGACCCTCGGCCCCAAGGGCCGCAACGTCGTCATCGACAAGAGCTTCGGCGCCCCGCGCATCACCAAGGACGGCGTCACCGTCGCCAAGGAGATCGAGCTCAAGGACAAGTTCGAGAATATGGGCGCGCAGATGCTGAAGGAGGTCGCGTCCAAGACCAACGACCTCGCCGGCGACGGCACCACCACCGCCACCGTCCTCGCCCAGTCGATCGTCCGCGAGGGCATGAAGTCGGTCGCGGCCGGAATGAACCCGATGGACCTCAAGCGCGGCATCGACCTCGCCGTCACCAAGGTCGTCGAGGATCTCAAGGGCCGCTCGAAGCCGGTTTCCGGCTCCAATGAGATCGCCCAGGTGGGAATCATCTCGGCCAACGGCGACACCGTCGTCGGCGAGAAGATCGCCGAGGCGATGGAGAAGGTCGGCAAGGAAGGCGTGATCACCGTCGAGGAGGCCAAGGGCCTCGAGTTCGAGCTCGACGTGGTCGAGGGCATGCAGTTCGACCGCGGCTACCTGTCGCCCTATTTCATCACCAACCCGGAGAAGATGACGGTCGAGCTTTCCGACCCGTACATCCTCATCCACGAGAAGAAGCTGTCGAACCTCCAGGCGATGCTTCCGATCCTCGAGGCGGTCGTCCAGTCGGGCCGTCCGCTGCTGATCATCGCCGAGGACATCGAGGGTGAGGCTCTGGCCACGCTCGTCGTCAACAAGCTGCGCGGCGGCCTCAAGGTCGCGGCCGTTAAGGCGCCGGGCTTCGGCGATCGCCGCAAGGCGATGCTCCAGGACATCGCGATCCTGACCGGCGGCGAGATGATCTCCGAGGATCTCGGCATCAAGCTCGAGAGCGTCACCCTCAACATGCTCGGCCAGGCCAAGCGCGTCACCATCGACAAGGACAACACGACCATCGTCGACGGCGCGGGCTCGGGCGACGAGATCAAGGGCCGTGTCGAGTCGATCCGCCAGCAGATCGAGAACACCACCAGCGACTATGACCGCGAGAAGCTCCAGGAGCGCCTCGCCAAGCTCGCCGGCGGCGTTGCCGTGATCAAGGTCGGCGGCTCGTCCGAGGTCGAGGTGAAGGAGCGCAAGGACCGAGTCGACGACGCTCTCCACGCGACCCGCGCGGCCGTCGAAGAGGGCATCGTCCCCGGCGGCGGCACCGCTCTCCTCTACGCCACCAAGGCGCTCGAGGGCATGAAGGGCGTCAACGACGACCAGACCCGCGGCGTGGACATCGTCCGCAAGGCGCTTCAGGCGCCGGTTCGCCAGATCGCCGAGAATGCCGGCCATGACGGCGCCGTCGTCGCCGGCAAGCTGGTCGACGGCAATGACGAGGCGCTGGGCTTCAACGCCCAGACCGAGGTCTACGAGAATCTGGTCGCGGCCGGCGTGATCGACCCGACCAAGGTCGTCCGCACCGCCCTCCAGGACGCGGCCTCGGTCGCCGGCCTGCTCATCACCACCGAAGCGGCGGTGAGCGAGCTTCCGGAAGACAAGCCGGCAATGCCGGCGATGCCCGGCGGCGGCATGGGCGGCATGGACTTCTAAGCGGAAGGCGGCCGCCGCCAACGACCCGAGCGCAAGCGAGGTGAGTTAGCGGCGGACTCGCCAAACGCCGGCCGGCGGGGCGGCGGCCAACAGGCCGACGAGCCCGTCCGACGTCAGCGCTAGCTTAGCTTGCGCTGGAGCGAAGTCCGGAAAATGAAGAGGGCCGGGGCAGCGATGCCTCGGCCCTCTTCGCGTCCGCTACTGAGCGTTGGCCTCGTTCGCGGCAGCGGCGCCGAGCGCCTTCAGGTCAGTGGCCTGGGCATTGGCCGCATTCTCGTCGAGGACGAGGCTGTCGGCGGAGGTGTCGAAGGTCTGCTGGTTCTCGACCATCGCCGCGGCGTTGTCGACCTGCTCGCGCTCCTTGGCGGTGAGGCCGTCGTCGCCGCGCTCGTCGCCGCCGCCGCAGCCGGTAAGGGCGAGCAGAGCGGCCGCCGCGAGAGCTGCATGAAAACGCATGACTGGTCCTTTCCGCGCTGCCTGACGCGGCACTTCCGCACGGAAGGGAAAGAAAATCAAGCCGCCCCCGGGACGAGGGCGGCCCGATTCGCGACGGCTCAGTTGCGGTTGCCGTCGACGGCCGCCTCGATGTCGTTGCCGACGTCGCGGGCCACGTTGCCGACCTCGGCCGCGCCGTTCTCGATGACGTCGCCGGCGCCGGCGGCGATGTTGCTCGCGCCGTCGATGAGGTCCTCGGTGCCGTTGCCGATGTCGCTCGCGGCATTGTCGCTGACATTGGCGGAGGCGCCGTTGTTGGTGACGTTGGCCTCGCAGCCGGCCAGCGCCAGGCCGGACAGAGCGACGGCGGTCAGGACGGTCTTCTTCATGGGCATTCCCTCTCCTTGGCTTCGGCCCCGTCACGCCGGGCCGGCGATTCTCCGAAACGCGGCGGTGATTACACAGAAAAAGAGCCGGCCCTGCAAGCAGGACCGGCCCCCTTCCTCATTCGGCTTGCGCCGGATGCTTACTGAGCGTTCGTCGCGCTGTTCGCGGCGGTGTCGTTGAGGCTGCTGTTGACAGCAACGTTGCCGAGGGTCGCGTTGGCGTCGGCGTTGAGGGCGTCGGTGGTCGCGGCCTCCTCGACGGTCATCGCGTTGTTGACGTCGGCGATGGCTTCGTTGGTGGTCTCACCGGCGGTGTTGGCGACGGTGTTGGTCTCGGCGCCGTTGCAGGCGGCAAGGCCGAGGGTCGCCACGGCGACGAGAGCGAAAGCGGTCTTCTTCATAATCATAGCCCTTATGAAATCATGCGAGGATTTCGTCGTGGCCCACTGGTCCCCTGAGGGCCTGTCGACAGAATCACACATACCGCAGCCGGATTCCCAATGTAAACACATTCTCTACTCAATTGGTCGATTTAGTGACTGTTGACGCATATAAGGATATCTTTATATGCGAATATCATGTTGACCGCGCCCCGCACCTTTGCCGCTCTGGCCGATCCGACGCGGCTTCGCGTGCTCGCTTTGCTGCGCGCGATGGAGCTTTCGGTGGGCGAGATCGCGCAAGTGCTGGGGCAAAGCCAGCCGCGCGTGTCGCGGCATGTCAAGATCCTCGCCGAGGCGGGTCTGGTCGAGCGGCGCAAGGAAGGCAGCTGGGTGTTCCTCAGCCTCGGCGCCCGCGAGCGCATGGAGCCGCTCTTCGCCCTGCTCGACCGCTGGGCCGAGCAGGACGGCGAGGCGGGCTGGGCCGAAGCCGACGCCGAGCGCTTGAGCGCCGTCCGAGCCGAGCGCGCCGCCGCCGCGCAGAATTATTTCGACGCGCGCGCCGAGGAGTGGGACCATTTGCGCTCGCTCCACGTGGCCGACGCGGAGGTCGAGGCCGGAATCGCCCGCGCCCTCAGCGCCGACGGTCGCGCCACCGGCCGCCTCGTCGACATCGGCACCGGCACCGGCCGGATGATCGAGCTGTTCGGCGGCTCGGCCGACCATGCCCTCGGCATCGACCGATCGCCCGAGATGCTTCGCCTCGCCCGGGTCAAGCTGGCCGAGGCCGGGCTCGACGCCGAGCTTCGCCAGGGCGACATGTACGCCCTGCCGCTCGCCGCAGCCACCGCGGACACGGTGATCCTCCACCAGGTGCTCCATTATGCGCAGAACCCCGCGGCCGCGATCGCCGAGGCGGCGCGCCTGCTCGCGCCCGGCGGCCGGCTGCTGATCGCCGATTTCGCGCCCCACGAGCGCGAGGAGCTTCGTACCCTCGATGCCCACGCCAGGCTCGGCTTCGCCGACGAGGTGATGCTCGGCTATCTCGAAGGCGCGGGGCTCGAGGGCGAGGTCGTCGAACATCTCGAAGGCGGCGAGCTCACCGTCACCATCTGGGCCGGAACCCGGCCCGAAACCCGCTTGAAGGTGGTCGCATGAGTACGTCTCCCACCGGCGCACCCGCGCTGTTCGAAAACGTGGCCGGCGACATCGCGGTCAGCTTCGAATTCTTCCCGCCCAAGACGGAGAAGATGGAGCAGACCCTGTGGGAGTCGGTCCAGACCCTGGCGCCGCTCGGGCCGCGCTTCGTGTCGGTGACCTATGGCGCGGGCGGCTCTACCCGCGAGCGGACTCACAACACGGTCACGCGGATCGCGCGCGAAACGCCGCTCAATGCCGCGGCGCACCTCACCTGCGTTCAGGCGACCAAGGGCGAGATCGACGAGATCGCACGCGCTTATTGGGAGGCAGGGGTTCGCCACATCGTCGCGCTGCGCGGCGATCCGCCGGTGCTCGGCGAACCGTTCGAGGCGCATCCCGAAGGCTATGCCAACGCCGCCGAGCTGGTCGCCGGGCTCAAGAACATCGCGCCGTTCGAGATCAGCGTCGCCGCCTATCCGGAATGCCACCCGGACAGCCGCAACCGCGCCGCCGACCTCGACAATCTGTGGCGCAAGATCGACGCCGGCGCCGACCGCGCGATCACCCAATTCTTCTTCTCGCCCGAATGTTTCTTCCGCTTCCGCGACCAGGCCGCGGCGATGGGCATCGACGCGGAGATCGTTCCGGGCATCCTGCCGGTCTCGAACGTCGCGCAGACCCGCAAGTTCGCCGGCGCGTGCGGAGCGCATATCCCGGACTGGATGGACCGGCTGTTCGAGGGCCTCGACGACTTGCCGGCAGCGCGCCAGCTGGTCGCCGCGACGGTCGCGGCCGAGCTGTGCGGTCGCCTCTATGCGGGCGGAGTCCGCCACTTCCACTTCTACACCCTCAACCGCGCCGAGCTGTCCTACGCCATCTGCCACCTGCTGGGGCTGAGGCCGCGCGGCGAATCGCTTCAGGAGCGCGCGGCATGATTTACCCCTTCCGTCATGCTGAACTTGTTTCAGCATCCATCTTTTCTCCTGCGTCACCGTCGGGCGCGGCCAAATGGACCCTGAAACAAGTTCAGGGTGACGAGCCGGGGTCAGGTGACGAGGTGCGGTCATGAGCGCCGCACAGAAACTCCGCGATGCCGCCTGCGAGCGCATCCTGATCTTCGACGGCGCCTTCGGCACTCAGATCCAGAACCGGGGCCTGGTCGAGGCCGACTATCGCGGCAGCCTGGACCTCGGCCGCGACCAGAAGGGCAATAACGACCTTCTCGCGATCACCCGGCCCGACGTGGTCGACGAGATCACCCGCGCCTATCTCGCCGCCGGCGCGGACATGGTGTCGACCAACACGTTCAGCGCCAACCGCATCAGCCAGGCCGATTACGCCGCCGAGCATCTCGTCGCCGACATCAACCGCGAATCCGCGCGCATCGCCCGCGCCGCCGCGGACGATTTCGCCGCAAGGGACGGCCGCCCGCGCTTCGTCGCCGGTGCGATCGGGCCGACCAACAAGACTTTGTCGCTGTCGCCCGACGTCAACGATCCCGGCTTCCGCGAAATCGACTTCGACGGGCTGAAGGACGTCTATCGCGAGCAGAGCGCGGCGTTGATCGAGGGTGGGGTCGATTTCATTCTCATCGAGACGATCTTCGACACATTGAACGCCAAGGCGGGCATCATGGCCGCCAAGGAAGCCGCGCGCGACGCGGGCCGCGACGTGCCTTTGATGATCTCGATGACGCTGACCGACCTGTCGGGCCGCAATCTCTCGGGCCACACGGTCGAGGCGTTCTGGCACGCGGTCCGTCACGCCAGGCCGCTCACCGTCGGCCTCAACTGCTCGTTCGGCGCGACCCAGCTTCGCCCGCACGTCCAGGCGCTGAGCGCGATCGCCGACACGTTGATCCTGGCCTATCCCAATGCCGGCCTTCCCAACGAGCTCGGCGCCTATGACGAGCTGCCCGAGCAGACCGCCGCCTTCGTTCGCGAATGGGCAGAGCTCGGCCTCGTCAATATCCTCGGCGGCTGCTGCGGGTCCTCGTCCGCGCATATCTCCGCCATCGCCAAGGCGGTTGAGGGAATTCCCCCGCGCCGCGTGCCGGGCTGCCCCGGCGGAACCCGCCTCGCCGGCCTCGAACCCATGACGATTGCTGCCTGACTCTCCCCTCTCCCCTTCATGGGGGAGGGTGCCGCCGAAGGCGGCGGGAGAGGGGGCCACGAATTTGAGAAAGAGCTGCGTTGCCTGAGATGATCGAAGCGTTGTCCGACTTCCCCTCTCCCGCCTCGCTGCGCGAGGCACCCTCTCCCCGCCAGCGGGGAGAGGGGAGCGCCTTCGTCAATATCGGCGAGCGGACCAACGTCACCGGCTCCGCGAAATTCAAGAAGCTGATCATGGCGGGCGACTATGCCGCCGCGGTCGAGGTCGCGCGCGACCAGGTCGAGAACGGCGCCCAGATCATCGACATCAACATGGACGAAGGCCTGCTCGACGCCGAGTACGCCATGACCACGTTCCTGAAGCTGATCGCGGCCGAGCCGGACATCGCCAAGGTCCCCTTCATGATCGACAGCTCCAAGTGGAGCGTGATCGAGGCGGGCCTCAAATGCGTGTCGGGCAAGCCGATCGTGAACTCGATCAGCATGAAGGAGGGCGAGGAGGCCTTCCTCGAGCAGGCGCGCAAGGTCCGCGACTATGGCGCCGCCGTCGTCGTGATGGCGTTCGACGAGGTCGGCCAGGCCGACACCAGGGAGCGCAAGGTCGAGATCTGCACGCGCGCCTACGACCTGCTGGTCGGCGACGGCTTCCCGCCCGAGGACATCATCTTCGATCCCAACATCTTCGCCATCGCGACCGGAATCGACGAGCATCGCCGCTACGCGCTCGACTTCATCGAGGCGGCGCGCGAGATCCGCGCCCGCTGCCCTAAGGCGCATATCTCGGGCGGCCTTTCCAACCTCAGCTTCTCGTTCCGCGGCAACGAGCCGGTGCGCCGCGCGATGCACAGCGTGTTCCTCTACCACGCCATCCCCGCCGGGCTCGACATGGCGATCGTCAACGCCGGGCAGCTCGACGTCTACGACCAGATCGACCCCGAGCTTCGCGAGGCCTGCGAGGACGTCATCCTCGACCGTACGCCCAGGGAAGGCGGCGACGCCACCGAGCGGCTGATCGCGCTCGCCGAGAAATATCGAGGCACCGACGCGGCGGCCGAGAAGGCGGCCGAGGAATGGCGCTCCTGGCCGGTCGAGAAGCGGCTGGAGCACGCGCTGGTGAAGGGCATCGACACCTATGTCGTCGAGGATACCGAGGAAGCACGGCAGGTCGCGCCGCGCCCGATCGAGGTGATCGAGGGCCCGCTGATGGACGGAATGAACGTCGTCGGCGACCTGTTCGGCTCCGGCAAGATGTTCCTTCCGCAGGTGGTGAAGTCGGCGCGGGTCATGAAGAAGGCCGTCGCCCACCTCCTCCCCTTCATCGAGGCGGAGAAGGAGAAGAACGGCGTCACCGCCGGGAAGGGCAAGGTCGTGATGGCGACCGTCAAGGGCGACGTCCACGACATCGGCAAGAACATCGTCGGCGTGGTCCTTCAGTGCAACGGCTTCGAGGTGATCGATCTCGGCGTGATGGTGCCGTGGCAGACCATCCTGGATTCGGCCAAGGAGAACCAGGCCGACATGATCGGCCTCAGCGGCCTCATCACGCCGTCGCTCGACGAGATGGTGACCGTCGCGAGCGAGATGCAGCGCGCGGGCCTCAACCTGCCGCTTCTCATCGGCGGCGCGACAACTTCGAAGGTCCACACCGCGCTCCGGATCGACCCGGCTTATGAAGGCCCGGTCATCCACGTCCTCGACGCCAGCCGCGCCGTCGGAGTCGCCTCCAGCCTCGTCTCGGACACCCAGAAGGAGCCGCTCGTCGACAAGACCGCGGCCGACTACAGCCAGATCCGCGAGACCCGCGCCAACAAGGGCCAGAACGAGCTGTCGACCCTCGAGGAAGCGCGCGCCAACGCCTTCCCCTACGATCCGAGCGGCAAGGCGCCGCCGCCGGCGCGGCCGGGAATCCACAATTTCGGCGAATGGCCGCTGCGCGAGCTTCGCTCGGCGATCGACTGGACGCCCTTCTTCCGCGCCTGGGAGCTGGCCGGCACCTATCCCGCCATCCTCGACGACGAGGTGGTCGGCGAGAGCGCGCGCAACCTGTTCAACGATGCGCAGGCCATGCTCGACAAGATCATCGCCGAGCATTGGGTGACCCCGCGCGGCACGGTCGGGCTGTGGCGCTGCAAGCGGGAGGGCGACGACATCCTCGTCCTCGCCGGCAACGACTGGACCCGGCTGCCGATGCTTCGCCAGCAGGTGAAGAAGCGGGAGGGCCGGCCGAACATGTGCCTCGCCGACTTCATCGATCCGGACGGCGAGGACTGGATCGGCGGCTTCGCGGTCGGAATCCACGGGCTCGACGCACACCTCGCCCGGTTCAAGGAGCAGAATGACGATTATTCGGACATCCTCCTGAAGGCGCTCGCCGACCGTTTGGCCGAGGCGTTCGCCGAGACCCTCCACGCTTATGTCCGCGAGAGCATGTGGGGCTATGCCGGCACCGAGCACCTCACCAACCAGGACCTGATCCGCGAGCAATATGAGGGCATCCGGCCGGCGCCCGGCTATCCGGCCTGCCCGGACCACAGTTTGAAGCCGATCCTGTTCCAGATGCTCGGCGATGGAGATGGCGAGGGGCCAGCCGGAGTCACGCTCACCGACCATTTCGCGATGCTTCCGACCAGCGCCGTCTCCGGCTTCTATTTCGGCCACCGCGACAGCCAGTATTTCGGGGTTGCGCGGATCGGACCCGACCAGGTCGAGGAATATGCGGCGCGGCGCGGGGTCGACCTGGAGACGGCCATGCGCTGGCTGAGGCCGAATCTGGACTGAGCGTCCCCCCACCCCTTCAGGGGAGGGGCCGGAGGTGGGGGCGAGCCAAGGGCTCGCGCCCGGGCGGGCCCCCGC
>JAEZFL010000074.1 GCA_023417515.1 Pseudomonadota bacterium | reverse complement strand
GAGTAGGGCCGCGACCCACGATTCCCCGGCCGCATCGCCGGATCGCTGGGGTAGTTCGCCATACCCGGATGCTCGCCCGCAGGGGGGCGCGGCGGGTAGTAGCGTCCGCCCTGCTGACCGTCAGGGTCCCGGTGGTCACGCCGCGATCCGGTCACGCCGTCGATTCTCCCCTATGCGAACGACAGCGGCCGTCTGGCCGACCGGTGTGGCTGGCCCGTGCCCGGCTCAGGCAGTATTGGAGGCGATGGACAGCATGACCCAACCCGATCCGCAGGCAACCGACCCCGGCCACGCGCCGGAACAACCGGTGTCCGACGCCCCCGGCCCCGACCTGGAGGCCGTGCTGTCGGGCGCGGTCGAGCAGGCGCGCGCCACAATCGTGGAGGGCAGCGGTGAGGAGTCCGTCGGCGAGTACCTCGGCGTGGAGTTCGAGGATCCGAGTTCGGCCACCCACCGATTCCTGGCCGAGATGCCCGGCTATCGCGGGTGGCAGTGGGCCGTCGTGGTGGCTGCCTGTCCCGGCGCGGAGCACGCGACGATCAGCGAGGTCGTCCTCGTCCCGGGCCCGACGGCGTTGCTCGCGCCGAAGTGGGTGCCCTGGGATGAGCGGGTGCGCCCCGGCGACCTCGGTCCCGGCGACCTGCTTGCACCCCCCGCCGACGATCCGCGGCTGGTGCCCGGCTACACCGCCACCGGCGATCCGCAGATCGACGAGGTCGCGGTTGAGGGGGGGCTGGGCCGTCGCCAGGTGCTGAGCCTGTGGGGCCGCAACGACGCCGCCCAGCGCTGGCACGACGGCGAGTACGGCCCCGGCTCGGCGATGGCGCGGGCCACCCGCCGCATGTGCCGCGACTGCGGTTTCTACCTGCCGCTCGGCGGAGCGCTCGGTGTGATGTTCGGGGTGTGCGCCAACGAATACTCCGCCGACGGCCACGTCGTGGACGCCGAGTACGGATGCGGTGCGCACTCGGAGACCCCGGCGCCTCCGGGCACCGGGTCCCCGCTGTTCGATCCGTACGACGACGGGGTCCTCGATCTCGTCGAGCGGAGCGAGTAGACAGCCCCGAGCGAAGCGAGTAGGCCCCCTGGCGCCAGGACCAGCGCTGAGCTAACTCTCGGCGGCGGACTTGATGCGCGTCAGCGACGCGTTCATCCCCTCGATGAGCTCCTGCTCGAAACTGGGCACGCCGCCCATGAACTTGCCGACCAGGAAGTTCGACACCGCTGTCGTGCCGTTCTCGGCGTGGCGGGTCTCGACCAGCCGGGTCCCGGCTTCCGTCGGCTCCAGCTCGTAGCTCCACACCGTGTTGTTCTCGTTGACCCGGAACGCCAGCTTCTTCTCCGGGATGACCTCGGTGATGCGGCATGTGGTGGGCCAGAACAGGAATCCGCGCCTGTTGAAGTTCACGGTGCGAGCACCCGGGCGAAGCTGCCCAATCGGCTTCATCAGCCGGCACTGCGGGCTCCACTGCGGCATCCTGCGCAGGTCCGAGACCAGCGCCCAGACCTTGGACACCGGCGCGTTGATGTCGACCTCGGCTTGCAAGACCGGCGCTGCCATCGCATTTCCTCCTACGTCAAGCCGCGTTGCGCACCGCGGTGCCCGCGGCGCACCGCGTGACGTTGCCACAGAAAGATCGTCGTGCCAAGCACTCCGACGGCCAGCCCGGCCACGGTGATCGGACGCCATTCGTGCAGGGCGCCGACGGTGAACGCCAGCACCGCCGCGACCAGCCATCCGCACGCGATGACCACGATGACCGGCCACGGCGTGAGCAGCGCCGCGGGCAGCGGAGGTGGCTGCGGTTCGGAGTCGGTGTCCATCGCCTCCAACTTAACAACCGCGCGACGGTAGGTACTCTCAGCGCTGTGTTGGCCGCCGTCCGTCTCGAAACAGCATGATCGTCAACGACGTTGAGGTGATCGACGTCACCGACCCGGCGGACCCGCGACTCGACGACTTCCGTGACCTCAACAGTGTCGACCGCAGGCCGGATCTACCCAGCGGCAAGGGTCTGGTGATCGCCGAGGGCGTGTTGGTGGTGCAGCGCATGCTGGCGTCTCGGTTCGTCCCGCACGCGCTGCTGGGCACCGACCGGCGGTTGCGCGAGTTGGCGCCCGACCTCGCCGGGGTCGACGTGCCGTATCACCGGGTCAGCGCCGAGGTGATGGCCGAGGTGGTCGGGTTCCATCTCAACCGTGGGGTGCTGGCCGCCGCGCGCCGCGCCCCCGAACTCACCGTGTCCGAGGTGATCGACGGCGCCCGCACCATCGCGGTGCTCGAAGGCGTCAACGACCACGAGAACCTGGGCTCGATCTTCCGCAACGCGGCGGGGTTGGACGTCGACGCCGTGGTGTTCGGCGCGGGCTGTGCCGACCCGCTGTACCGGCGTGCGGTCCGGGTCTCGATGGGGCACGCGCTGCTGGTTCCGTTCGCCCGGGCGCAGAGCTGGCCGCAGGATCTGGACATCCTGCGCGCCAACGACTTTCAGCTCATCGCGATGACTCCGGACGCGCGGGCGGAGACGCTGGCGCACGCGGTGGAGCAGCGCCGCGATCAGCGTCTGGCGTTCCTGGTCGGCGCCGAGGGGCCCGGTCTGACCGAGACCGTCATGCGGGCCAGCGATGCGCGGGTGCGCATCCCGATGTCGCGCGGCACCGATTCGCTCAACGTCGCCACGGCCGCGGCGCTGGCGTTCTACGAGCGGGCCCGCAGCAGCGGTTAGATTCGGCACCGTGGTCTACAACAGGGACACCCCGAGCCGGGACGCCGCACCCACCCCGTGGGGCACCGGCTTGACCGTGGCCGCGTTCACGGCGGCGGTCGTCGGGGCCGCGATCGTGGTGCTCAGCCTGGGGCTGATCCGGGTGCATCCGCTGCTGGCGATCGGGTTGAACCTGGTGGCGGTCGGCGGACTCGCCCCCACGGTGTGGGGGTGGCGGCGCCTGCCGGTGGCGCGCTGGTTCGTGCTGGGATCCGGCGTCGGAGTCGCCGGCGGGTGGCTGGTGCTGCTCGCGATGGCGACGTCGGGAATGGCCTGAGGTCTACCGGTCGCCGCTGGAGCGGACACCCAGCAGGACGTCCTCCCAGCCGGGCACCTCGGGCTTGGCCCGCTTGGCGCGCGCCGGGCGCTTCTTCGGCGCCGGGGCCGGTTCGGGCTGCGCCGGCGTGGGGGCGGGAGCGGGAGCGGGAGGTGCCGACGGAACGGGGG
>JAEZFL010000031.1 GCA_023417515.1 Pseudomonadota bacterium | reverse complement strand
GCGAAGAACGCCGGGTCGATGCCGAACACCTCGGTCAACCGCACCAGCACGGTGACCGTCATCGGCCGGGCGTCGTGCTCGATCTGGTTCAGATAGCTCGACGAGATGGCAAGGATTCGCGCGAGCTCGACCTGGCTGAGGCCACGTTCCTCACGCAGCCTCCGCAGCCGGATGCCGGCGAATACCTTGTCCACCACGTCAGACTAACCCCACTGCGAGGGCCAGAATTAGCAACTTTCGCAGACCGTCGTCAGGTCAGCTCCACGATGGCCTTGCCGCGGATTCCGTGCGCGTCGAGTTTGTCCAGGGCGACCGGAATCTCGTCGAACGAGAACCGCTGGCCGATCTGCGGCCGGACGCTGCCCTCGGCGTACATCCGGTGCAGGGCCTCGGCGCCCCACGCCAGCAGCGCGGGATCCTTGTCCAGGGTCGCCCCCCAGGCCACGCCGACCGCCGACACATTGCGCAGCAGCAGACGGTTTGTCCGCAGCGACGCGATGTCGCCCGCGGCGAATCCGACGACCAGGATCCGGCCCTCCGAGGCCAGCGCCCGCACACCCTCGTCGAACAGCCAGTCGCCCAGCGGGTCCAGGATCACGTCGACGCCCTCGCCGCCGGTGAGGTCGCGAACCTGGGCGGAGAAACCCTTCTCCAGGACGATGACCTCGTCGGCGCCGGACTCCTCGGCCACGCTGACCTGACCCCTGCCGGTCTCGCCGGCGCTCACCCCGGCGATCACCCGCGCCCCGAGTCCCTTGGCGACCTGCACCGCGGCGCTGCCGATACCGCCGCCTGCGCCCATCACCAACACGTTCTCCCCGGCCCGCAGGTGGCCGCGCCGGGCCAGCGCGAAGTGCACGGTGTGGTGATTGACCACCAGCGCCGCCGCGACGTCGAACCCCATGTCGTCGGGGATCGCGACCAGCGAGCGCACCGGGATCGCCACGGACTCGGCGTAGGCGCCGTCCCAGATGAACGCCATCACCCGGTCACCGGGTGACCAGCCGGATCCCTCTGGGGCAGAACGGATCACCCCAGCGACCTCACAGCCGGGGGTGAACGGGGTGTCCGGCTTGCGCTGGTACTGCCCCTTGGTCAACAGCAGGTCGGGGAAGTTGATGCCGATGGCCCGGACGTCGACGACCGCTGTCTCGGCGTCCCCGGACGGATCGGGGACCTCGTCGAGCGACCGGCCGGACGGCCCGTCGTAGGAGTGCAGCCGGAACGCCCTCATTCGGCACCTCGCAGCCGGATCAGGATGTCGGCTACGCAGGCCGGCTTGTCGCCGCCCTCGATCTCCATCGTCACCCGGAGCGAGGCCTGAACTCCGCCGGTGACCGCCTCGGCCCCGAGCAGGACGAGATGCCCACGCAGCCGGGCGCCGGACGGAACGAACGCCGGGAAGCGAACCTTGTTGGCGCCGTAGTTGATCGACGCGACGGCGTCGTCGACCACGAACAACTCGTTGAGAACCGGGGCGATCAGCGACATCGTCAGGTAGCCGTGGGCGATGGTGGTGCCGAACGGGCCTTCGGCGGCGCGCACGGGATCGACGTGGATCCACTGCGGGTCCTCGGTGATCTCGGCGAACACGTCGATGCGCTTCTGGTCGATCTCCATCCAGTGGCTTCGCCCCAGATCGAGATCCTTCTGTTCGGTCAGCGAGGCGATGGTCAGTCCGCTCACATCGACATCCCGCCGTCGACGGCCAGCACGGTGCCGGTGATGAACCCGGCTTCCTCGGACGCCAAAAATCCGATGGCCGGGCACATCTCACTCGGCTGGGCGAACCGCCCCATCGGGATCGCCGCCGCCATCTCGGCCTTCTTGTCCGGCGGGATGGAGGCGACCATCCGGGTCTCGGCGTTCGGCGCGATCGCGTTGACCGTGATACCGAACCGGGCCAGCTCCTTGGCGGCGGTCTTGGTGAACCCGATGATGCCCGCCTTGGCGGTGCCGTAGTTCGACTGGCCGGGATTGCCGCGCAGGCCCGTGTAGGACGTGATGTTGATGATCCGGCCGAACGAACGCTCGCGGAAGTGCGGGACGCAGGCGCGCGTGAACCGGAACGTGCCGCCCGCGTGGACGTTGAGCACCTCCTCCCAGTCGTCGTCGGTCAGCTTCCAGACCACCCTGTCGCGCAACACTCCGGCGTTGTTCACCACGACGTCGACCTTGCCGCTGTCCTCGACGACCGCGGCCACCGCGGCGTCCACGTCGGCGGTGCTGCCGACATCGGCGACCACCGCGACGCCACCGGCCCGCTTGGCCGCGTCCTTGAGTTCGTCGGCGTCGTTGTCGACCATGTAGGTCTGCGCGCCGGCGTTGGCGAAGAACGAACCGAGCTCGAACCCGATGCCGCGCGCGGCGCCGGTGACGATCACGGACCGTCCGGTGAAGTCGTATTGCACGTTGCCCATGGAGAAGTACCTTTCGTGTGGGTGGGGGTGGTCAGGAGGACGGGCGGCGCAGGATCAGCGACGCGTTCTGGCCGCCGAATCCGAACGAATTGATCTGGATGACATCGGCTTCCACCTGCGCCGGCTTCTCGGTGATCACCCGGAAGTCCGCTTCGGGATCCACGACGTCGGTCCCGAACGCATTCGGCAGCATCCCGGATTCGAAGGTCTCCAGCGCCGCGACCGCGCTCATCGCCCCGGACGCCGCACCGGTGTGGCCGGTGTGTCCCTTGATGCCGGTGACCGGCAGGTTCCGGCCGCCGTGCACGGAGTTGATCGCGCGGATCTCGGCGGTGTCGCCCTTGGCGGTTCCGGTGGCGTGGGCGTACACGGCGTCGACGTCGGTGGGCTCCAGCCCGGCGTTGGCCAGCGCCTTGCGCATCACCAACGCCTCCCACGTCCCGTTCGGTTCCGGCGCCGACGGGTGCGGGCCGTCGGCCAGCGATGCGTAGCCGACGATCTCGGCCAGGATGCGGGCCCCGCGCTCGCGGGCGTGTTACTCACTCTCGATGACGAACATCGCACTGCCGTCACCCATCACGATGCCCGTGCGGTCCCGGTCGAAGGGCGTGAG
>JAEZFL010000151.1 GCA_023417515.1 Pseudomonadota bacterium | reverse complement strand
GGCCGAGGCGCTGCCGCCTCCGACCGCGGCGGCCGAGGCTCGGCTGGCGCGGGCGCTGGTCCCTGCGCCGGCGGCGCCGGCCTTGCCCGCCGAGCTTCTCGCCAAGCGCGACTCGCTGCTCGCTTATCTTTAGCGAGGCTTATTGACACTGGTGTAAGCGCGTATGATCTTGGGCGCATGTTCCGCCACCAGATCGCCATCGACGCATCCGACATCGACCATATGGGGCACGTCAACAACGCCGTGTATTTGAAGTGGGTGCAGGAATCGGTGGTGGCCTATTGGGAGAAGGTGGCGCCGGCCGAGGCGGTCGCCGCCCATTTGTGGGTCGCGCTCAAGCACGAGATCACCTACCGCAAGCCCGCCTTCCTCAAGGATGCGGTCATCGCCGAGGTGGTCGCCGACGGAATGCAGGGCGCCCGCGCCTTCTTCAGCACGCTGGTCAAGCGCGGCGAGGACATATTGGCGGAAGTGAAGAGCAGCTGGTGCTGCCTCGACGCGCACACCAAGCGGCCCGCGCGGCTCGCCCGCGACGTCGCCGACCGCTTTCTCAAGCTCTGAATTCCAGTCCGCTTAGGTGATGGGCAGCCCTCCCCACAAGGGGGAGGGCTTTTGGGGTTTCCAGGCGGCGAGCCGAGGAACCGGCGCACGCCCTCGCCCGTCCATAGGGCATGCGCATCCTGTTTCTCTTCAGCACCGCCCTGTTGTTCGCCTGCTCGGGCCAGAAGCCCTCTGCGGCCCCCGACAACGAGACTGGCGGCTCTCCCCTCGCGCCGCCCGCGCCGGGGCAGCCGGGCGGGCTGCCGGACGAGCGGACGCCGCTTGCCGAAGGGCCGATCGACCCGAAGAGCGCGCAAGGGGCGGGGCAGGTGCTGCAGCATTATTTCGCGCTGATCGAGGCCGGCCGCCACGAGGAGGCCTGGCGGCTGTGGTCGGACGGCGGCCGGGCGAGCGGAATGAGCGCGGCGCAGTTCGCCGCCGGCTTCGCGCCTTATGCCGAATATCATGCCAATATCGGCACTCCCGGCCGGATCGAGGGCGCGGCGGGATCGGCCTATGTCGAGGTGCCGGTGCAGGTCTATGGACGAGTGCGCGGCGGCGCCCCGTTCAGCCGGCGCGGGACGATGACGCTGAGGCGGGTCAACGACGTTCCCGGCGCAACGGCCGAGCAACGGCAATGGCGAATCCACCGCAGCGACATCCCCGCCGCCGAGGCTGCGGCGCCTGCCGCCTACCGCTTCGTCGGCCGCTGGGCGGCGGACGCGCGCGCCTGCCGGACCGCCGCGTGGGAGTTCACCGGAACCTCGCTCGCCACCCCGGCCGGCTCGGTGTGCCGCTTCTCGCGGGTCACCGAAGTGCCCGGCGGCTACGACATCGCCTCCCGCTGCACCGCTGAAGGCCCGCCCGCCGACGATGTGCTGCGACTCCGCTTCGCCCAGTCGGCCCGCGCATTGCTGTTCGAATCCGGCACGATCGCCGACGCCGGCCTGGTGGCCTGCCGCAGCGAATGACCCCACGCCGCGCCCGACGGCACCGCGTTGCCCCAGCCCGGCGCCCGCACCTTAGCGGGGGTCGAGGTCGCTATCGTCGTTGCCGTGCCCGGGTGCGGGGCGGATCGTGAAGAAAGACAGGGTCAGGTGAACGATCGGACCGATCGTGATGGCGTAGAGGATCGTGCCGATGCCGGCCGTGCCGCCGAGCAGCCATCCGAGCGCGAGCACGGTCAGCTCGATCCCCGTGCGCACGGCTCGGATCGACCAGCCGGTGCGGGCCGCCAGACCGGTCATGAGCCCGTCGCGAGGGCCGGGGCCGAGCCCCGCGCCGATATAGGCGCTGGTCGCGATGCCGTTGAGGACGATGCCCGCCGCGAGCAGAGCGGCGCGCGTGGGCAGCGACACGACCTCCGGGATCAGCCACAAGCCCAGGTCGGCGGTGAGACCGATCACGAAGATGTTGCTGACGGTCCCCAGCCCGGGCCGCTGCCGAAGCGGAATCCACAGCAAGAGGACGATCGCGCCCGCGATGACGATGACAGTGCCGAGACTGACCGGCGTTCGGTCCGCCACGCCCTGGTGGAATACATCCCAGGGATTGAGCCCGAGATCGGAACGGACCATCATCGCCGTGGAGATGCCGAAGAGAACAAGACCGGCAAAAAGCTGGACGAGGCGGCGGATCATCATGCCTGCTGCGTTACAGGAAGTGACCGCCCGTGCCAGAGCGGCTGATGAAGGGACAAAGGTGGATGCCGGATCGAGCCCGGCATGACGGGGAAGGGGCGGGCGACCCGGTTCAGCCTTCGGCCTGCGCCTTGAGCGCCTCGTTCATCGCTTCGAAGCCCCGGCGGATCGGCGCGAACGCCTTGGCCGACATCAAGGCGACGAACAGGCCGCCGAACCGCTCGCCATGATGGAGGCGCGTGCCCGCGGCGGTCGCCTCGAGCCGGAAATAATGCTCGCCGTCGAACAGGCCGGGGACCAGCAGGCGGCCCTTCCAGCGCAGCTCGCGCTCCGGCTCGACGGCCAGGACGCGCGGCTTGAAGCCCATGCCCTTGCCGCCCGGGGGCTGGACATGGATGGACAGATGCCTGCCCACCTCCAGCGGCCCGGAGATGGCGGTGATGAACGGGTTCCACTCGGCGTTCGCGCCAAAGTCGGTCAGGATCTGCCAGACCCGCGCCGGAGACGCCGCGATGTCGATCGCGGTGGTGACGGTCTTCATTTCACTCCCCCTCGCTTCGGTCAGCCCGCGAGAGTCGCCGAGTCGATGACGAAGCGGTATTTCACGTCGCTCTTCTGCATCCGCTCATAAGCGGCGTCGATCTCGTCCATCCGGATCATCTCGATGTCGGCGACGATGCCCTTCTCGGCGCAGAAATCGAGCATCTCCTGGGTTTCGGGGATTCCGCCGATCAGCGAGCCGGCGATCCTGCGGCGGCCGAAGATCAGCACCGCGATATTGGGCGAAGGGTGGGGATGCTCGGGGACTCCGACCAGGCACATCGTGCCGTCGCGCGCCAGCAGCTTGGTGAAGGCGTCGAGGTCGTGGCTCGCCGCGACGGTGTTGAGGATGAAGTCGAAGCTGCCGGCATGGGCCTTCATCGCCTCGCGGTCGCGCGAGACGACGACGTCGTGGGCGCCGAGGTCGTGCGCGGCCTGGCGCTTGCTCTCCGACGTGGTGAAGGCGACGACATGGGCGCCGAGTGCGGCGGCGAGCTTCACCCCCATATGGCCGAGCCCGCCGATGCCGACCACGCCGACCTTCATGCCGGGGCCGACATTCCAGTGACGGAGCGGCGACCAGGTGGTGATCCCGGCACAGAGCAGCGGCGACACGGCCGCGAGCTGCTCTTCAGGATGATTGATCTTGAGGACGAACTTCTCGGTGACGACAATGCGATCGGCATAGCCGCCGAGGGTGTGGCCGGGCGGGTCCTTCGTCTGCGAATTGTAGGTCGCGGTGAAGCCGTTCTCGCAATATTGCTCGAGCCCGTCGGTGCAGGCGGCGCAATGCTGGCAGCTATCGACCATGCAGCCGACCCCGACCGCGTCGCCGACCTTGAAGCGGGTGACCTTGCCGCCGACCGCGGTGACATGGCCGACGATCTCGTGGCCCGGCACGCAGGGATAGATGGTGCCGCCCCATTCCGAGCGAACGGTGTGGAGGTCCGAATGGCACACGCCGCAATAAGCGATGGCGATCTCGACGTCGCTCGGCCCCGGCGGGCGGCGCTCGATGTCGATCGGCTCGAGCGGCTTGTCGGCGGCATAGGCGCCATAGGCTTTGGTGACCATCGGGAGGACCTTCTCGCTAGAAATGCAGGGGAGCGCCGCGCGGCGACGAGCCCTGACAGCGACATAGGCTGTTGTGGCGGGGTTGGAAGACGGATTGCCGGTTCGGCCGGCCGGCGGGCGTTCAACCCGGCATGCGCGGCTCTCACCGGCCTTCGCGAAAAGGTGCCGTTTCACTCACCTGTGTGGGTGCGCTCGGCCGGCGCCTGCCGCATGGGATGGCCGGCGCGGACATTCCTCTCCCGCGCTTCGACACGAACCTGCGGAAGGCGCCTGGGGAGGTGGCCCTTCCGCCCCTTCCGAGCCGCGCAGCGATCCACAGAATCCTGTGCCCGCTTGCCCGATCGCGCCGGATCGCCCTTCACTCGACGGCGGGACTCGCTACACCTTTTCGTCGTGGATTCGCCCGACCCCTTCGACGCGCCCGACGAGCCCGACCGGCTTCGGCTGGACATCGACGGCTGGGAGGGGCCGCTCGACCTGCTGCTCAATCTGGCGCGGGCCCAGAAGGTCGACCTGGCGAAGATCTCGATCCTCGCCCTGGTCGAGCAATATCTCGCGTTCATCGCCGACGCCCGCCGGCTGAAGCTGGAGATCGCGGCCGACTATCTCGTGATGGCGGCGTGGCTCGCTTATCTCAAATCCTGCCTGCTGCTGCCCAAGGACCCCGAGGTCGAGCCGAGCCCGGAGGAGCTGGCGCTTCGGCTGCAGCTGCGCCTCCAGCGGCTCGACGCGATGCGCGAGTCGGGGGCTCGGCTGATCGCGCGCGACCGGATCGGCCGCGACGTGTTCCTGCGTGGGCGTCCGGAGGGGCTGCCGCTGATCCGCCGGGCGCGCTGGCAGGCCGAGCTTTACGATCTCATCGCCGCTTACGGGCGGGTGCGGGCGCGAAGCGAGCCGGTCGTGCACATGGTCGCCCGGCGGCCGGTGATGACCCTGGACGAGGCGCTTGAGCGGATCGAGCAATTGATCGGCGTGCGCGTCGACTGGACGGACATCAGGAGCTTCCTTCCCGAGACCCAGGACGGCGAATATCGCCGCTCGGCGCTGGCCTCGAGCTTCGTCGCCGCGCTCGAGCTGGCGCGCCAGGGCAAGGTCGCCATCGCCCAGGACGAGCCGTTCGGCGAATTGCTGTTGAGGCGGGCATGAGGGGAGGGATCGCAATCCTCCCTGTCGCGAAGCGATGGGGAGGGGGACCATGCGCAGCATGGTGGAGGGGCTTGGCGCAGAATTGCCCCTCCACCACTCGCTTCGCGAGCGGTCTCCCTCCCCATGAGGCTTCGCCTCACAGGGAGGATGATCTGTGAACGAGCCGGACGAGCTTTTGCGTGCGGTGGAGGCGATCCTGTTCGCCGCCGAGGAGCCGCTGACCGCCGACGAGATCGCCGAGATGGCGGGAGAGGCGCTCGCGGTGCGCGCCGCGCTTCAGGAGCTTCGCGATCACTATGCCGGGCGCGGGGTCGAGCTGGTCGAACGGGGCGGGCGCTGGCATTTCCAGACCGCTGCCGACCTCGCGCCTTTGCTTCGCCGCGAGCGCGAGGAGAATCGCAAGCTCAGCCGCGCCGCGGTCGAGACGCTGGCGATCATCGCCTATCACGAGCCGGTCAGCCGCGCCGAGATCGAGGCGATCCGCGGCGTGCAGATCAGCAAGGGCACGCTCGACGTGCTGCTGGAGGCGGGCTGGGTGCGGCCGGCGGGCCGGCGCGAGGCCCCGGGGCGGCCGCTGACCTTCGCGACGACGGCGACCTTCCTGTCCCATTTCGGCCTTGCCAGCCGGCGCGACCTGCCCGGCATCGACGACCTCAAGGCCGCGGGGCTGCTCGACCCGATCGACGTCGCCCTGGAACGCGCGGGCGAGGACGCCGGGCTGCTCGATCTGGAAACTGACAATGGCGCCGCTTAGGTGTAAGCACGGCCGCGAGGAGAATTTTCAATGGGTATGACGAGCATCTGGCACTGGCTGATCGTTCTGCTGGTCGTGATGCTGCTGTTCGGCGCCGGCCGGATTTCCGGCGTGATGGGTGACCTCGGACGCGGCATCAAGAGCTTCAAGAAGGGCCTCAACGAGGAGGACGAGCCGGCCGCGCCGCGCCCGCAGCCGCGGTTGAGCGACGAGCGCCCGGGCGAGACCCCGACCGCGTCCGCCCAGCCGACCGCCGACCTCGACAAAAGCTGAGGCAATTGCAGGGGTGGCGGTCTAAAGTCCCGTCACCCCGGCCTCTTCGACAGCGCCTGCGGCGTCGCTCAGGACAGGCTTGAGCCGGGGTCCACCTTTCTTCAGGAAAGAAGAGGTAGATGCCGGATCAAGTCCGGCATGACGAAATAGGATCGTTCGATGTTCGGGGTCGATTCCAGCGAGCTGTTCCTGATCGTGCTGGTCGCCGTCGTGGTGATCGGGCCGAAGGACCTGCCGCGGGTGATGCGCGAGGTCGGCCGGTGGGTGGGCAAGGCGCGCAACATGGCGAGCCAGTTCCGCCTCGGAGTCGACCAGATGATGCGCGAAACCGAGATCGCCGAGCTCGAGAAGAAATGGCGCGAGCAGAATGAGGCGATCATGAAGGCGCACCCGGCCGCCCTGATCGACAGCGACTGGGGCAAGCCGGCGCTCCCGGACGAGGCCGCGCCGCCACCGGTCGTCCTCGACAAGCCGGCCGCGCCCGCGTCGCAGCCGCCCGCCGAGCCGGCGG
>JAEZFL010000150.1 GCA_023417515.1 Pseudomonadota bacterium | reverse complement strand
GCTCAGCAGCGAGCCCAGCCCGCCGCCCGCCGGAGCCGGACCGCCCCCCAGCAGCGCCCCGATCCCGCCGCGCACCGCCTGCGCCGCGATCTGGTCCATCGCCGAGAGCGCCACGCGCTTGAGGTCCTCGAACCCCAGGCTCCCGCGCCTGATCGCCGCCAGCAGCCCGCGCTCCAGCACGCCCCCGGCGCGTTCGAATCCGCTCACCAGGGTCGCGTCGAACGCCCCGCGCATCGCCTCGATGTCGTGGCGAAAGCCCGACGTGCTCGCCCGCACCTCGACCATCAGCGTCTCGATCTCGTCATCCATGATCCCGCTCCATCAGCGCGTTCAGCTCGCTCCGGCTCAGCGGCGCCGCTGCCGCACCGCCCGGCGGCTCGAACACCGCGGCCAGCTCGGCCGGCGTCGCCGCCCAGAACTCCCCCGGCCGCCACCCCAGAACCCTCGCCGCAGTGCCGGAGAGCCGCCGCGCGGTGTCCGCAAAGGTGCTCACCTCACCCCCTGCAGGATCTGCCCGAGCAGGCAGCGCAGCGGCCCCGCGCATCCGGCCAGCCCCGCGGCCATCACCGCCTCGCCGACGGCCTCGCGGTCCACGCCCTCGCGCTCGGCCAGGCAGTGCCAGAACAGCGCCGCCAGCTCGGCCAGCCGCAACTGCCCCTCGCTCGCCCGCTCGACCAGCGCGTAGAGCGATCCCAGCTCCTGCTCCGCCGCCACCAGCGCCGCGAAGGTCGGTCGCAGCACCCGCTCGCGCCCCGCCACGACGAACCCGGCCTCGCCTCGCACCGCGTTCGCGGGCTTTTGGTCCGCGCTACCGCCTTCGGCTACTTGAGCGCGGGTCATGCCGGCACCACCGGGCCCGAGCTTTCGAGCTGCAGCGTGTAGTTGCGCTCGCCGTTGAAATCGCCGGCGTAGTCGAGCCGCTGCACCAGGAATGCCCCGCGCAACTTCTCGCCGTCCTCGAACGACAGCTCGTAGTCCGCGATCGTCCCCGCCAGCGCGTGCCCCCGCACCGAGGCTTCCGCCGCGCTGCCGAGGAAGATCCCCGCCGCGCTCACGCTCACCGAGCGCGTCCCCGCGCCCGACAGCAGCTCGCGCCACCCGCCGCTTTCCTTGTGCGTCACCACCACGGTGTCGCCGTTGATCGACATCTGCGTCGTCCTGAGGCCCGCCACCGTCTGGTACGCGCCGCCATCGCCGACCTTCAGCAGGAAGGCCGACCCTCTCTGAGCCGTCATTGCAGTTCTCCTGTTGTTGTAAGTCCCCCTCCCGCCTGCGGGAGGGGTTAGGGGTGGGCCATTCACACAACGGAACCCACGCCCACCCCCGGCCCCTCCCGCAAGCGGGAGGGGAGATGAAATAAAAGCGCGCGAGCGGCTCGCTTATGACGAGATCTTCGCCAACCAGCTCGCCTTGAGCCTCGTCCGCGCCTCGTCGCGGCGGCGCAAGGGCGTGCCGTTGAAGGGCGCCGGGAATCTGCGCGCGATGCTCAAGCTGCCCTATGCGCCGACCGGGGCGCAGCAGCGCGCGATCGGGGAGATCGAGGGCGATCTCGCCCAGGACATGCCGATGCTTCGCCTGCTCCAGGGCGACGTCGGTTCGGGCAAGACGCTGGTGGCGCTCAAGGCGATGCTGATCGCCGCCGAGGCCGGAGCGCAGGCGGCCCTGCTCGCGCCGACCGAGATCCTTGCCCGCCAGCATTACGAGACGATCCGCCGGCAGCTCGCCGGCTTGCCGATCAACGTCGCCATCCTCACCGGCCGCGACAAGGGCCGCGCACGCGAGGCGACGCTGATGGGGCTTGCCGACGGCTCGATCCACATCCTGATCGGCACCCACGCGATCTTCCAGGAGGCGGTCAGCTACCGCCGCCTCGGCCTCGCGGTGATCGACGAGCAGCACCGCTTCGGAGTGGCCCAGCGCATGATGCTGACCGCCAAGGCGGAGCGGCCGCCGCATCTTCTCGTCATGACCGCGACCCCGATCCCGCGCACCCTGACGCTGACCCAATATGGCGAGATGGACGTCAGCCGCCTCGACGAGATGCCGCCCGGGCGCCAGCCGATCGAGACCCGCGTGCTCAGCGTCGACCGAGTCGACGAGGTGATCGCCGGCCTTGGCCGCCACATCGCCCAGGACAAGCAGGCTTATTGGGTGTGCCCGCTCGTCGAGGAGAATGAGGCGAGCGACCTCGCCGCCGCCGAGGAACGGGCGCGGGTGCTGCGCCTGCGCTTCGGCGACACGGTCGGCCTCGTCCATGGCCGGATGAAGGGGCCGGAGAAAGACGCCGTCATGGCCGCCTTCCAGCGCGGCGAATTGAAGGTCCTCGTCGCGACGGTGGTGATCGAGGTCGGGGTCGACGTGCCCAACGCGACCCTGATGATCATCGAGGGCGCCGACCGCTTCGGCCTCGCCCAGCTCCACCAGCTGCGGGGAAGGGTGGGGCGCGGCGATCAGCACAGCGTCTGCCTGCTGCTGCGCGGCAACGCTCTCAACGAGACCACCCGGGCCCGCCTCGCCCTGATGCGCGAGACCAATGACGGCTTCCGCATCGCCGAAGAGGATCTGCGCCTGCGCGGGGGCGGCGAGATATTGGGCACGCGCCAGTCCGGCGAGGCGCAGTTCCGCCTTGCCACGCCGGAGCTCGTTCAGGAGCTCGTCCCTGCCGCGACCGACGACGCCCGTCTTCTCGTCGACCGCGACGGAGGCCTCGAGGGCGAGCGCGGCAAGGCGGCGCGGCTCCTCCTCTACCTGATGGAACGCGACGCCGCCGTCGCGACTTTGCGCTCGGGGTGAGCGCTTTCGTCACCCTGAACTCGTTTCAGGGTCCATTCCTACGTCCGCAGCGCGGTTTGCAAATGGATGCTGAAACAAGTTCAGCATGACGGTTTGGTTCGGGTGAGGAGACGAGACATGCCCACCGCCCTGGTCCTGCCCGCTTTGCTGATCTTCATCGCGGGCGCGATGACCGCCGCCCAGCCGCCGACCAATGCCGTGCTCGCGCGCGAGAGCGGGTCGGTGATCCTCGCTGCGGTCATTTCCTTCGCGGTTGGGACCGCGGCCCTTCTCGCGGTGCTTGCGGTCACTCAGCCGCGGCTCGAATGGGCGCCGCTTCGCGACGTGCCGTGGTGGGCCTGGGCGGGCGGCTTCTACGGGGCGGTGTTCGTCGCGGCCGGCGCTTATGCCGCGCCGCGCCTGGGCATCGCTTCGCTGATCACCATCGCCGTCGCAGGCCAGATGATCGCGGCCATCGCCATCGACCATTATGGCGGCTTCGGCCTCGACCGAACCCCGATCTCGCTCGGACGCGTGGCCGGGGTCCTCCTGATCGTCGGCGGCGTCGTCCTGGTGCGCAAGTTCTGACGCTCGAGCATGCCAGTCGGCCATGTTGATGCTGCATCGCAGCGGAACCTGACGCCGCGCCCGCCGTTCCCCTCCCATCATGCCATGGCTGGAAGACCTGACGGCGCTGCTCGGCAGCGACGCCCGACCGTTCGCATTATGGGCCATTGCGTTGGCCGCAGGCGCGCTCGGTCACCTCATCCTGTTCCATATCGGCTGCGCCTGGGCTCGGCGGGCACGCTGGACGAGTTGGCGCGAGACGGTGGGGCGGCTGCGCTGGCCGAGCTTCTGGATGCTCCTCCTCTTCGTCACCTCGGCGATGGTGCGAAGCTTCGCCTTTCCGCGCGAGGTCGAGCGATTGTGGCCGGTCGCGGCCGGCTTCCTGTTCCCCGCTGTGATCGGCTGGTCCGCGCTCGCCGCGCTGCGCATCTTCTCCCACTGGGTCGAGTGGCGAAGCGACATCAGCGGAGCGGACAATCTCGCCGCCCGCCGCCGCCGCACGCGGCTCGACATCCTCTCCCGCATCGCCGCCTTTGCGATCCTGTTCGTCACATTGGCGATGATGCTTCTGTCATTGCCGAGCATCCGTTCGGTAGGGATCACTCTGATGGCTTCGGCGGGCCTCGCCGGGCTCGCCGTCGGCGCCGCCGCCCAGCCGCTCCTCAAGAACATGATTGCCGGCGTGCAGATGGCGTTCAGCGAGCCGGTCCGGATCGACGACGTCGTCATCATCGACGGCGAATGGGGCCGCATCGAGGAAATCCGTCTCACCTATATCGTCGTCGCCTTGTGGGACCAGCGCCGCCTCGTCGTGCCGATCTCGCGCTTCCTCGAAAAGCCGTTCGAGAACTGGACCCGGACCAACAGCCAGATCCTCGGCAGCCTGTTCCTTCGCCTCGACCCCGTCGCCGACATCGGTCGGGTGCGCCGCAAGGTCGATACGCTGCTGCCGGAAAATCCCAACTGGGACGGCCGCGTCGGGGTGGTCCAGGTCACCGACATCGGCAGCGATTCGATCGAGGTGCGCGTGCTGGTGAGCGCCGCCAACGCCTCCGCCGCCTTCGACCTGCGCTGCGACATGCGCGAGGCCTTGCTCGCCTTCTTGCGCGACGAGATGCCCGAAGCGCTGCCGCGCAGCCGTGAGCTGATCAGCGGTTCGGTCGAGACCAGGACCGCTCTCGCACGCGCAGCCTAAGGCGTCAGCAGCCCGTGTTTCTTCTTGCCGGCCGACACCCGGACCTGGCCGGTGACGCTGACCATGGCCTGCTCGTCGGCAACCGTCTCGCCGTCGACTCGAGCGCCGCCCTGCGCGATCAGGCGCCGCGCTTCCTTCTTGGAGGCGGTGAGGCCGAGGCCGACCAGCGCGTCGGCAAGTGCGATCGATCCATCCGGCACGCCGAGCGTCGGCAGCGCCTCGCCGGCCGAGCCTTCCTCGAAAGTCCGCCGCGCCGTCTCCGCCGCCTCGCGCGCGGCTTCGGGGCCGTGAAGAAGGGCAGTGGTCGCGTCCGCGAGAACCTTCTTGGCCTCGTTGATCTCCTGGCCTTCGAGCTTCTCGAGCCGCTCGATCTCGTCGACCGGGATGTCGGTGAATCGGCGAAGGAACGTGCCGACGTCGGCGTCCGCGACGTTCCGCCAGAACTGCCAATAATCATAGGCGCCGAGCATGTCGGCGTTGAGCCACACCGCACCCTTCTCGGTCTTGCCCATCTTGGCGCCGTCGGCGGTGGTGAGCAAAGGCGTGGTGAAGCCGAACACCTCGCGGCCGTCGGCGCGGCGGTTCAGCTCGACTCCGTTGACGATGTTGCCCCACTGGTCCGATCCGCCGAGCTGGAGCCGGACGCCGTGGTGCCGCGCCAGCTCGAGGAAGTCGTAGGCCTGGGTGATCATATAGTTGAATTCCAGGAAGGACAGCGACTGCTCGCGGTCGAGGCGGAGCTTGACGCTGTCGAAGCTCAGCATACGGTTGACCGAAAAATGCTGGCCGACCTCGCGCAGGAACTGGAGGTAGTTGAGCCTGTCGAGCCACTCGGCATTGTCGAGCATGATCGCGTCGGTCGGGCCGTCGCCGAAGCTGAGGAAGCGCTCGAAGACACGCTTGATCGAGGCGACGTTGGCGGCGATCACCTCCTCGGTCATCAGCTTCCGCGCCTCGTCCTTGAAGCTCGGGTCGCCAATCTTGCCGGTGCCGCCGCCCATCAGAACGACCGGCTTGTGGCCCGCCTGCTGAAGCCGGCGAAGCATCATGATCTGCGTGAGGCTTCCGACATGGAGCGACGGCGCGGTCGGATCGAACCCGATATAGCCCGCCACGATCTCCTTCGACGCAAGCGCATCCAGCGCCCCCGCATCGGTGATCTGGTGGACAAAGCCGCGCTCGTCGAGCACGCGCAGGAGTTCGGACTTGTACTGGCTCATGGTGCGGCGCGGTTAGCGCATCTATGCCCCTCCACACAAACCCGAACGGAGTTGCTGATGTCGAAGCCAATGAAGCTTCTGAATCACCCCAGCACGCCCTCCGGGATCCCAACACCGTGGGTCCGGGTCGGGCGCAATGGACAGGTTCTTCGCGTCACTTACCGAATTCCGGGTGATACGAGCATGGTCGCTTTTCCCGAGCGCATCGAACCATTCGCCAAGCGATCCGAACAGCGGCGGGCAGACCGGCTGTGGGAGCATACCTGCTTCGAGGCCTTTATCCGGACGTCCGACGGCTCCGGCTATTTTGAGCTTAATTTCAGCCCGTCCTCGGAATGGGCGGCTTACGCGTTCGACGATTATCGGAAAGGCATGCGAAACGCGGATATCGATCTCCCCGCTGTGCATCCCACTGCCTGGCCGAACCGATTCGAACTCTCGGCTCGTGTGGTCCTGCCTCCAGATTGGGTGAACCTCACGTGGTTGCTCAATCTCACCGCCGTCATCGAGGAACGCGACGGCACCAAATCCTACTGGGCGCTCAGCCATCCACCCGAAGGTCCGCCCGATTTCCATCATCCCGCTTGCTTCACGCTCGAACTGCCACCGAGCGCATGACCTCCAGATTTCGTCACCCCGGACTTGATCCGGGGTCCACCTTCTTTACGGACTCGTGGCCAGAAGAAGGTGGATGCCGGATCAAGCCCGGCAGGACGAAGTGAAAGCTGCAACCTTGAAATTCGGCATCGACCGGCTCCTCGCCGACCCTGAGCTGCGCAAGCCCCTCGAAGGCAAGCGCGTCGCCTTGCTCGCCCATCCCGCCTCGGTGACCGCGGACCTCACCCACAGCCTCGACGCGCTCGTGGCGGCGGGCGTCAACGTCACCGCCGCGTTCGGGCCGCAGCACGGAATCCGCGGCGAGAAGCAGGACAATATGGTGGAATCCGACGACTTCACCGATCCCGAGCACGGCATCCCGGTGTTCAGCCTCTATGGCGAGGTGCGCCGGCCGACCGGCCAGGCGATGGGCACGTTCGATACGATCCTGATCGACATGCAGGACCTCGGCTGCCGGATCTACACCTTCATCACGACGCTGCTCTACGTGCTCGAAGCCGCCGCCGAGCACGGCAAGGAGGTGTGGGTGCTCGACCGGCCCAATCCCGCCGGGCGCCCGATCGAAGGCCTGACCCTGCGCGAAGGCTGGGAGAGCTTCGTCGGTGCCGCGCCGATCCCCATGCGCCACGGCCTCACGCTGGGCGAGCTGGGCCTTTGGTTCCGGGAAAAATTCAAGCTCGATGTCGACTATCGGGTCATCGAGATGGAGGGCTACGACCCGGAAGCCGCGCCGGGCTATGGCTGGCCGCTGGGCGAGCGGATCTGGGTCAATCCCAGCCCCAATGCGCCCAATTTGTGGATGGCGCGCGCCTATGCCGGAACGGTGATGCTCGAGGGAACCACGCTGAGCGAGGGGAGGGGCACCACCCGCCCGCTCGAGCTGTTCGGAGCGCCCGACATCGACGGCAAGGCGGTCATCGCGGAGATGCGCCGCCTCGCGCCACACTGGCTCGACGGCTGCATCCTTCGCGACTGCTGGTTCGAGCCGACCTTCCACAAGCATGTCGGCACGCTGTGCGGCGGGGTGCACATCCACGCCGAGGCGCCGGGCTACGACCACCACGCCTTCAAACCGTGGCGGCTGCAGAGCCTCGCCTTCAAGGCGATCCGCAATTTCCATCCGGATTACGACCTGTGGCGCGACTTCCCCTACGAATATGCGTTCGGGAAGCTCCCCATCGACGTCATCAACGGCAGCCCGCTGCTGCGCGAATGGGTCGACGATGCCGGCGCGGAAGCGGGCGACCTCGACTCGCTCGCTCGGCCCGACGAACAGGCATGGGCGGAGGAACGGCGGCGGCACCTCCTTTACTAGGTCTCTCGGGTGCGCCCAACGCGTTGCGCGCGAAGGTCCGAACGTTTATCCTTACCATCTCCCGCAGCACGGAGGCCCGGCATGAACGACCCGAAGTCGCAGACCAGCCCGACCGAAGAACCAGCCGCCGACAATCGTCAGCCCTGGCAGAAGCTCGATTTCGAAAAGATCGCTGCGTCCGACGCGGAGGGGACAGCCGCTTCGGGAGCGTTCGACGGGACGACTTATTCCTGATCCGGGGCGGGGCGGGTCGCGAGACCCGCGTCGATCGCGCGCGATTCGTTGGTCGGCTTGACGTCGAAGGTGACGACCACGCGGTCGCCATCCGCAATGGTCGGATAGACCTGGTGATAGAAATAGCCGGGAAACAGGTTCAGCATCCCAGCCACCGGGCGGATCAGACGCGTCGGCCATAGGGCTTCGGGCAGCGCCACCTTGTGCAGCGGCGGCGCGAACTCGACGCAGCCTTCCTTGCCCTCCAGCCCTTCGGGGACCGCGGCGTAGTAGACGCCGCTCAGCCAGGTGCAGGCGTGGGTGTGCGGCGCGATATTGCCTTGCCGCGGGGTGATGATCGTCTCGGTGCGCAGCCACGTATCGGAGGGCTTGCTGCGCAGGTGAAGGCTGTCGCCGGATTCGGCGAGCCAGGCCTCGTAGCGGCCCTGCTCCCGTTCGAAGGCGCTCAGCAGCGCGGCGCTCGCGGGGGCGCCGGCCTCCCCGGACATCATCACTGCGGTGTCCAGGCCGGCCGAGATACGCCGCGCCCCCTGGACCACGTCCGCCGCGGCGCGGCCGCTCGGTACGCTGCCGAGTGCTTCCTGCTCGGCCCGAAGAGCGGCGTTGAAGGCTTCGAGGGATTCAAAACCCTCGGGGAGAGGCAGGGCGACGATGCGCATCAGCCGGTCGTAATCGATCAGTTCGGCCAGCTCCCGGCCGCGGCCGAGCATCGCCAGCGCCGTCGCATATTGCGCGATCAGCCAGCCGGTCGTGGCGATGCGGGTCATCAGCTCTTCGCAATGGGCGGCGAGCGCCGCGCCGTCGCCGCGGCGGATCATCGCCTGGCCGACGCCCCGCGCCAGGTGAGGACTGGTGGGGTCGAGGGCATAGCCCCGCTCGAACACCGCATCGGCCGCGTCATGATCGCCGCTCGTCCGCAGCGCGAAGCCGTAGCCACTGTGATGAAGTGCGCTCGTCGGCGCCAACGCGACTGCCCGGGCGCCGGCATCCACGGCGCCTGCGACGTCGCCGATCTCCAGCAGCGCATTGGCGAGGCCGTGCCAGGCGCCCGAGTCGGCGGGGTCGACGGCAATCACTCGGCGCCACGCATCCGGCGCGCGCCCGACGTCGCGGCCGCGCATGCAGGCCTCGGCGAAACGGCGAGCGGCGGCGAGGTCGCGGGGCGCTGCATCGGAGGCGCGGCCAAGCAGGTCGAGGAGCGCCGTTTGCGTCCGCCGATGATGGAGCTGTGCCATATAGGTCATGTGCCGCTCCGCCCCGCTTGTTAAGCAGGCGGGCGAAAGGTAGCCTTCGCTCCGTGGACTGCCAAGCCCCGGTGCCGCAACGGGAAACGCGCGCGCCTCGCGCCGCTTACGCCTATCGCGCCTTCGGCTTGTCGATCCACTCGGAAGTCGAGCTTCCCCAGCTTCCGCCGGGTGACGAGGCCGGACGTCCCGATCTTGCTCTCCGCATTGGCACGGTCGAGCCGAGCCTCCATTCCGAGATCGGCTATCGCCGCGGCCGCCTGTTCGACGATTTCCGCTATGAGGCGATTGCCGGGCGCGAGGTCGTGATCGAACCGCTGCCGGGCGCGGCGCCGCACAACATCGCCGACGGCATCATGAGCCGCGTGCTCACCATCATCGCCTATCAGCGCGGCCTGCTGCCCCTCCATGCCAGCGCAGTGGAGCTGGGCGGCCAGGTCATTGTCGTCTCCGGCCCGTCCGGCGCCGGCAAATCGACCATGGCGGCGTTGCTCGCAGCGCGCGGCGGCCGCGTGATCGCAGACGACATGCTGGTGTTCGCCGGCGAAGGAATGCTCGTCCGGCCGGGGGCTGGGGGCCTCAAGCTCTCGTCGAAATCCCTCGCGTCGATCGGCCGAACCCCTGAAGGCCTGTCGCTGGCCAATGACGCGGAGGGAAAATATTTCCTGCCGCTGCCGGCCGCTGCCCAGGCCGCGGCGCCGATCTCCACCCTGGTGCGGCTGGTGGAGGGCGAACCCGCGCTCCGCCGCCTGCCGCGCCCGCAGGCCGCGGCGCAATGGCAGCATTGCGTGCGTCAGCCCGACCTGCTGCCGATCGCGCCCGATCCGCCGGCGCTGTGGCGGCGCTGGCTCGACCTGGTCATGACCGTCGACGTGCTTGCGGCCTCCCACGGCCGCCAACTCGATGCGCTCGATCGAACCATCGACGACATTCTCGACAGCGAATCCGAGGAATGGAGGCATCATGGCTGAAGGGCTCGACAGCGACACGCCGGTCCACAGGCTGCCGGCCGTCCTTCACTCGCGGATGGACTCGACCGTGTTCGCGCTTCACGTCGGCTCGGGCAATTGCTTCTCCTTCGACGGTCCCAGCGCACGGTTGTGGGACCTGCTCGAACAGCCGATCAGCGCGGCCGAAGCGGCCCGCCGGCTGACCCGAGAATATGAGGTCGACGAGAATGCGTGCCGGGAGGAAGTGAAGGCCTTTTTCCGCCGCCTCCACGACGAAGGCCTGATCGTGGCGGGGGGCTGAGGTGGCGGACCAGCCGATCGACGTGGCTTTCTGCTTCGACGATCATCTCGCGTTGCCCGGCGCCGCCGCTCTCCTGTCGCTGATCGACACCAATCCCGCGGTCTGTGTCCATATCCTCACCGATCCCAGGCCCGATGCTGCACCATTGCTGCGCAGCATCGCGGCCGCCAGGGGCGTTGATCTCGCCATCATCGACCGCGCGCCCGAGCGCGCTCACGGCGTCGGGCGGGAAAGCGATTATGGTCGTTCATCGACCGCCACCTATCGCCGCGCCTTCCTCGCCGATCTGATTCCGGGCCTCGACCGAATCCTCTACCTCGACGCCGACCTCATCGTCCGCGCCAGCCTGTCTGACTTGTGGAGCACCGACCTGACGGGGGCCGCTCTCGGTGCGGTCGTCGATCCCTGGATGGCGACGATCGGAGCAATGAGCGCGGCGTTTCCCGACGGTTATTTCAATGCCGGAGTCCTGCTGATCGACCTGGCGAAATGGCGCGATGAGCAGGTCAGCGCGCGCTTCGTCGATGACATTCGGCGCCGCCGGCGATCGGGCGAGGATCCGCGCGCCCACAGCCACGACCAGACGCCGCTGAATGAAGTGCTGCGCGGGCGCTGGCGCGCCTTGTCGCCGCGCTGGAACTTCACCACGCACCTGACGCCGCGCCTCGCCGGCGAGCTGGCGATACCGGCCAGCGACTACGCCGCGATGGCTGCGGACCCGGCGATCGTCCACTTTCTCGGCTCCCACAAGCCGTGGGTGCCGGGGTTCGAAAATCTCACGCTCTGGCACGCGGAGTTCCAGACCCTGCGGCGGCGCCTCGAAAGCGATTTCGACCTTGCCGGGCTCGCCTGGCCGTCATCCTTCACCAACGGCGACGCCGCAGCCCGCAAGCGCCGAATGCTTGCCCTTCGGCTCGTCCACGAAGCGCACAAGCAAGGTCTCGATCGCCCCGCTATCATCCTCACCGGCCTGCTCGGCCGCGAGGTCCTGACCGTCGCGCGCGAGCAGGACATGCCGATCGCCTGCTTCGCCAGCGAGAACCCGGTCCATTCCGGCGGGCGGCTTCATGACGTCGAGGTGGTGACGATCGGCGAGGCGATCGACGGGGGCCAGCGCGACTTCATCATCGGCGATTATCGCCGGCTTGCCCGCACTCGCGAAACCGTCGACTGCGAGGCGAAGAAGCGCGGCGCGGAGCTGCGCGTGGCCGCTCTCAGCCCACCTTGCGGCTGAGCGTCCGCATCGCGTCGTCCAGGCCTTCGAGCGTCAGCGGGTACATGCGGTCGTCGAGGAGCTGCTGAATGATCCGGACCGACTGGGTGTAGCCCCAATATTGCTCGGCGACCGGATTGAGCCACACCGTCGCCGGGTAGGTGTTGGTGAGCCGCTTCATCCAGGTCGCGCCGGCTTCCTCGTTATAATGCTCGACCGAGCCGCCGGCATGGGTGATCTCGTAAGGCGACATCGACGCGTCGCCGACCACCACGACCTTATAGTCGTGACCGAACTTGTGGAGCACGTCCCAGGTCGGCGTGCGCTCCGAGAAGCGGCGGCGATTGTCCTTCCACACGCTCTCGTAGAGGCAGTTGTGGAAGTAGAAGAATTCGAGATTCTTGAACTCCGCGGTCGCCGCCGAGAACAATTCCTCGACCAGCTTGATGTGCGGGTCCATCGATCCGCCGACGTCGAGGAAGAGCAGCAGCTTGACCGCGTTGTGCCGCTCCGGGCGCATCTGGATGTCGAGCCAGCCCTGGCGCGCCGTGCCCTCGATCGTCGCGTCGAGATCGAGCTCGTCGGCGGCGCCCTCGCGGGCGAACCGTCTGAGCCGGCGAAGCGCGACCTTGATGTTGCGGGTGCCGAGCTCCTTCGAATTATCGAGGTTCTGGAAGGCGCGCTGCTCCCACACCTTGATCGCGCGCCGCTGGCCGCCGGTGCCGCCGATGCGCACGCCTTCGGGATTGTAGCCGCTATTGCCGTAGGGCGAGGTGCCGCCGGTGCCGATCCATTTGCTCCCCCCCTGGTGGCGCCCTTGCTGCTCCTCGAGCCGCTTCTTCAGCGTCTCCATGATCTCTTCCCAGGAGCCCAATGACTTGATCTCGGCCATCTGCTCGGGCGTGAGGTAGAGCTCGGCGACGGCCTTCAGCCATTCCTCGGGAAGCTCGGTTTCCTCGGCGCCGTAGCTGGTCTCGATCCCCTTGAAGACCTTCGCGAAGACCTGGTCGAAGCGGTCGAGCAGGCCCTCGTCCTTCACGAAGGTGGCGCGGGCGAGATAGTAGAAATCCTCCGGCCGGGCCTCGATCACCTGCCGGTCGAGCGCCTCCAGAAGCGTCAGATGCTCCTTGATCGAGGCCGGGATGCCCGCCGCGCGCAGCTCGTCGACGAAGGAGAAGAACATGGGCGCCTCTTATAGCGCCAGCGCGTATCCGTCACCTGACGTCTCAGCCCCTCCCCTTCAAGGGAGGGGATCAAGGGGTGGGGGGCGAGCGAAGCTCGCGCAGGCGGCCCAGCCGCCTTGAAGCTCGCCTGCGGCTCGCCACCCCCAACCCCTCCTCTGAAGAGGAGGGGCTAAAGATGCCCGGCCTGCCTGGTTAACTCGCTCTCAACCACTTCGCCCTAACACCGTCTCCGAAACAACCAGAGACGGAGCGGGGACCTTGGCGAGTTCGGCGGTGGAACGGGCGGACAGCGAAGCGATCAGTCAGGTTGCACGCAATTGCGGGCGCCTGGCGATCGAGTGCAGCGACGTCTCCGGCTACGTCAACGGCGTCTCGCAGCGCATCTCCGAGAATCTGCGTACCCTCGACCAGCTCGAGGACGTCACCAGCCAGCTCCTCAACGACCAGGTCCGGGTCGCCGATTCCACCGACGAGGCGCACATGCTCGCCGAGCAGGCGCGCTCCAAGCTCGAGGCGGGCCGGGCGGCGATCGAAGACACGATCCGGGTCTTCTCCGGCCTCACCGATCTGGTCGTCCAGCTCGGCGACCGGATGCAGGGCTTCGCGGACGCGATGAGCAGCGTCCGGACCGTCTCCACCAGCATCGAATCGATCGCCAAGAAGACCAACATGCTGGCCTTGAACGCCACCATCGAGGCGGCGCGCGCGGGCGAGGCCGGCCGCACCTTCGCCGTCGTCGCCGCCGAGGTGAAGAAGCTCGCCCACGACACCCGAACCGCCACCATGGAGATCGGCGAGACCGTCGCGTCGCTGACCCGCGAGGCCGAGGCGGTGACCAGCGAGATCAAGGCCGGTGTCGAAACCAGCCGCCTCGCCCAGGGCTCCTTCTCGAAGATCAACGAGACCGTCCGCGACGTCGCCGACCTGGTGTCGATGGTCGATCGCCAGACCGAAGGCATCGCCCAGTCGACCGGCCTCATCCAGCAGAGCGTCGACCGGGTGAAGAGCGGCCTCGACGCCTTCGCCGCCGACGCCCGCGCCAATGGCGGGCAATTGAAGGACGCGCACGAGCGGCTCGGCCGCCTGGAATTGCTGTCCAACGACATGCTCGACCGCCTCGCCAGCTCCGGGGTCGCGATCGACGACACGCCGTTCATCCACTTCGCGCAGCGCTCCTGCTTCGAGATCAAGCGGGTGATCGAGGCCGGAATCGCCGAGGGCAAGGTCAAGCACGAGGACGTGTTCGACTTCGACTACAAGCCGATGCCGGGCACCAATCCGGTCCAGTACGAGGTGCGCTTCTGCACCTTCGCCGACACCCAGATCCGGCCGATCCTCGACCGCATCATGGCCGAGGAGCCGCGCCTGATCGCCGCCGCGATCACCGACATCAACGGCTATCTGCCGACCCATATCAGCGAGCGTTCGCAGCCGCAGGGCCCCGATCCGGAGTGGAATGCCGAGCATTGCCGCAACCGCCGCAACTTCATCGACGACATCACCCGCCGAGCCATCGCCAGCACCAAGGAGGCGATGCTCGCCACCTATGGCATGGACCTCGGCAACGGCCGCTATCTGCCGGTGAAGAACGTGTTCGTGCCCTTGTTCGTCAACGGCCAACGCTGGGGCAATTTCGAAATGGCCTATCGCGACGAGACGGTCAGCTAGAGGATCAGGTTCCTCTGGCGCGGATCGCCAGCGTTGCGGCCCCGCCGCGCTCGACTTCCGGCGCGGGCGCGGGGATGTCGTCGTACAGGTACAGAAGCTGGTTGCCCGAGGGATTGCTGCCATAGACGGCGACAGGATCGCTCGCGTTGCCGCCGAGGCGTAGCGCGGTCATCGCCGCCCCGGCATCGCCGAGCAGCGCCACCCAACCGCCATTGTCGTTCCGCCGAAACACACTGATCACATTGCCGGGCAGGTCCGTATCGAGCCGGCACCAGGCGCCTGGTTCGCTCGCGAGACCGGCGCGGCCGCGCGCTGCGGCCTGGATCGCCTGCAGCCCGCTTCCGAGTCCTGCGCGATCTTGTGATTCCCCGGCGATCCTGCGGCCGTCGAAGGCCACCGGGGACGGACAATCTGCGGGCAGGATGAGAGGCAGGTTGCTCGCAGGCGCCGTGCCGGACCGGATGCCGCCGAGCACGCCATCCATGAGCCGTGAGAGTTGATCCCGACCGAGACCAGCGGACGAAATGCGAAGTTTCACCAGCCATTCGCCATAGCCGGCGAGCGCCACGCCGGTGGCGCGCATGCGCTGCCCGGCCGGAAGCTCGAACGTCTCGCGCAAGCCGTTGGGGGACGTCGCTCCGGCGAGCGCGAAAGGCCTCGGAGCGGCATTGGCGTCGATCGGGAGGTGGGCGACGATCGCTCTTCGCGCGCGGTCGTACCACAGGGCGACATTGGGATAAGCTGCGCGATAGACGAAGAGGGTGACGATGGTATCGCCGGTTCCGAGCTGAATGCTCACGTCGGTTCCGTCACCGTAGAGGTCGCGGGCCTCGCCGAGCCGCAGGTCGGCGGGGATATCGATGCTGATGCCGCTCTGCGGGTGGCGCCAGGTCTCCGCCGGTGCTCCGACCGCCCAGACCAGGCACATCGCCGCGACCAGAGCCTTGATCCACTGCATGACCGTCCCCTCCCGCGATTTTCACGCAGGATGATGACACGGCACTTGCGGCGCTCGCAAGCCGTCCGCGGGCAGGCCGGTTAGCTCCCGCGCCGGCTCATGAAGGCTAGCCGCTCGAACAGCATCACGTCCTGCTCGTTCTTGAGCAGGGCGCCGTGGAGCGGCGGGATCGCTTTCGATGGGTCCTTCGACTGGAGGACCTCGAGCGGCATGTCCTCGTGAAGGATCAGCTTCAGCCAGTCGATCAGCTCGCTGGTCGACGGCTTCTTCTTGAGGCCCGGCACCTCGCGGACCTGGTAGAAGATGTCGAGCGCCTTGGAGACCAGCAGCTGCTGGATGCCCGGGAAGTGCACGTCGATGATCGCCTGCATCGTCTCCCGGTCGGGGAAGCGGATATAGTGGAAGAAGCAGCGCCTGAGGAACGCGTCGGGCAACTCCTTCTCGTTGTTCGAGGTGATGACCACGATCGGCCGCTCGACCGCCTTCACCGTCTCCTTGGTCTCGTAGACGTGGAATTCCATGCGATCGAGCTCCTGGAGGAGGTCGTTCGGGAACTCGATGTCGGCCTTGTCGATCTCGTCGATCAGAAGCACCGGGAGCTGCGGCGATGTGAACGCTTCCCAGAGCTTGCCGCGCTTGATGTAGTTCCTGATGTCGTGGACCCGTTCGTCGCCGAGCTGACCGTCGCGAAGCCGCGCGACCGCGTCATATTCGTAGAGGCCCTGATGCGCCTTGGTCGTCGACTTGACGTGCCATTCGATCAGCGGCGCTCCGATCGCTGCCGCGATCTCGTGAGCGAGCACGGTCTTGCCGGTGCCCGGCTCGCCCTTGACGAGGAGCGGCCGGCGCAGTGCGACGGCGGCATTGACCGCGACCTTGAGGTCGTCCGTCGCGACATAGGATTGGGTGCCTTCGAAACGCATGGCCGCCGTGTAGGGGAGGGGGCCGTGCCCGGCAAGAAGATGCCCTTTCCTCGTCACCCTGAATTCGTTTCAGGGTCCATTGCGCCACTCGCGCTTGCTCCGCAGGGGTCGGCAGGCGGACGGCCATGGATGCTGAAGCAAGTTCAGCATGACGAACGGGGGTTCAGGCGGCGATTCGGGCCTGGGCGCGGGCCTGGAGCAGGTCCCACAGCCCGCGATGCTGGAGCGCGACCTGCTCGGCGCCGAAGCGCATGGCGCGGCTCATCGCCGGGTCGGCGGCGGCCGCCTCGACCCGCTCGGCAACTGCGGCGCGATGGTCGCCGGAGCGCGCCGGCGGAGTGACTCCGAAGCGCTCGGCGGCGGCGTCGAGCACGGTCCGGATCACCGTCCAGTCGGCGGCGACGGCCAGCGCGGCGCCCAGCGAGCAGCCGCGGCGTTCGGACTTGGCGAGGGTGGCAAGGGCATGGCGGGCCGCGGCGATCGCCGCCTCGCTGCCGCTTCCGCGAGTCGGCGGCATCGGCCCCGCCTCGACCGCGAGCCGGGCGAGATAGGCGCGCTCGCGGCTGAACGAGTCGCCGGCCTCGGCCAGCCAGGCGCGGCTCGGCGGATCGACCGTGCGCGCCGCGACCAGCTCGACGAGCGAGGGATATTGGCCGTGCAGGGCGCACAGGAAATGGATGGCGTCGGCCAGGTTGTGTGGCGCGGTCGGGCTGGTCAGCAGCAGCTCGCTCGCCGGATAGGGGTGCGAACGGCTGCCATGATCGTCGACGCAATCGAGCAGCAGGCAGCCGGAACGGGCCTCTTGCCCCAGGCCGATCGGATGTGATGCCATGCAGCTCCTCCAGGCGCAGGCCCCCCTGGCGCGCTGGCCTCGTCTACCGCGGGCGGGGTAAAGAGGGGGTAAAGCCGACGCGTTTTGTTGATCCGGATTAGCGGCTGAAGGAGAGGCCATGTCCGACTGGAACCTGCCCTGGGAAGGCGGCTGCCGCTGCGATGCGGTGCGCATCAGGGTGACGAAACCGCCCTTGCTCACCGGCGCCTGCCATTGCGCCGGCTGCCAGAAAATGAGCGCGAGCGCTTACTCGCTCACCGTGACGCTTCCCGCCGACGGCTTCACGGTAACCGCCGGCGAGACCGAGATCGGCGGCCTGCACGGTCCGCAGGTCCACCATCACCACTGCGCGCGCTGCAAGGGTTGGGTGTTCACCCGGGTCGAGGGCATGGATTGGTTCGTGAACCTGCGCGCGACGATGCTCGACGACCATGGCTGGTTCGCGCCTTACATGGAGGTGTGGACCGCGGAAGCCCTGCCCTGGGCGAGGACCGGAGCGGCCAGGAGCTACGCGACCAGCCCCGCGATGGAGGATTATGAAGGCCTGATGGCGGCTTTCGCGCGGGAAGGGGCGAGGCCGGCCTGAGCCTCACTTGCGCGCGCGCACCGTCACGAACGTGCCGTGCCCGCGGTGAAGCCGGCGCACGAAGCCCGGGGCGAGCGGAGTGGCGAACATCAGGCCGACATTCATCAGGCGGACCCAGCGCACCCAGGCATAGACCATGTGATCCTCGGCGAAGCACACGGTGACGAAGGCGCCGACATCGAGCGCCTCGTCGCACAGGCCCGAAATTCCTCCGCAGGAAAGGTCGCGCACTCGAACCGAGCAGCTCTTTCCGTCCGCCACCACCTCGAGGGGATAGCCCTGGAACGGAACCCGCGGATGCGCGCGTGCGTCCCTCGGGGACACGGACGCGGCTCCGGGGGCCTCCGGCATGGGAGCCGCAGCGCCTGGATGACATTCGCGGCGGGGCATCGATTCCTGCAAGGACTGTCCTCTCGTCCGCCCCTTGGTGAATGAAAAACGCGGCCTTTTAGAAAGGGATGACATCGAATCTATCGGGCGCGGGTAAAGCCCGGGTTAAACCCCGCGCCGCCCACGGTGCGCCCGCCGGTAAGAAAGGGGAAATGCATTCGCGCTATGAGCCGCACCATGACCCAGCCATGCGACGAAGACCTTCCGGATCTGCCGGTCCATTCGTGGGACGAGGACAGCGCGTCGGTGACTCCCGACCAGCTCAAGGTGCTGGTCGTCGATGACGACGAGATGATGCACCGCCTGGTGCGCAGCGCGCTCGCCGAGTTCGGCTTCACCCGGATCGAGATCGCCGAGAATGGCGCGGCGGGCCTCGCCGCCGTCGAGCGCGACGCGCCCGACATCATCATCTCCGACTTTCACATGCCGGAGATGGACGGGCTCGACTTCGTCGAGGCGGTCCGCGCGGACGAGGGGCGCGACGACACGGTGATCATCATGCTGAGCGCCCATGACGACCCGAGCGTCATCGACGGAGCGCGCGACCTCGGCGCCGACACCTTCATGGTCAAGCCGTTCCACCGCGCCGACCTCAAGCAGCTGATCGAGACCCTCTACCACCGCTTCAACTGCGCGCGGATCGCCTGGCCGGCCTAGCCGGTCGTCACTGGCGCGGAAAAGGCCGCTGGTCGTCAGCAGCCGGCTGCCTCTGCTGCCGCGGTGGTGACCGATCCGCCAAATGTCCGCAATGGGTGGAAAGCGGACGTTAGGGCGACGGCACGGCCCACGAAGCGGGAGAGGTAACCTCTTGGTCGTCGAGCCACACTCGGACCCGGCATTTCGAGCCGAACCAATAGGTCAGGAACTCCGGCGTCACCTCGACGTGAGGAGCTGCATTGTCAGCAATCGCACAGTCACAAAGTAAGCGGAGCGTCGATCCCGGCGGGATGTCGAACTGCTCCGCCCATGGCTCCAGCCAAAACGACAGGTCGGTTTTGAGGCTGTTCCGGATGGTGTGGGTCAGGCGCATTCGCGCATGCTGCGCCGCCCATCGAATGTCCGCAATGGGTCGAAAACGGACGCTGCCGGCTCCCTAGCTCCGCCCGGTCATCAGCGGCCCGGCCGGCGGCGGCGCGAAGTCGAGCGGCGGCACCGCCATGCCGGGCGAGCCGGCGGTCACGCTGTCATAGATCCAAATGCCCAGCGGGCTGTAGGTCAGCGCCTCGACCAGGACGAACGAGGCCAGGATCGTGCCGATGCCCCACTGCCAGGCCGGGTGAACGCGGCCGCTTCGCCTCTTGTCCGCCCACGCCCCGACGAGCGGGAAGAGCAAGGGAAGGGCGAACGCCGCTTCCCACGCCCAGGGCTGGAGCAGCGGCAGCGGCAGCAGCCGCCCGAAGCCGGGGGCGAGCAGCATCGTCATCCCGCAGAAATGCAGGCGCCGGTGCCATTCCGTGCGACGGCGCAGCAAGATCGCCGCGGTGGTCAGCCCGGCGAAGGTGATCACTGCGACGGGATCGAACACGAGGAATTGCAGCGGCCGGAAGAAGAACGGCGCCTGGCCCGCCCGAACCATTGCGACCGTGACCCAGGTTCCGAGGACAACCATCGGCGCCAGCCACGCCGCGCCGACCCAGCCGAGCCGCCGGTGAAGAGCCATTCGGCCGGTCGCGACGAAGACATTCTGAAGCAGGTAGATGCCGACCCAGCCCATGAACATGACCGCGTGGGCATGGACCCGAGGCGGCGATGCAAAGGTCGACCGGCCCATCGCGAGCTGGAGCGAGAATCCGGCGACGATCACCGCCGTCATCAGCAACGCTCCGCGCAGGAAGAAGCGCTCGTCGCCGACGGCCCGGGCCGCCGGCCCCTGGGCAAGTGTGGCCATCCCCGGTCCCCCGAATGTCCGCCGCGGATACTACCGCGTGGAGCCGCGAGAGGAAAGCGGCCGTCCGATCGCCCGGCGGCGGGGCTTGCGCGGCCTGGGAAGGAGGGCCCGCGACGGGGCGCGGACTCTTGCTAGCGCAGCTGGCTGTCCTTGCTGCCGCGTCGGTTGAAGCCGGCGGCGACCGTGCGCCCGTCGCGCTGGGACTGGCACGGGACGCAGGTGCGGGCGCCGGGCAGGGCGCGGCGGCGCGCCTCGGGGATCTCGTCGCCGCATTCCACGCAGTGGGTCTCGCCTTCGCCCGTCGCCAGGCGCGCGCGCGCGGCGAGGACGGCGTCCTTCACCGTGTCGTCGATCTGATCCTGCACCGCGCCGTCGCGCGTCCAGCCGCCCGCCATGGGCCAAACTCCTTCTTGTCCGTGCAGTCGAGATGGGCATTTCGGCCCGCAATTCCAATCCTCGGCGGCGCCCAGATGTTTCGGTTCCTGCAACCCTGTGTTGGCCTCCGTTCGCCTTCCAACACCGGTTGGGGGTCCCATATCGAAGGGGACATTCACGAAAACAGGAGAAGCCCCATGGCGAACGACAACGCCGCCGACACCCTCATTGCGGGCAAATCGACCACCGGCGCCGGAGCGCCCGCGCCGAGCGACCGCAATTCGCTGACCATCGGCCCCGACGGCCCGATCGTCCTTCACGACGTCCACTTCCTCGAGCAGATGGCGCATTTCAACCGCGAGAAGGTGATCGAGCGGCTGCCCCATGCCAAGGGATCGGGCGCGTTCGGCGTCTTCGAGACGACCGAGGACGTGTCGCGCTACACCAAGGCCGCGCTGTTCCAGAAGGGCGCCGTCACGGAGATGCTCGCCCGCTTCTCGACCGTCGCCGGCGAGCAGGGCAGCCCCGACACCTGGCGCGACGTTCGCGGCTTCTCCCTCAAATTCTACACCGACGAGGGCAATTACGACCTGGTCGGCAACAACACGCCGATCTTCTTCGTGCGCGATCCGATGAAGTTCCCGCACTTCATCCGAAGCCAGCGCCGCCTTCCGGGCTCGGGCCTTCGCGACAACAACATGCAATGGGATTTCTGGACCAGCAATCCCGAGAGCGCTCACCAGGTCACCTATCTGATGGGTCCGCGCGGGCTTCCGCGGACCTGGCGGCACATGAACGGCTACGGCTCGCACACCTATATGTGGGTCAACGAAGCCGGCGAGCGCTTCTGGGTGAAGTACCATTTCCACACCCGCCAGGGCATGGAATATTTCACCAACGAGGAGGCCGCGCGCATGGCCGGGAGCGATTCCGACTATCACCGCCGCGATCTCTACGAAGCGATCGAGGCGGGCGAGCATCCGTCCTGGGACCTGTCCGTCCAGGTCATGCCCTACGACGAGGCGAAGACCTACCGGATCAATCCGTTCGACCTCACCAAGACGTGGCCGCACGCCGACTATCCGCTGATCCCGGTCGGCCGGATGACCCTCAACCGCAACCCGGCCAATTTCCATGCAGAGATAGAGCAGGCGGCCTTCTCGCCGGGCAACACGGTGCCGGGCATCGGCCTCTCGCCCGACAAGATGCTGCTCGGCCGCGCGTTCGCCTATAACGATGCTCAGCGCAACCGCATCGGCGCCAACTTCCACCAGCTGCCGGTCAACCGGCCCAAGGTCCCGGTAAACAGCTACATGTTCGATGGCCCGATGGCCTATGAGCATAGCGGCACGGCGCCCACCTATGCGCCGAACAGCTACGGCCGCCCCTGGGCAGACGACACCGGCCCCGCCGCCGAGGGTTGGGAGGCGGACGGCGCGATGGTGCGCAGCGCCTATACGCTCCGGCCGGAGGACGACGATTTCAGCCAGCCCGGCCGACTCGTCCGCGAGGTGTTCGGCGATGCCGACCGCGCGGCCCTGGTCGAGACCGTCGCCGGCTCCCTGCTCGGCGGGGTCCGCGAGCCGGTGCTGAGCCGCGCCTTCGACTATTGGAAGGCGGTCGACGCCGATGTCGGCGCCCGTATCGAGGCCGCGGTCCGCGCCGGCGCCGCGCCCCAGCCCGCCGAGGGCATGGGCGAGGCCTGACGACAAGCGCTCATCGGCTCGCGGGGAGGCGTGATGTCTTCCCCGCGGCGGCGGCGGGGTTCCTCCTGTTTCCCTGCCGCCGCTTTCCATCGCTCGAGCGCGTGAAGTTCACGAAGTTCACGGTGTCGAATGGTCACCAATGTTCGCACTGACCATGAGGTTGTCGCAAAGCCGCATTCCGCCTGTCCTTTGGCTTCCCGAAGAGATTGCACAGGCACTGCGCCGGGACGTCCGCGCACGGCGGGAAGGAAGGCGTTGTCGAGGCCGAGTCGGTGCTTCACCGCCCGACGCTGACAGGTGAAATCCTATTTGTATCCAACAAAATGCGGACGCCGCTGACCGGGCCGGGGCGGCGCCCGCGTCCCTCGATTGCACTCGGGACGAGCGGGAGGGTGAGGTCCTTCCCGGGTGGTGAGCGTCAGGCCTTGTCCTTCGGCGGATTGGGATCGTTGCCGTGGCTGTCGGAGCGCTTGATGCTTCCGTCGCGGCCGTGGACCTGAATCTCGGTCTCCTGGTTGCGGCTGATCGTCCGGCCGAGCTTTTCGGCCTCGGCCTGGGTGTCGGCGACGCGGCTGGCGCGCTGGCCGCCGTCGCGCTTCACCTGCCAGCCGTCCTCATGGGGCATCACCCGGTGCGTGTCGCGGGGCATGAGTTGCTCCTTCGATAGTCAACGTCCCGCCGCCAACGCTCCGGCGGCCGCGCGGTTCTCGCGACCGACGGGCGATGCGGCAGACGGAATCGCCTGAGCGGTCAGACGCTCACCTCAGTCAGAGTGCTGGTCTCGGGCTTGGGCAGGCCAGACGCCTTGTACTTGGCGGTCAGTTCCTCCTTGCGGACGCGCATCCGCTCGCCGAGCTCGTCCATGTCGAGGCCGGCCTTGCGCGCCTGGGAGAACATGCCCTCCATGCGCTTCTCCTCTTCCTCGACATGGTGCTCGATCTGCTCGGAGAGCACCTTGACCTTGGCGTCGTAGAAATCGTCGTCGGGGCCCCCCGCCTCGATCTCGGCGATCAGGACCTTGGCGCCGTCATGCTCGACATAGGCCTCCTTGAGGAGGTCCTCCTCGATCTTGCCCTCGCAGGCCGGATAGAAAATCTCCTCCTCGATCTGGGCGTGGACGGTGAGCTCCAGGCAGATCCGCTGGGCGATGTCGCGCTTGCGGCCGTCGCCGGACGCCTTTTCGAACTTCTCGAACAGGGCCTCGACCTCGCGGTGATCGGCTTTGAGCAGGGCGATGGCGTCGGGCTTGGTTTCGGTGGGCATGACAAGGGCTCCTGGCGTTTGCCGGGAGAACCACGATGGGGGTGGGTCCGTTCCGATCGCGAGCGTTTCAGCTCAATAGGATTGCGGTTGGCATTGCGGTGCAGTGCACCAATGGAGGCAGGCCGAGGTTGTCCGAACGGGAATCCGGTGACATCCTAAGCACGGCGCGCTGCCTCCCCACTTCTCGTCGCCTGCCCGGTCGTCGCCAGCCCCAGAAACAGCGCCAGCGCGCGGTTGAGGCGGAGGAGGTCGGCGTCGGCAAGGCGCCCGATACGCCGCCCGAGTTTGGCGCGAGGGACGGTGGCGATCTTGTCGACCATCAGGCGGCTCGGCTCGCGTAGCCCGTTGCTCTCGTCGGGCGCGATGGCGAGACGGAAGAGAGGCGCGTCGGTGGGATCGGTGGTGAAGGCGCAGATGGTCACCGAAGCCGTCGCCGCGAACGCATCGTCCTGGATGATGACGACCGGGCGCGGCTTGCCGGCATAGTCGCCGCCGGCGCTGGCGGTCCAGACCTCGCCGCGCTTCACGCCCCGGCCGAGAGCGCGTCGATGAAGGCCTGGTCCTCAGCCTCTCGGGGGCTGGCGGCGACCGCCTCAGCCTGCCGCCGTGCCGCCGCCCGGAAGCCGGCCGCGCGCGCATCGGGCACCCAGATCTGGATCGGCCGCAGCCCCTGCGCGCGCAGCCGCTCGCGATGGCTGCGAACCTTGTCTCGGGAGGTTGGGCGGGCGGCGGGCGGCATGGGCGTCTCCTCCGGTTACATGTAACCTAGGTCGCCAGTGATTTCAACGCGCGCCGCGCCGGGTCCCCTTCGTCATTCCAGCCTAACCTGGGATCTCAGTGCCTCAAAGACGGAGATTCCAGCTTTCGCTGGAATGACGGGATGGGGTTATTGGTCGAGGAACGACCGCATTTTCCGCGACCGGCTCGGATGCTTCAGCTTGCGGAGCGCCTTCGCCTCGATCTGGCGGATGCGTTCGCGGGTCACGCTGAACTGCTGGCCCACCTCTTCCAAGGTGTGGTCGGTGTTCATGCCGATGCCGAAGCGCATGCGCAGGACTCGTTCCTCGCGTGGGGTGAGCGACGCGAGGACCCGCGTCACCGTCTCCTTGAGGTTCGACTGGATCGCGGCGTCGACCGGGATCACCGCGTTCTTGTCCTCGATGAAGTCGCCGAGGTGGCTGTCCTCCTCGTCGCCGATCGGGGTCTCGAGGCTGATCGGCTCCTTGGCGATCTTCATCACCTTGCGGACCTTCTCCAGCGGCATGGAGAGGCGCTCGGCGAGATCCTCCGGAGTCGCCTCGCGACCATGTTCGTGCAGGAACTGGCGGCCGGTGCGGACCAGCTTGTTGATCGTCTCGATCATGTGGACCGGGATGCGGATGGTGCGGGCCTGATCGGCGATGCTGCGGGTGATCGCCTGCCGGATCCACCAGGTCGCGTAGGTGCTGAACTTGTAGCCGCGCCGATATTCGAACTTATCGACCGCCTTCATCAGGCCGATATTGCCTTCTTGAATAAGATCAAGGAATTGCAGGCCACGGTTGGTATATTTTTTAGCGATGGAGATGACGAGGCGCAGGTTGGCCTCGACCATTTCCTTCTTCGCGATACGTGCTTCGCGCTCGCCCTTCTGCACCATGTTGACGATGCGGCGGAACTCGCCCAGCGACATGCCGGTCGCCTGCGCGATTTCGCTCACCTCGTTACGGATGCGCTCGACCGCACGGCCCTCCGCTGCAGCGAAGGCCGCCCACTTCTTGTCGAGGCCCTGCACCTTGTCGAGCCAGGCATCATCCAGTTCATGGTTCACATAGCGATCGAGGAAGTCCTTGCGGCTTACCT
>JAEZFL010000133.1 GCA_023417515.1 Pseudomonadota bacterium | reverse complement strand
GTGCGCAGATGGTCGGTCTGCGGATGGCCGACGGTGTTCGCGGCCATGTCGCTGAGCACGATGTCGGCCTGGCCGCCGAGCGCTTCCTTCAGCAGGCCCGGCGCGCTGTCGTCCATGAAGTCCAGGTGCAGGATGGTGGCGCCCTCGATCGGATCGGTGGGCAGGAAGTCGATCCCGACCACCACGGCGTTCGGCGCGCGCTTGCGCACGACCTGGGTCCAGCCGCCGGGGGCGATGCCGAGGTCGATCACCCGCTTCACCCCACCGAGCAATTTGAAACGCTCGTCGAGCTCGATCAATTTATAGGCGGCGCGCGAGCGATAGCCCTCCGCCTTCGCCTTCTTGACGTAGGGGTCGGACAGCTGCCGCTCGATCCACTTGGTCGAGCTGACCTTGCGGCCTTTGGCGGTGCGGATGCGTTCAGCCATGGCGGGTCAGATGCGATAGCCGTCGCGCGCCATCAGCGAGCGCAAGATGCCCTCGCGAATGCCGCGGTCGGCGATGCCGAGCGTTTCCGCCGGCCAGATGTCCATGATCGCTTCCAGAATCGCGCAGCCCGCGACGACCAGATTGGCGCGATCATGGCCGATGCAGGGAAATTGCGCGCGCTCGTCATGGCTCGCCGCCGACAGCATGGCACCGATTTCGCGCATCGCGTGGGCCGGCACCATCAGCCCGTCCACCGCCTTGCGGTCATAGGCCGGCAGCGCGAGATAGACGCTCGCCAACGTCGTCACCGTCCCGCTCGTGCCCATCAGCCGGATGTCCTTGCGATTCTTCGGCAGCAGCGCTTGGAAACGGCTGAAGGCGTGACGGACGCGTTCGCGCATGCGGCTGTAACCGGCCAGCCTTTCCTCACGATTGTTGAAAGCCGTGCCTTCGCTCTCGGTCAGTGACACGACGCCCCAGGGCGCGCTCCACCAGCAGCGGATGCGCGGGGCGTCACCGTCGGTGTCGATCAGCACCAATTCCGTCGAGCCGCCGCCGATGTCGAAGATCAGGGCCGGGCCGTCGCCAGGCTCGAGCAGCCGGTGGCAGCCGAGCATGGCCAGCCGCGCTTCCTCCTCGGGCGAGATGATCTCGAGCACGATTCCGGTCTCCTGCCGGACCCGCTCGACGAAATGGCGGCCGTTGACGGCGCGGCGGCAGGCCTCGGTCGCCACCGAGCGGGCGAGGCTGACCCGGCGGCGGCGGAGCTTGTCGGAGCAGACCGAGAGGGCGGCGACGGCGCGGTCCATCGCGTCCTGGCTGATCCTGCCCGACGTGGCGAGCCCTTCGCCGAGACGGACGACTCGCGAGAAGGCGTCGACGACGGTGAAGCCCTCGTCGGTCGGCCGCGCCACGAGCAGCCGGCAATTGTTGGTGCCGAGGTCGATCGCGCCATAAGTGTGGCGCGGGAAGCGGCGGTGCTGTGGGACGCCGTTGCCGGCGAGCGGGGCTAGGCTCTCGGGAACCGAAGCGGTGGTCGGTAAGGCCGCATCGGCCGGACCCCCGCCCGGCGCTTGCGGAGCCGGTACGGCTTGCTGCGCCATCCTGACACTTACTCTTGTTCTCTTGGCGGCCGGGAATACCGACCGCTGACTTGGCGTCAGTGGTACACGAGGCGGCCGTTTCGGGCAAGCACAGGGCTTTCCGAGCGTTGACAGGGGCCGCCGCCGCTCCTATTTCGCGCGTCCGCATTGCCCGATCGTCTAATGGTAAGACTACGGACTCTGACTCCGTCAATCGTGGTTCGAATCCACGTCGGGCATCCACCCTCCCCAGATCGTTGAACGCCAGCGCGGGCCGCGCCTGCCGCCGGTGCGCCGAGTGCAGGACACGTCGCAGCCGCAGGGGGACAGGCAGGGCATCGGCACCAGCCAGGCGAGGAAGCGGGCGTCAAGCATAGCTCACCACCTCGAACTCGATCCCGTCTGAATCGTCGAAATAGAAGCGGCGGCCGGGTTCGTAGTCGCCGTGATTGTGCGGCGTGAAACCTTCCGCTTTCACCCGCTCCTCGGCGGCGTCGAGATCGTCGACGACGACTCCGATATGGTTGAGGCGGCTGTCCTCCTCGCCCGCCTGGAAGCCCGGCGGCGGAGTCCACAAAGCGACATAGGCCTGGTCGGTGCCGACATGGACGGTGCGGCCGTTCAACTTGGCCGGCCCCTCCCAACGGATTCGCCAGCCGAACAGGCGCTCCAGCATCTGAGCGGTCCTGCGCGCGTCGCTGACCGTCACGTTGACATGTTCTAGCGTGCCTTGAGCCATCGTCGAAAATCCTTTCGCTTGCGATTCGCTTCGAGATGGCAGCCTTGATAAAAGCTCAACCTAAGTTGAGGTCAAGCGGGTTCCGACGGAGAGGGATGATGCACAAGAGCGACCTTCTGCCGATCGGCGACCTCGCCACGCGGACCGGCCTGTCGGTGTCGGCGATCCGCTTCTACGAGGCGCGCGGGCTGGTCAGCGCGCTTCGCAACCGCGGCGGCCAGCGCCGCTTCATGCGCTCCGACATCCGCCGCCTGTCGTTCATCCGAATCGCCCAGCAATTGGGCTTCACCATCGAGGAGATCGGCGCGGTGCTGGCCAGGCTGCCGCAAGGGCGGACTCCGACGCAGAAGGACTGGGCGGCGATCAGTGCCCTGTTCCGCAAGCGCCTCGACGAGCGGATCGCGGCACTGACCCATATGCGCGGCAAGCTCGACGAATGCATCGGCTGCGGCTGCCTGTCGCTGAAGCGCTGCGCCCTCTACAATCCGCAGGACCGCTTGAACGCGCGCGGGCCGGGGCCGAGACTGTTGATGCTGGAGCAAATCTGACCCAACACGCTCATGTCGAGCGAAGTCGAGACATCTCGCCGAGCGAAGCCGAGGTGCGGCCGGGTTCTCGACTGCGCTCGAACCGGTCTCTCGACTTCGCTCGAGACGAGCGGCGAAGCGAGAGGAGAGGGCGGGGCATGCACGACATCCTGGCCGAGGTGGCGGCGGCGATCGAGCCGCATCGGGGCGAAGGCAAGGTCGCCGACTATATCCCGGCGCTGGCCTGCGTGGATCCCGACAAGTTCGGCATCGCCTTCGCCGATTCGGGCGGCACGGTGCATGGCGCCGGCGATTGCGGCGAGCCTTTCTCGATCCAGTCCATCTCCAAGATCTTCACCCTGTCGCTGGTCCTCGAGAAAGTCGGAATGGCGATCTGGGACAAGGTCGGGCGCGAGCCGTCGGGAAGCGCGTTCAACTCGATCGTCCAGCTCGAGCGCGAGGATGGGCGCCCGCGCAATCCGCTGATCAATGCGGGAGCGATCGCGGTCACCGACCAGCTGATCGGCAACGCCGGCGCCGACGCGGCGATCGACACGCTGCTCGCCGCCCTGCGCGAGCGGAGCGGCGATGATTCGGTGGCGGTCGATGACGGGGTGGCGGCGTCGGAGGCCGCGACCGGCAGCCGCAACCGGAGCCTCGCCTGGTTCATGAAGACCTACGGCGTGCTCGACAATGACGTGGAGACGGTGCTCGGCGCCTATTTCCGGCAATGCGCGGTCGCGATGAGCTGCCGCCAGCTCGCCCGCGCCGCCTTGTTCCTCGCCTTCGACGGCCGCGACCCGGCGACCGGCGCGCAGGTCGTCGCCTGGCACAATGCCCGCCGCATCAACAGCGTGATGATGCTGTGCGGCCATTACGACAATTCGGGCGAGTTCGCCTACCGCATCGGCCTGCCCGGAAAGTCCGGGGTCGGCGGCGGCATCCTCGCGGTCGCGCCGGGGCACGGCACCGTCGCGGTCTGGTCGCCGGGGCTCAACGATGCCGGGACCAGCGCCGTCGGCGCGCGGGCGCTCGAGGCGCTGGTCGATTTGACCGGCTGGTCGGTATTCTCGCCGAAGCGGTCGGCGGGCAGTTTGGTCAGGGGCTGACCGGCCCATCCTCGTCGTCGAAGATGACCCCGGTGGCGAGCAAGGCCATGAACAGGCCGACCCCGAGGAACAACGGAATGCCGACCTCGGCGCCCGGCGACGTGATCGGGTTGCGGTTGTCGGACTGGGCGAAGGCGGCGGAGGGGGCGGCGGCAAGAGAGGCAGCCGCCGCGAGGGCAATCAGAGGCTTGAACATCAATTCACTCCACTAGGGCACGCGCCGCGCGCAGCGGCTCCACGGCCAACCGGCCGCGCCTTCATGGGTTGCCTGCTTTGCCACGGCCGGAGCCGAAGCGGCGGCGGACCGCCGCTTCCGGCCCCGATCTGCCCGTCGCCTACGGGATCATCGGCGGGTCGGGCAGGATCGGCAGCGGCACCGCCGCCCCGCCCGGGGTGTCGAAGAAGCCGGAGCCGGCAACGGCCTGGGCGAGGATCTGGATCTCGCCGATCAACGGGTTGTCGCCGGTCAGGAACGCGTCGACCGCCGGCGCATCGTTGGTCGCTCCGCCATAGCCCGGCAGGAAGATGTCGGCGCCGAACCGGGTCTGGATGCGAACGTCGTTCACGAGGGCGGTGTCGGTCTGGTTGTCGTTGAGCTCGAGCCAGAGGGCGGCGGTATCGGCCGATAGCGAGCCGGCCGTGATCCTGATCGCGTTGGAGGCGAACAGGCCGGGCTCGTCGATCATGTTGTTGTCGATCGTGAGGTTGAGGCGTGCCGAGCCGCGGGCCAGCGCACCGATGCCGCTCGAGGCGTAATTGTAGATGTCGTTATTCTCGATGAGCATGGTCATCGTGCCGGCGCCGCCCATCGTCGTGTCGATGCCGTTGCCGGTGCGGGAGCCGGAATCGACCACGCCCGGCGTTCCGATCGTGTTGCCGCTGATCGTTCCGTGGATCTCCGCGGCCGCAGTCGTCCCCGGCGCGCTGGTGTTGATCGCCGTCGTGACCGCGTTCTGGATGTTGTTGTTCTGGATCGCGAAGAAGATGTCGGCTGCGCCTGCCGGCGAGATGGTGATGCCGCCCCCGAGGACGCTCGCCAGGGTCGTGTTGAGGCTGTTGTCGTGGAAGTCGAGATGGGTCGTTGAGGCCGACGTGCTGTTCGTCGACAGCTGGAAGTGATCGCCGCCATTGTTGAGGAAGGTCGAGTCGGTGACCTCCAGCCGAATCAGCGCGGTGCCGTTCGATTCGAGCAGGAAGCCGTCATTGGCCGCGCCGGAGAAGGTCGAGCCGTCGACCAGGAGGTCGAGCACGCCGAGGCTGTTGGTGATGCGCAGATTGTTGTCGAAATTGCCGGAGAAGATGGTGTCGATGATCTCCGACGGGCCGGTCAGGTTGACGATATGGACGCCGTTCTCGCCGAACGCGTTGCCATTGGTCGAGATGGTCGCGCCGATGAGCACCAGCCCGTTGACGCTGGTGCCGAGGATGCCGGTGGTGCCGCCGGTGGCGATGGTGATGTAGCCGAGCGAGACCGGGCCGGTATTGGTGAGCACGACCCCGGCGCCGGTGCTTGCGAGGATCGAGCCGCCGGTGCCCGGAGCGCCGGTACCGGTCACCGAGAAGGCGCCGCCGCCGGTATCGGCAAGGATGATCCCGCTCGCCGCGCCGCTGGTCGACACGCTCTCCAGGGTCACGCCGCCGCCGGCGATCGTGGTGCCGGAGATGTTGACCGCGGTGCCGGAGCCGGTGGCGAAATCGTTGCCGGCGCCGCTGATCGTCACGAAGCCGCCGCCGCTGGCGTTGAGGCCGGCGCCGCCGGTCGTGACGATGTCGAAATTGCCGCCCTCGATGACGAGGGCGCCGGTGTTGCCGGTGAAGTTGATCGCGCCGTTCGCGCCGGTCGAGACGAGGCCGCCGCCCCCGAACGTGACGGTGAGGCTGGAGCCGGTGACGTCGACTCCGCCGCCGCCATGGATTCCGGCGATGTTGGTCGCGCCCGACACGGTGAACTCGCCGGACAGGCCGGCAAGGTCGATCGCGCCGCCGGTCGATCCGGTCGATTCGGCGCTGTTGAGCTGGACGCTGATCAGGCCGCCCTGGTCGATGTCGATGATCTGGCCGGCGCCCGACTTGGAGACGTCGCCGATGATCAGGGTGCCGACCGTGCCGTTGCCGTCGGAAATGCCGGCGCCGGTCGTGCTGCCGATGTCGATTCCGGAAATGACGTTGTCCTGGGCGAGCTCGATGCCGTGATTGGTCCCCGCGGTGGTGACGATGGTCGGCCGGACGTCGCCGTCGCCGGCGATCCCGATCAGGGTCTGGTCGTTGAGCAGGTTGATCCCGTCCGGCTCGGCATAGATTCCGCTGCCGGTGCCGGCGAGCAGGAACACGGTGTGGCCGGCCTGCGGCCCGCCGAGCGTGTTCTGCGCCGCGTTGAAGGCGGCGATCGAGGTATAGGGATCGGCCTCGGTGCCGAGATTGGCGCTGCCGACCGCGCTGTTGTCGATATACCAGACGGTCTGAGGCCCGGCGCCGACGCCTGCACCGGTGATGGTGATGGTGACGTCCTGGGTAACGGTGCCGCCATTCCCGTCGTCGATCTCGACCGTATAGGTCTGGGTGCGGACTTCGCCTTCGCTGAGGCCTTCGAGCGCGGCGTCGGACACGGTGAAGTCCCAGCCGACGCTGTCCCCCGTCTGGTCGACCGGATCGAGCGTGAAGGTGCCGAGATAGCCGCCGGCCTGCGGGGTGAAGCTGGCGCTGTGCGTGTCGGAGAGGTCGAGGTCGTCGAACGCGATCGTTCCGCTGTCGCCGTGGACCGTGACGCCCTCGCCCGGATCGCCGTCGGGAAGCTCGATCACCGCGCCGTCGGCGTCGGTGCCGCCCGCGTCGATGGTCGGCGCGTCATTGGTGCCGTTGACGGTGACGGTCAGGGTCGCGCTGTCCGAGGTGGTGCCGTCGGTGGCGGTGTAGCTGAACATGTCCTGAGCGCTCTCGCCGGCGGCGAGCCCGTCGGCGGTGGCGTTGGGCGTGTAGGTGTAGCTGCCGTCGGCGCCGAGCGTCAGGGAGCCGTAGGTGCCGGCATAGGTGCCGGGGTTCGACACCGTCAGCGGGTCGTTCTCGGGATCGCTGTCGTTGGTGAGGACGTTGCCGGAAACCGCGGCGTCCTCGCTGGTGGTGGCGGTGTCGTCGACCGCGTCGGGGACGCTGCCGATGCCGGTGACCGTGACGGTCAGGGTCGCGGTGTCCGATGCCGTGCCGTCAGACGCGATATAGGTGAAGACGTCGTCCGCCGTCTGGCCGTCGCCAAGGGCCGCGGCGCCCCCGTGCGGCGTGTAGGTGTAGCTGCCGTTCGCAGACAGGACGAGCGTTCCGTAGGCGCCGACGAAGGTCGCAGCGTTGACCACGGTCAGGGTCTCGCCGTCGACGTCGGTATCGTTGGCCAGCACGCTGCCTGAGACGGGCGTGTTCTCGTCCGTCATGTTGGTATCGTCATTGGCGACGGGGGCGTCGTTGAGACCGCTGACGTTGATCGTCAGGGTGGCGTCGTCGGTCGCGGTGCCGTCGGAGGCGGTGTAGCTGAAGACGTCCTGCGCCACCTCGCCGGTGTCGAGCCCCTGGGCGGCTGCCTGGTCGGGCGTGTAGGTGTAGCTGCCGTCGGCCGCGAGGACGAGGGTTCCGTAGCTGCCGACATAGGTGCCCGGGTTCGCGACCGTCACGGCCTCGCCGTCGACGTCGGTGTCGTTGGCGAGCACGTTGCCGGAGACGGGAGGGCCATCCTCGGTCGTCATATTGCTGTCGTCATTGGCGACCGGCGCGTCGTTGGCGCCGTTGACGGTCACGGTGAGAGTCGCGCTGTCCGAGGCGGTGCCGTCGGACGCGGTGTAGCTGAACACGTCCTGCGCCGTCTCGCCGTCGTCCAGGCCCTGAGCCGCGGCGTTGGGCGTATAGGTGTAGCTGCCGTCGGCAGCGAGGACGAGCGTGCCATAGGCGCCGACATAGGTGCCCGGGTTCGTCACGATCAGCGGTTCGACGTCGACGTCGGTGTCGTTGGCGAGCACGTTGCCGGACACGGGGGCATCCTCGCTGGTCGAGGCGGTGTCGTCATTGGCGAAGGGCGCATCGTTGAGACCGGCGATGTGGAAGACCAGGTCGCCGGTATCGCTGCCGTCATTGTCCGAGACGACATAGGTGAAGGTGTCGGTGACGGACTCGCCGTCGTCCAGCCCCTGCACCGCGGCGGTATTGAGCGTGTAGCTGTAGGTGCCATCGGAGTTGAGCGTGAGCGTGCCGTAGGTGCCCACGAAGGTTCCGCCGGTGACGGTCAGCGGGTCGCCGTCGAAATCGAAGTCATTGTCGAGAACGCTTGCCGAGCCGCTGTTGTACGTGCCTGTGTCCTCGTCGATGAGGACATGGTCGTCGCCGGCGACCGGTCGGTTCTTGCCGCTGCCGATGTCGATGACCCGGTCGGCGAAGACCAGGCGCTCGACCCGGATCAGCTGGTCGTGGCCGTCGGGTCCGGCACCGCCGAGGTGGAGGACGTGGAGATAGCCGGCGGCGGAGAAGAAGGAATATTCGCCGATATTTCCGGAATAATAAGCGGTGTCGAAGCCGTTATTGCCGTCGATCAGGTCGTCGCCCTCGCCGCCGGTGAGATGGTCGTTGCCATTCTCGCCGTAAAGCTCGTCGTTTCCGGAGCCGCCGAACAGGGTGTCGACGCCGTTGCCGCCGTAGAGCTCGTCGTCGCCCGCGCCGCCGTCGATCGTGTCCTCACCATTGCCGCCGTCGATCGTGTCGTTGCCGGCGTCGCCGGACAGGTCGTCATTGCCGTTGCCGCCGTCGATATTGTCGTCGCCTTCGCCGCCGGAGATAGTATCGTTGCCATTTCCGCCCGACAGCGTGTCGTTGCCGTCCAGCCCCGACATGGTGTCGCTGCCGTTGGTGCCGGTGATCGTGTTGTCGCCATTGGTTCCGGTGAAGGTCGCCATCTGTCATTCCCCGCGTCAGTCGACAGCGCCCAGGACGGGCGCATGTCCCGATGAGAACCGAATGGGCGAGAGGACTCACAGCGGACGGAATTCAGAATCGGATGCGCAACAAACCTAAGTCCGGCCAACCCTCCCCGAGCAGTTCGACACGCGCGCAGCTAGGCCGCGACTCGTGCCGACTTGCCCGTCCCGAGATGAAGGCTGGTCCGCGGACCTCGCTTTGTCCAGACGCAAACTTGCAAATCACTGCCCTGATATAGAGCAACTTCTTGCTCGCTACTGATCCATGTAATGCGAGCAGCGCTTGTGGGCCGTCAATCGGCCGGCTCCGAAGCCCCGTTCCTGACGTGACGAACGAGGATGCCGAGCGCTCCGCTTTGCGCTATGGGCCGGCCCAAGCGAGGAGGCCCCGTTGGTCGAAGCCGACACCGCATTGCTGCTGGCGCGGATCCAGTTCGCCTTCACGGTGAGCTTCCACTTCATCTTCCCGGCCTTCTCGATCGGGCTCGCTTCCTATCTCGCGGTGCTCGAAGGGCTGTGGCTGAAGACCGGCCGCGACACCTATCTCAACCTGTTCAAATATTGGCTGAAGATCTTCGCGATGGCGTTCGCGATGGGCGTCGTCAGCGGCATCGTCATGTCCTATCAGTTCGGCACCAACTGGTCGGTCTTCTCCGACCGCGCCGGGCCGATCATCGGGCCGCTGATGGCCTATGAGGTGCTGACCGCCTTCTTCCTCGAGGCCGGGTTCCTCGGGGTGATGCTGTTCGGAATGAACAAGGTCGGCAAGAAGCTGCATTTCGCCGCGACCTGCATGGTGGCGCTCGGCACCTTCATCTCCGCCTTCTGGATCCTCAGCGTGAACAGCTGGATGCAGACTCCGGTCGGCATGGTGACGAACGCCCAGGACCAATATGTGCCGGGGCCGGGCGGCTGGTGGCCGATCATCTTCAACCCGAGCTTCCCCTACCGTCTCGTCCACACGGTGATCGCGGCCTATCTCACCACCGCGCTGGCGGTGGGTGGGGTCGCCGCCTGGCACCTGCTGCGCAAGCGCGGCACCGCGGAAGTGCGCAAGATGTTCTCGATGGCGATGTGGATGCTGGCGCTGGTCGCTCCGGTGCAGATCTTCGTCGGCGATCTCCACGGCCTCAACACGCTGAAGCACCAGCCGCAGAAGGTGATGGCCATGGAGGGCCATTTCGACAGTCACCCGGACGGCGCGCCGCTGATCCTGTTCGGGATCCCCGACCATGCGGCGAAGACGGTCCATTATGCGCTCGAGATCCCCAAGCTCTCGTCGCTGATCCTGAAGCACGACCTCAACGCGCCGCTCGCCGGCCTCGACACGATCGACGACGCCGAGGAGCCGCCGGTCGGGATCGTGTTCTGGTCGTTCCGGATCATGGTCGGCCTGGGCTTCCTGATGTTCGGCCTCGGCCTGTTCAGCCTGCTCGCGCGGTTCAGGAAGCGGCTATACGACTGGTCCTGGCTCCACCGCTGGGCGCTGGTCATGGGCCCGTCCGGCTTCGTCGCGGTGATCGCGGGCTGGGTGACGACCGAGGTCGGCCGCCAGCCTTACGTCGTCTACAATCTCATGCGCACCGCGGATGCGCGGTCGCCGATCGACGCGCCGGCGGTGGCGACGTCGCTCACCGCCTTCGTCATCGTCTACTTCGTCGTGTTCGGGATCGGCACCTGGTACATAATGCGGCTGATGAGCCACCCGCCGCACGAGGGCGAGAGCCCGCCGGCCGAGGCTCCGATCCGAACCGCGGGGATCACGCCGGCCTCGTCCATGACGCGCGGCGGCCCCGAGCCCCGGCCCGACGTCGAGGAGGAAGCGCGATGAGGGGGCCGCTTCGTCCTCCCCGTGAGCGAAGCTCATGGGGAGGGGGACCACCCGAAGGGTGGTGGAGGGGCGAGGGGCGCAACGCCCCTCCACCGTCCCGGACCGGGTCCAGGACGGTCCCCCTCCCCATCGCCTTCGGCGACAGGGAGGATTGAAGGTGGACCTCACCGTCATCTGGGCGTTCATCATCGCATTCGCGGTCGCGATGTATGTGGTGATGGACGGGTTCGACCTCGGCATCGGAATCCTCTTCCCCTTCTTCCGGGTCGGCAAGGAGCGCGACCAGGCGATGAACGCGGTCGCTCCGGTGTGGGACGGCAACGAGACCTGGCTGGTGCTCGGCGGCGGCGGGCTGATGGCGGCCTTCCCGCTCGCTTATGCGATCGTTCTTCCGGCGCTCTACGCGCCGATCATCGCGATGCTGCTCGGGCTCATCTTCCGAGGGGTCGCGTTCGAGTTCCGCTGGCGCGACCCCGGCCACCGCGCGTTCTGGGACATGAGCTTCTTCTTCGGCTCGCTGGTCGCGACCCTGGCGCAGGGGATCACCCTGGGCGCCCTGCTCCAGGGCATCGACGTCGACGGCCGCGCTTATGGCGGCGGCTGGTGGGACTGGCTCACTCCGTTCAGCCTGCTCACCGGCGCCGGCCTCGTTATCGGCTATGCCCTGCTCGGCGCCTGCTGGCTGATCTGGAAGACACAAGGGGAGATCCATGCCGACGCCCGCCGCTTCGCCCGGCTGGCACTGCCCGCGATGTTCGTCGCGATCGGGCTGGTCAGCCTCTACACGCCGTTCCTCGAGCTCCAATATTGGCGGCGCTGGTTCGAGGCTCCGGGCCTCTACGTCACCATCCCGATGCCTCTGCTGGTGCTCGGAACGACACTGCTGCTTTGGCGGAGCCTGAGGAGCGACACCGACTGGCACCCGTTCGTCTTCGCACTGATCCTGTTCCTGCTGTCGATGATCGGCCTCGGAATCTCGATTTGGCCGGACGTGATCCCGGGACGGGTGTCGATCTGGGATGCCGCGGCGCCCTATCAGAGCCAGGTCTTCATGCTGGTCGGGGCCGGGCTGCTGGTGCCGATCATCCTCGCCTACACCGGCTGGTCCTATTGGGTGTTCCGAGGCAAGGTCGGCGAGGAGGGCTATCACGCCCATGGCTGAGGCGCCGGGGCCGTGGTGGAAGCGGCTCGCCTGGTTCGTCGCCCTGTGGGTGGCCGGCGTGCTGGCCGTCGGCGGCGTCGCCTATCTCATCCGCTTCTGGATCGCCTGAGCGTCAGGTTGCGACCGCCTGCACGACCGACATCGGAATCGGCATGGGGGTGACGCTTTCCAGGCGGAAGCCGGTGCGGTCGAGCAAGGCGCCGAACTCGGCCGCGGTGCGTTCGCGGCCGCCGGTCATCACCATCATGTTGAGGTCCATGAGATAGCCGGTGCTCGGGCCAACCTTCTCGGGCAGCACCGTCTCGATGATGGCGATCCGGCCGCCGGGGCGGATGGCGGCGCGGATGTTGCGGAGGATCGCCTCGCTCTGCGCGTCGGACCAGTCGTGGAGGATCATCTTGAGGAGGTAGAGGTCGCCCTCCGGCACGCTGTCGAAGAAGCTCCCGCCGACGAGGTCGATTCGCATGTCGCCATTCGCAGGCTCCACGCTCTCGACGATGTCGGGCAGGTCGAACAGGATTCCGCGCGCATCGGGATTGCGCTGCAGCAGGCTAGCGACGAGGGTGCCGCGGCTCCCGCCGACGTCGACCGCGATCGTGAAGGGCGGCGGAGTCCAGGCCGCCATCAGGGCGGCTTCGATGAGACGCGTGGTGCCTTCCATGGCGCGGCTGAACTTCTGCGCCTCGGCCGGGTGGGCGCCGTACCAGTCGAAGACCGGCTTGCCGAAGTGGCTGTCGAAGGCGGTGGCGCCGCTGCGCAGGCTGTCCTCGATGGCGCCCCAGCCGGCATAATGCTCGCCGCCGAACACGGACTCGACGAACGCGCGCTGCGAGATCGGATGGTCTTTCCTGAGGAAGGGCGACAGGTCGTTGTGCGCGTAACGGTCGCCATCCTCGGCGCGGAACAGGCCGATCGAGACGAGCGCGTTCATCAGGCGACGCAGATTGCCTTCATGAGCGCCGGTGCGCTCGGCGATGACCGCGAGCGCCGTCGGCTCCGGGTCGATCGCGTCGGCGATGCCCAGGCGCGCGGCCGCCCACAGGCTCCGCGACACCCACAGGCCCGAGGCGAGTCCGATCAGAGCTTCGACGGGGTTTGCAGGCGTGTGAGGCAGTCCGGCCATGATGAGCCTCCTGTCGCGCATGGGCGAGAGGCGGCGACCATGGAATGTGCCGGCGCGTCAGTCGAGCCGGATCATCTCCGGCCATCGGCGATCCCAGTCGTCGAACCCCCATTTGCGCGGGTCCTCGCGCGACAGGATGGAGTCGCTCTCCTGGCGGGCGAGCGGCAGGTCGGTGATGCTGACCGGCGAGCGCTGCGGGATCGAGTAGAAGATCCGGACGAGCGGCCGGGTGAGGTCGCCATCGTCTTGCTCGAGCACCAGCGCGAGCCGGTCGGAGGCGAGCCGCACCAGGCTTCCGACCGGGTAGATGCCGACGCTGCGGATGAACGTCTGCAGCAGGCCGGTGTCGAAATGGCCCTTCCAGGTGAACATGTCGGCCAGGCTCTCGCCGGGCAGCCATGCTTCCTTATAGGGACGGTTGGAGGTCACCGCATCATAGACGTCGGCGATCGCCGCCATCTTCGCCGGCACGCTGATCGAGTCGCCGGCGAGCTTGTGCGGATAGCCGGTGCCGTCGATCTTCTCATGGTGGTGGAGGGCGACGTCGAGGACGGTCGCTGGAAACTGGCCGCCGCGGCTCAATATTTCGTGCCCGGCTTCGGAATGGGTGCGCATCGTCGCCATCTCGGCCGGAGTCAGCGCGCCCGGCTTGTTGAGGATGGCGGAGCCGACCACGGTCTTGCCGACGTCGTGGAGGAGCCCGGCCATCCCGAGCTCCTGAACGTCGGCGCGGCTGAATCCGGCGTTGCGCGCGAAATTGACCATCAGCGCGCACACGGCGAGCGAATGGAGATACGTGAACGAGTCGACCGTCTTGATCCGCGACAGGCTGATGATCGCCGAAGCGCATTGCTCGACCGAGGCCGCAATGTCCTCGACGAGGTCGACGACTTCCTTTTTCTCGAGCGTCTTGCCGAGGCGAGCCTGGCGAAGCAGCCGTTCCATCGGCACGCGCGAGCGGCGGAGGACCTGGCGGGCGCGGTCGAAGGCGGCGGCGCGGCGGTTGACCTTGACCGCCGGGTCGCCCGGCCTGGCGGTGCCGTCCCGCTTGATGCCCGCCATGCCGCGCGCCCATTCCGGCAGCGAGGCGGGCGAGGATTTGGCGAGATCGACGAACACGCCCTTGGCGCCGGTCTCTTGCAGAGTGCGGATCTCGTCCTTGCGGCCGATCAGGAAGCTGGTGCTCGACAGCGGGTGGACGAACATGCCGATGGCGATCTCGTCCATCGAAATCCAGACGATCCTCTCGCGCGCTTCGGCGCCATCGCCGGCAGTCGTGGAAGCGGCCGCAAGCGGGTGGTGAAGCATCGCACTCACAGCCCCATCTTCCTGAACGCGCTGCGAAAATCCTGCCCCATGACTCCCGCAATACAGCGGGATTACTAACAAAAGTTATCGCAACTGAGCCGGTTGCGACCTCTTCGACGAATCCGGTCCATTTCCTGCTTCGCTCCGAGCCGAAGCCGCGGCTCCGCCGTCAACCCACGGTAAACTTGTCCAAAGTAGGAAAATGTGCATGAGCCGAGCGCTCCCCCACTGCCACGCTCCTGGAAACGCAAAGTCATGAAGCCGGCCTCCGCCGAAGCAGAGCAGCGCGCCGCCGAAATCGACGCGCGCGAAAATGGCGAGGTGCTGGCGCTCGCTCGGCGGGCGGCAAAGGCGGGAACCTGGGACCTCGACCTGCAGGAGCGCCGAGTGCGCTACTGCCCGCGAAGCCTCGAGATGCTCGGCCATCCGCCGGACCGGTCGCCTCTGCTTACGCAGGAGGAATGGGCGCAGCACATCTTCCCGGGTGACGCAGAACGGGTGCTCGCGGAAGGCGTGCAAGCCCGCGAGGCGGGCATCGAGCTCGTCACCGAATATCGGATCCTGAAGCCCGACGGCGGCATCCGCTGGATCAGGGGGGTGGGCCGCACCCTGTTCGACGACAACGGCACGCCGGTGCGTTCCGTGGGTCTCAATTTCGACGTCACCGAGGAGAAGGAAGCGGAAGCCGAGTTCCGGCGGATGCAGCGCGAGTTGATTCAGGCCTCACGCGCCAACGCCACCGCGACCATGGCCGAGGCGCTCGCTCATGAGCTGAACCAGCCGCTCAGCGAGATCGCGAACTGCCTGGCAGGAGCGCGGCCTCTCCTCGACGGCGTGAAGGACAAGCCGGCGAGGCAGCTTCGAGCGGCGATCGACCAGGCGATCGAGGCGGCCGAACGAGCGGCGGAGATCGTCATGCGGCTTCAGGCGCTGAAGCGAAGAGACTGAGAGGGCGGTCATTTCCGTCGGCTGCAATGTCGTTTCGGTCGACGCCTGCCTCACTCCTGCCGATTTCCTTCCTAAGCTGCCCTTTCCACATCAAGTCAGGGGGGAATTCTAGATGAAGAAGCATGTCAGGTTCGGCGCGGTGCTGGCGTCGGCGCTGGTGCTGGCAGCCTGCGGGGGCGCCCAGGGCGACGAGCGGTCGGACCGCCGCGACCGGAGCGAGGAAAGTCGCGACAGCCGCGATCGGGGCAATTCCGAGCGCGACCGCGACGAGGGAACCCGCGAGGACAGAAGCCGCGACCGCGGTTCGGAGGAGCGCACCTCCTCGCGCGATTCGACCAACCAGAATTTCGTGATGCGCAACAATACCGGCCAGACGATCACGCACGTCTACGTGTCGCCGATCACCTCGAACAATTGGGAAGAGGACGTGCTCGGCAGCAACGTGCTTCCGAACCGCCAGACCCTGCGGATCAACTTCGATGGCTCCGAGGACGAGTGCAACTGGGACATCAAGGTGAACCTGGCCGACGGCACGTCGCGCGAGCAGCGCAACGTCAACCTTTGCCGCGTCGCCGAGGTCGAGGTCTCCGACTGACCAGGTCGTAGAGCGGCTAAAGGAAAGGCCTCTTCCCGGCGGGAGAGGCCTTTTCTTTTCCAGCTATGTCGCGCTGGAACTCAGGACGGGTGGGCTTCGGCCTCGCCGTCGCCGCTTTCGCTGCCCTCGGGCGCCGAGTCGGCGAACCAGACCTCGACGGGGCCGGACAGCTTCACCGTCACCGGAACGCCGTGGCGGTCGACCGCCTTGCCGGCCTGGACCCGGATCCAGCCCTCGCTGATCGAATATTCCTCGACGTCGTGGCGCTCGCGCCCCTTGAAGCGCACGCCGATGCCGCGCTGGAGCGCCTCCATGTCGAAATGGGGGCTGCGCGGATTGTTCGAAAGACGATCGGGAGGAGTGTCGGCCATGGGCTCCCTCTAGCGCCTCCGCTGGCGCGGGCAAGCGGGTGATGGGAGACCGCTCACGTCGAGCGAAGTCGAGACGCGTAGCCGAGCGTAGCCGAGGCGGGCTTGTTCTCGACTTCGCTCGAACAGGGCTTCTCGACTGCGCTCGAAGCGAGCGGATCCGGTGGACGTACCCTACCGCGCGCGGCGTTCGGCGATATAGGCGTCGACCAGCTCCTCGAGCACGTCGAGGGGGACCGAGCCGTTCTCCAGCACCGCGGCGTGGAAGTCGCGGATGTCGAAGCGGTCGCCGAGCTCCCTCCGGGCGCGGTCGCGAAGCTCGAAGAATTTCAATTGCCCGATCATGTAGCTCGTCGCCTGGCCGGGAATGTTGAAATAGCGCTCGACCTCCTTGGTCGCGTCGAGGCGCGAGAGGAGGCCGTTCTCCATGAAATAGTCGATCGCCTGCTCGCGGCTCCAGCGTTGCGAGTGGATTCCGGTGTCGACGACGAGGCGGATGGCGCGCCACAGCTCGGTGGACAGGCGGCCGAAGTCGCTGATCGGCTCGCGATAGAAGCCCATCTCCTTGCCGAGCCGCTCGGCGTAAAGGCCCCAGCCTTCATTATAGGCGCCGTTGCCGCCGAAGCGGCGGAACTTCGGCAGATCGGGCAGCTCCTGCGCGAGCGCGATCTGGAAGTGATGGCCCGGCGCGCCCTCATGATAGGAGATCGCCTCGACCTGCGGGCGAAGCACCTGGGTCATGTCGGCGAGGTTGACGTAGTAGATGCCCGGCCGCGAGCCGTCCGGCGCGGGTTGGTTGTAGAAAGCGACCGCGGCCGTCGCCTGGCGGAACGGCTCGACCGCGCGGACCTCGAGCGGCGCCTGCGGAAGCCGGCGGAAATAGCGCGGCGCGGCTTCCATCACCTGGGCGATGAAGGCGCGGGCGTCGGCGAGATATTGCTGCCGGCCTTCGTCGGTGTTGGGATATTTGAACTCGGGGCTCGTGCGGATGTGCTCGAAGAATTGCTGGAGCGTGCCCTGGAAGCCGACCTGGCTCTGGATCGCGCGCATCTCGGTGTGGATCCGAGCGACATTGTCGAGGCCGATGCGGTGGATCTGGTCGGCGGAGAGGTCGGTCGTGGTCTGGGCGCGCAGCCGCTCGGCATAATAAGCCGCGCCGTCGGGAAGGCTCCAGGCGCCGTTGTTGCCGCGCGCCTGCGGCTCGATCGCATCGAGCGCCGCGAACACGCTGTCATAGCCGCGGCGGAACGGTCCGGTCAGCGCCTCGCGCGCGGCGGCGACCAGCCGGTCCTTTTCGGCCTGGGCGATGTCCAGCCGGTCCACCTTGCGCTTGAAGTCCGCGAAGACGGCGCTGTCGGGCCCTTCGCCGAATGGCGCGCCGGTGAGGATGCGGCGGCCGTCGGCGCGGACCGGCGCGAAGTTGAAGGCGGGCGGAACGATTCCGAGGCTCGCCTGGTGGCGCATGTTCGCGGCGACCTCGCCGAGCGTGCGCTCGGCGTCGCGAAGGCGGGCGATATAGGCCTCGGCGTCGGACAGGCTGTCGACGCGGTGCTGGTTGATCATGAAGACCGGAAGGCTGCCCAGCGGGCTGCCGAAGTTGGTCGCCGGGAAGCGGTGCCAGCGCCACTGGAATGCGCGCTCGCTATCCTCGACGTCCTCCTCGAACAGGCGGTAGCTGAGCCGCGCCGACGGGCCGAGCCGGGCGGGGTCGAACCGGGCGCGCATCTGGCGAAGCTGCTCCTGGGCGAGCGCCAGCGAACGCTGGCGGGCCGCATCGCTATTGTCGTCGAGCCGGTCGTAATTGGTCTTGAGGCCGAGCGAGGTCTGCGCCTGCGGGCTCAGGGCGACCTGCGCGTCGAAGGCGGCGTCGAGGAAGGCGGTGAGCCGCGCATCCTCCGCGGCGGTGTCGACGACGACGGCGGGCGCGGCTGGCGCGGGCGCGACGGCGACGGGCGGCGTGCTCGTCGTTGCGGTGCAGGCGGTGGCGAGCAGGAGGGCGACGAGGGGGAGGCCGTGCTTCACGTGTTCAAGCTCCAAGACGATCGCTCCGGGCGAGCGGGACTGAGGTGGTCGCAGGTGTAATCGCTCCGTCGGCGGCGTCTAGGGCGCGGTCGGCCCCTTTCCGCAGTCACCGAACCAGCACGGGTCCCAGTCCGGCTCGGGGCCGAAGCGCTCGACGAGGAAGTCGACCAGGGCGCGCACGCGTGCGGTGGCGGCGCGGCCGGGAGGCATGACCGCGTGGAGCGCGCCGTGGCCGGGATCGTAGTCGGTGAGGACGGCCTCGAGCTTGCCGCTCTGGATGCCCGACGAGGCGATGAAGCTCGGCAGCAGGCAGATGCCGAGGCCTTGCTCCGCCGCCTGGCGCAGCATCTCGCCATTGTTGGCGCGAAGGACCGGGTTGATGCGGATCGTCTCCGGCTCGCCGCCGTTCGAGCGGAAGCGCCAGCTTTCGTGGGTGTAGAGCAGGATGGCATGGCCGGCGAGGTCGGCTGGAGTCTCGGGGCGGCCATGCTTTTCGAAATAGGCCGGGCTTCCGACCACGACCTTGCGCACCGGCGCGATCCGGCGGGCGATCAGCGAGGAATCGGGCAGGGTGCCGATCCGCACCGCGAGGTCGTAGCCGCCGCCGACCAGGTCGGCGATTCCGTCCTCGAAGGTCGCATCGAGCTCGACCTTGGGATGCTCGCGAATGAAGTCGGCGAGGGCGGCGGCGAGGTGCAGGGTTCCGAACGACACCGGCGCGGTGAGGCGGATCGGGCCGGCGATCTGGGTGACAGCGTCGGCGACCACCTCACGCGCCGCGTCGAGATCGGCGAGGATCCCCGAGGCGCGCGAGAAATAGGCCTCGCCGATATTGGTCGGCTTGGCGCCGCGGGCGGTGCGGGTGAGCAGGCGCGCTCCGAGCTGTCCCTCGAGCCGGGCGACGCGGCGCGACACGACCGGCTTCGACAGCCCCATCCGCTCCGCGGCACGGGCGAACGAACCCGTCTCGACGACCCGAACGAAGGAGAGGACGTCGACCAAGTCAACCGATGAGCGTTCCATTTATCGCAACCCCGAAGTGCCGGAGGCTTGGCTTCTGGAACCCCTGCTACCGCCATAAATAGGCGGCTGCAACAGTCCCAAGGGGGTAACCGCCATGAACATCCTCATCGTCACCAGCAGCGCCCAGGGCGAGGCGTCCGTTTCGAGCAAGCTCGCTCTGTCCTTCGCTCAGCAGGCGCAGAGTGCTCATCCGGCTGCGCACATCACGCTGCGCGATGTCGGCCGCAATCCGATCCCGCACCTCACCGAGGAGACCGTCGCCGGCATTCGCGCCGAGCCGACCACCGAGGCCGAGCTTGCGACCCGCGCTTTGTCAGACGAGCTGCTCGACGAGATCCGCGCGGCCGATACGGTCGTCATCGCGTCGCCCATGTACAATTTCGGGATGAGCTCGACGCTGAAGACCTGGTTCGACCATATCCTTCGTGCCCGGGTCGCCTTCTATTATGACGAGCAGGGTCCCCACGGGCTGCTCGGCGGCCGCAAGGTGATCGTCATCGAGACCCGCGCCGGCCTGTATGAGCCGGGCCATCCCATGGACTTCCAGGAGCCGCACCTGCGCGGCCTGCTCGGCTTCATGGGAATGGACGACGTGACCTTCGTTCGCGCCGAGAAGTTCGCGTTCGGTCCCGAGGTCGCGGCCGAGTCGATTGCCCAGGCCGAAGCCCAGCTTGCCGATCTGGCGCGCGAGCAGCTCCCGCTCGCGGCCTGAATTGGCCTCGCTGCCCCTGCCGGCATGTCCCCCTTCCCACCGGCAGGGGCGCCCTTTGTAACCCGCGGAAATCTGCGGTTTTTACGAGGTTTCGGAGCGTTAACAATTCCTGTCGCCGACGCTCTGCCTCCATCCGGCGCAGCCGCCCCGCCAGAGCCTTGCGCCCGGCGCCCCTTCATGACCCCTTGGCTGCGGAGCGGGCTGTACCCGTTCTTCCGGGGCTGGCGGGCCGCGGAGTGTAGTTCGGGGTAGGGCACCAGCACATGGCAATGTACGTGTACAACACGCGTGGCGAACCGGTCGGCTTCGTCATGGAGACTTTCATCCACAGCATGGAGGGCCAGCCGGTCGGGCGGATCATCGGCTCGCGGGTCCATCGTCTCGACGGCTCCTATGTCGGCGAATTCTACAAGGACATGGTGGTCGCCAAGCCCGACGCCCGGCCACGCAACCTGATGCCGGTCGCCGCGCCGCCGCATCGCGTGCCGCCGCCGCGAAGCTTCAACAAGCGCGTCGTTCTCCACAACGGCTATGAGGACACCTTCCACCTGCTGACCGTGGCAGCGGAAGAGCCGGAATATCAGGAAGCGGCCGAATAGGCCCGCGCGGCCGCGGCCGCCCAATAATTTGGCGAAGGGGTGAGCGGCAGGCGCACCTCCTCCGATCGTCGCGTCGGCCGCGATCGCACCCCTCCGCCGGGCGCCCTCTCCCCCGTCCCCCCGGGGGAGAGGGTTTTTTCATTGTTGCGGCGGCGTGGTTCGAGCGACCTTCGCCTGTCATAGTCGGCCCCTATGACCTGCGAATCGATGGACCTCGTCTGCTACAAATATGACGGCTGGGGGCCGCGCATCCGCCCCGCCAGCCCCAAGCGCCAGTGGATGGAGGAGACGAACGAGCGCTACGCTTATCGTTGCCTGCCGCTGTCCATCGCCAACGCCCATGGCTGGGAGATATTGAGCCCGATCGCGTTCGAGGCGCGCTGGGCTGGCGGGATCGACATGGAGTCGATCGAGATCCGCATGGACCCGGGCTATGAGGACCACCTGAAGCCGGTATCGCTGTTCGGCTACGGCACGCTGACCTTCCACATCGAAGGCATCTTCCGCACCCCGCCCGGATGGAACCTGTGGGTGAGCGGATCGCCGAACAGCCAGAAGGACGGCATCCAGGCGCTGGGCGGGGTGATCGAGACCGACTGGTCGCCTTACACCTTCACGATGAACTGGCGATTCACCCGCCCGGCGCATTGGGTGCGGTTCGAGGAGAATGAGCCGATCGCCTTCATCTTCCCGGTCGAGCGCGGCCGAGTCGAGCAGTTCGAGCCGCGGGTCGCGCCGCTCGAGGCGGAGGCCGAGCTCAAGCGCCAGTTCGAGACGTGGAGCAAATCGCGCGAGGCCTTCCAGAAATGGGTGCTTGAGACCAATCCGCAGGCGCCATCCGACAAATGGCAGAAGCTCTATTATCGCGGCCTCGATGCCGACGGACGGCAGGGCGCGGCGGATCACCAGTCCAAGCTGCGCGTGAAGCCTTTCCGCAACGCCGACGGCAGCATCATGGCGCCGGCCGAGGCGGCAAGCTGCCCGGTGCGGCTCGACGCCGTGCCGCCGGCCGCGCGCAACGTTCTGTTGGCCGAGCAGCCCGGCACCCTCGATCCGGGCGCCAACCCCGCGCTGACTCTGGCGCTGAACCGGATCGGATTCGGTTCGAAGCCGCAGGTCCGGCCGCCGTTCGAAGCGCCCGCTCGGCCCTCGACGGCGGAGCTGGCGCTGAAGCAGCGCGACTGGATCATGCAGGCGGCGATGCGCCAGCGGCAGCTGTCGCCGCGCACCGCCGGCGTGCCGCGAGTCGAGCGGCTTTCCGGCGACGACTTCCTCGGCAATTTCTACGCCCTGTCGCGGCCGGTGGTGATCGAAGGCGCGGTGCCGCCCGGAGCCTCCGACCCGGCGGCGCTGCTGGCGGACTATCTCGCGAGCGGTCGCGGCGCGGTGTCGCGCGAGGAGATGGGCGACTTCACGCCGCTTCGCTTCGCGCTACTCAACCAGCTGATCGCGCAGTCGGAGGGAGCCAAGCGGGTGGTCCTCGTCCCGCCCTCGGAGACCGGGCGGCTCTATCATCGCCGCGGCCTCGTCAGCGACGTGGTCGACATCGCCGACGAGGCCCGGCTCGACGCATTTCCACTCGCGCGCGAGGCGATCGCCTTCGAGGTCGACCTCCAGGCCGGCGACCTGCTGTTCGTTCCGCTCGGCTGGTGGCACCAATCGACCGCGCTGGATACGGGCGCGGCCGCGTCTTTCACCGACTTCCGCTGGCCCAACGAGGGACAGGGCGCATTCCCGCAGGATTGACTCCGCCAGCGTTAAGGGTCTCAAATTGCAGGCGCTTCGGGAGTTTGGGCGTCATATCGATCGGCAAGCTACTGGTTGTCCTGCTGGCGGGCGCGGCGCTGCTTGCCGCGCCGGCGGCGCGTGCCTGCACCCCGCTGTCCATCTATTTCGACTGGAACTCGGCCGCGGTGGCGCCGGAGTCACGCCGCGCGCTCGAGGAGCTGGCGGTCCGGCTTGCCTGGCATGGGCCGGACCTCGACCATGTCCTGCTCACCGCCCACACCGACAGCTCCGGCTCGCCGGCCGCCAACCGGCTGATGGCCCAGCGTCGCGCCGAGGCGGTGCGCGACGTGCTTCTGAGCAACCACGTCCCGGCGCGGCTCATCCGCATCCGCAGCCTCGGCGAGCGCGCGCCGGCGGTCCGAACCCCGGCCAACGCCCGCGAGCCGGCCAACCGCCGGGTGGACCTCATCCTTCAGCTCAGCGCCGGCGCCCAGGGCGTGCATCTCGCGGAAGGCCGCCCGCTCTGCTGATCCGAAGGGATCGACGCGCCGCTTTTCGCGCGGCATAGCCGTCGCCATGGAATTGCCCCCCCAGATCGCCCAAGCCTATTCCCTCGTCTCCAGCGGCCGCGCGCGCGAGGCGGTCATGCTGCTGAGCAGGCTCGCCGATTCCGGCGATGGCCCCGCCGCCTATCAGATGGCCGAATGGGCTCGCGAGGGGCAGCATGTCCGCCGCGATTTCGCAATGGCGCGCCGCCTCTACGGCCGCTCCGCCCAGGCCGGCCTGATCGAGGGAGGCCGGCGCTTCCTCGCGCTGGTCGCGGTCGGCGTCGGCGGCCCCCGCGAATGGCAGCAGGCGCTCGAGATCCTCGCCGCGTTCGCCGAGACCGACGCCACCGCGCGCCGGCAGCTGGCGCTGATCGAGGCCATGCAGCTGACTCCCGAGGGCGATCCGGCTGAGATTCCGGCGGGCGAGGTGCTTAGCGACGCGCCGCGGGTGACCCGCTTCCCCGCGCTGTTCACCCAGGACGAGTGCAGCTATCTGGCCGAGGCCGCCGACCCGCTGTTCGAGCCTGCGATGACCGTCGAGGAATATACCGGCCGCGAGTTGCGCAATCCGGTGCGGACCTCCGACACCGCCGTCTTCCCCTGGGTCGGCGAGAATCCGGCGATCCACGCGCTCAACCGCCGCATCGCCGCCGCCAGCGGCACCAGGCCGGAGCAGGGCGAGCCGCTGCAGATCCTGCGCTATCGCGACGGCCAGGAATATAAGCCGCACATCGACGCCATTCCCGGCCTCGACAATCAGCGAATCCTCACCATGCTCGTCTATCTGAATGACGATTATGACGGGGGCGAGACCCGCTTCCTCAACGCCGACCTCACCGTGCGCGGCAAGACGGGCGACGCCTTGCTGTTTGCCAACACCGATGCGGACGGGCGGCCGGACCAGCAGGCGCAGCATGCCGGCCTTCCCGTCACCCGCGGAGTCAAGCTCCTCGCCAGCCGCTGGATCCGCGAGCGGCCGGTCGAAGCCTGAGGCGCGGCCTCAGACCGGGGCGCCGGAGCTGCGCCGGTGGTGCCAGGCGAAGATCGCCGCGGCGCCGCGGTGGGGGCGCCAGGGCTCGGCGAGGGCACGGGTCTGCTTCTCGGTCGGCTTGGCGTCTAGGCCGAGGATCCGCCCGACCTCGATCTGCACGGCGAGGTCGCCGGCCGGCCACATGTCCGGGCGGCCTTCCGCGAACAAGAGGTAGATTTCGGCGCTCCAGCGGCCGATGCCCTTGACCCGGGTGAGGGCGGCGATCGCTTCCTCGTCGTCCTCCGGCAGCGCGTCGAGGTTCAGGCGCCCGGTCATCACCTCCTCGGCGAGGCTGTGAGCATAAGCCGCCTTCGACCATGACAGGCCCGCGCCGCGCAGGTCGTCCAGGCTCGCCGCGGCGACCCTGGCCGGGTCGGCGGCGCCGCCGGTCGCCGAATCGACGCGCTCCCAGATCGCCGCGGCCGCCTTGATGCTGACCTGCTGGCCGACGATCGCTCGGAGCAGTGTGACATAGCCGGGCTCGCTGATGCGCGGCTCGGGATAGCCGCAGCGGTTCAGCGCCGTGGCGATGGCGGGCTCGATCCCGGCGAGGGCGTCCAGCGCCTGCTTCAGTTGATCGGCGCTCAGCCCCACCTGCATCCTCCTTGCGTGCCGGCGCGGCGCTAGCATAGACGCCGGGCACGACCTCTCATTCCTTGCGCTCAAAAGGAGCCGCGATGCCCCGCCTTACCATCATCACCCGCGACGGCGAGAGCCATGAGGTGGAGGCGCGGGTCGGCTGGAGCGTGATGGAGAATATCCGCGACCACGGCTTCGACGAGTTGCTGGCGCTGTGTGGGGGCTGCTGCTCCTGCGCGACCTGTCATGTCCATGTCGGCGAGGAATGGGTGGGGAAGCTGAAGCCCATGGGCGGCGACGAGGACGACCTGCTCGATACGTCCGAGCACCGCGTGGCGACCAGCCGCCTGTCCTGCCAGATCCTGTTCGCCCCCGAGCTCGACGGCCTCACGGTGCGCATCGCTCCGGAGGATTGAGGCGCTCCAATCCTCCCTGTCCGCGAAGCGGATGGGGAGGGGGACCATCCGCAGGATGGTGGAGGGGTAGCCAGGGCGAGTGAGGACTCACCCCTCCACCATCTGCTGCGCAGATGGTCCCCCTCCCCGAGCGAAGCTCGGGGAGGGACTAGGCCGTGGCCCGCGCGGCATAGAGGGCGATGGCGGCGGCGTTGGAGACGTTGAGGCTCTCCATCCTGCCGCTGATCGGGAGCTTGGCGAGGGCGTCGCAATGGGCGGCGGTGTTCTGGCGCATGCCTTCGCCCTCGGCCCCGAGCACCAGTGCAACGCGCTTCGGGCCCAGGGCTTCCTGCAGGCTCATCTCCGCCTCGCCGGTAAGGCCGATGCGCCAGAAGCCGGCCTCGGCGATCTCCTCGAGCGCGCGGGCGAGATTGACGACCCGCACCCAGGGCACCGTCTCCAGCGCCCCGCTCGCCGCCTTGGCGAGAGCGCCCGATTCCGGCGGCGCGTGGCGGTCCTGGGTGACGATTCCGAGCGCGTCGAACGCCGCCGCCGAGCGCAGGATCGCGCCGACATTGTGCGGGTCGGTGACCTGGTCGAGCACGAGCAGCGGCCGCCCGTCCTCCGCCTGGTCGAGCAGGTCGGCGAGAAGCATGTCCTCGAGCCGCTCGACCTCCGCCACCGCGCCCTGGTGCGGCGCGTCGCCCGGAACCAGCCGGGCAAGGTCGGCGGCCTCGGCGTAAGTGACCGGGATTTCCTTGGGCGGGACCAGATACTCGGCCGCCTCGCGGGTCAGCCACATGCGCACGATCCGCCGCTCGGGATTGTCGAGCGCGGCGGCGACCGCGTGCCGGCCCCAGAAGCGGGGCCGGTTCTCGGGCTTGCTCTGCTGGCGGGCCTTGCGTCGCACTCAGTCCTCCGGCGGATATTCGAACGGGTCGGTCGGGCGCGGCTGCTGCGGAAGCGGCATTCGCGGCAGCGGCTCGTCGCGGGTCGCGGCGTTGAGCAGGAAGCTCGCCATGATCACCGACGCCTGCCTGAGGTCCTCCGGCTTGAGATGGTCGTAGCTGTCGATGCTCGAATGGTGGAGGCGGCTGCCGTAATCGAGCGGGTCCTGGATGAACTGGTAGGCGGGAAGGCCGACCTGCTGCATGTAGACATGGTCTGTGCCGCCGGTGGACGCGATCGCGACGCTGGTCGCGCCCAGGCTGGCGAAGGGGGCCAGCCATTCCTGGAAGATCGGCACCGCCGCGACATTGCCCTCGGCATGGATCCCGCGGATCCGCCCCGAGCCGTTGTCGAGGTTGAAATAGGCGACGAGGTCGCGATGACCGGGCAGCGGCGTGATCGGGTAGCGGTAGCGCCAGGTGCGGTTGCTCGGCAGGTTGGCATAGGCCGGGCGGGTCTCGGGCGGCCGCGAGGCGAGGTGCCGCTCGACATAAGCGAGCGAGCCGAGGATGCCCTGCTCCTCGCCGCTCCACAAAGCGAAGCGGATGGTGCGCTTGGGCCGGACCCCGAGCCGGCGCAGGATGCGCGCGGCCTCCATCACCACGGCGCTGCCCGCTGCATTGTCGACGGCGCCGTCCGACGCGACCCAGGAATCGAGATGGGCGCCGGCCATGACATAGCCCGCGCGCGGGTCGGTGCCGGGGATTTCGGCGATGATGTTGTAGGCGTTGCTGTCCTCGTCGTGGAAGCGCACGTCGCTCATCAGCTCGAGCGTCGGCGGCGTGTCGGTCCGGGCGAGGCGGGCGAGACGGCGATAATCCTCGGCGGCGAGTTCGACGCCGGGAAGGCGCGGCGTGCGCCCGGTCTGGTAGGTGTAGCCGGCGCCGTGGACGAGGCCGCCGTCGCGATAGGACATGCGCGCCCAGGCGAGCGCGCCCTCCTCGGCGAGGAAGGCGTCCAGCCTCTCGGCGAAGTCGGCGCGCGACAGCGCCCGCTCGATCTGCAGCGGCGAGTAATTGGGCTGCTGGTAGGTGTTGCGGTCGCGCAGATTCTCCTCGGTGAGGCGGCGGAAGGCCGGCTCGGTCGGATCGCTGGCCGCATTGGGGCGGGTGATCATCACGATCTTGCCGCGCAATTGCCCGCGCCAGCGGTCGAAATCCGCGACCTCGGTCATCGGCGCGACGATGACTGGGGCGCTGATCGTGCCGTTGGTCGGCGGGGTCCAGGCGACCGGGATCGAGCGCAGGGTGAGCGTGCGCGGCGCGGTCATCCGGGCGGAGGAGGAGACGATCGACCAGCCGCGGCCGAACTCGAAGCCCTCGGCGCGGACGTTGCTGAGGCCCCAGTCGCGGAAGCGCTGCTGGGTCCAGCGCTCGGCCTCGCGCATCGCCGGCGAGTTGGTCAGCCGCCCGCCGATCCGGTCGGTGAGGTGCGCTGCGGTCTCCATCACCTCGGAGCGGTTCATGCCCTCGTCGAGGATGCGATTGACCGTCGAGCGGTCGACCTGGGCGGCCGCCGGGGCGGGGAGGACGATTGCGGTCGACGAAACTGCGGCGAGAAGGGCGAGAGCGAGACGCATGTGGCGACGAAACTCCTGTTGAAAGCTGCATGCCGTCTAGGTCCCGCCCGCTCGCCGGGCAAGCCGGGCACCAGCCGTTGACAGGCGCGCCCCCTTTCGCCAATGGAGCGCCCTTCCTATCTCAGGGCCGACCCCTGATCGATTGGGGACAGGTGGCCGAGTGGTTAAAGGCAGCAGACTGTAAATCTGCCCGGGTTTCCCGTACGCTGGTTCGAATCCAGCCCTGTCCACCACCTTCGCCGAGGTCTCGACGGGCGAGGCGGATGACGTTCCGGCCACCTTCGAAGAGGTGCTGAAGCACCGCCTCGGACGCTCAGCGCCGATTATTGCTCCCTAAACGCCGTCTCGCTCAGCCGCGTGATCGGGGTCAGGATATATTGAAGCACGGTCCTCGTGTCGCCCAGGAGGTCGACTTCGGCGACCATTCCGGGGGCGATCTCCATCGCGCGGCCGCGCGGATCGCGAAGGGCGTTGGTGCGGGTGCGGACTCGGACGAGATAATAGGTCTCGCCGGTGCGCTCCTCGGTGACCGCGTCGGGCGAGATGTTGACCACCTCGCCGTCCAGCGTGCCGTAGACCGAGCGGTCATAGGCGGTGATCGCGATCTTGGCCGGCTGGCCCATGCGCACGAAGCTGATGTCCTCGGGCAGCACCCGCGCCTCGATGAGCAGGCTTTCCTCCGACGGGACGATCTCGACCAGCGGCTGGCTCGGCTGGACCGCAGCGCCGCGGGTGGTGACGAGGACCCGGTTGATCCGGCCTGGAAGCGGCGCGCGCAGCACGGTCCGGTCGACCCGCTCGGCGAGCGCGGGGAGGGCACGGCGGCGCGCCTCCAGCTCGGCCTGGGCGGCGGCAAGCTCGGTCGCGGCCTGGGAGCGCCAGTCCTGGCGGAGCTGGATGAGGGTCTGGCGCGCCTCGACCACGGCGGCCTGGGCACGGCTGATCGAGGCCGATGCCGCGGCGGCCTCGCTTGCCGCGACCGACGCGGCGCTCTCGGCCTGGACCAGCGACAGGCGCGGCTCGATTCCGCGCTCGACCAGCGGGCGGATGATACGCGCCTCGGCGGCGCGGGCGTCGCGGGCGGTGACTCGCGCCTGGTAGGCGGACTGCGCCTCGGACACGGCACGCTCGGCCTGCTGCAACCGAGCGTTCGCGGCGCCGGTCAGGCCGGCAAGGTCGGCCATTCGCGCGGCGTGGAGCGATTGCTCGATCCGGATCTGCTCGGCCACGGTCGGGTCGTCGCTGCGCGGGTAGCTGGGCTCGCGCCCCTGGACCTCGGCGGACAGCCGCGCGATCTTGACCAGCAGCGCGTTGTAGGACGCCTCGCCGCTGCCGAGCTCGGCGCCGGTCGCCGTCGGATCGAGGCGGAGCAGGGGCGCGCCGGCCTGCACGACGTCGCCGGCGCGCACGAGAATGTCCTCGACCGTGCCGCCTTCCTGGTTCGACACGACCTGGAGCTGCGAGCTCGGGATCACCCGGCCCATGCCGCGCACGGTGCGCTCGATCTCGGCGAGCGACGCCCAGATGAAGAACAGGACGACGAAGCCGACGACGGTCCACAGGAGCCAGTTGGACGTCGCGCGCGGCTTGATGGCATCGGGCAGGTCCTCGAGCTTGCGCATCAGCATCAGGCGGCGGCCTTCGGACGCGTGAGCTGCTGCAGGATCTTGTCGCGCGGGCCGTCGGCGGCGACCTTTCCGGCTTCGATCAGGATCACCCGCGTCGCCAAGGCAAGCAAAGGCGGCCGGTGGGTGATCATGATCACGGTGCGGCCGGCCAGCTCCTCGCCGAGCCGCTGGATCAGCGCGGTCTCGGTCTGCGCGTCCATCGCGCTCGACGGCTCGTCGAGCACGACGATCGACGGCCGGCCGGCAATGGCTCGGGCGATGGCGATCGACTGGCGCTGGCCGCCGGACAGGCCCTCGCCGCGGTCGGCGAGCCTGAGGTCGTAGCCGTTCGCGATCTGCCCCATGAACTGGTGAGTGCCCGAAACGGTCGCGGCGCGGATCATCTCCTCGTCGTCGATGTCGGCGCGGCCGAGCTCGATATTCTCGCGCACCGAGCCGGTCAGAAGCACGCTTTCCTGCAGCGCCGCGCCCATCTTGGCGCGCAGCGAGGCCGGGTCGAGCTGGCGGATGTCGGTGCCGTCGATCATCACCAGCCCGTCGTCGGGCGGATAGAGGCCGAGCACGAGTCGGGCGATGGTCGACTTGCCCGAGCCGACTCGGCCGAGAAGCGCGACTCGCTCGCCCGGCTCGATCGTGAAGCTCACTTCGCGAAGCACCGGCTCGGTCGCTCCGGGATAGCGGAAGGTGACGTTCTTGAACTCGACCTTGCCCTTGATCAGCGCGGGCTTGAGCGGCTCGCCGGACGGGCCTTCCAGCGGCTGCTCCATCAGCGCCTTGACCTGGCGATAGGCGGTGCGGGTCGCGGTGAGGCGCGAGAGGAGCTGCGAGATCTGGGCGAGCGGCGCGATGGCCCGGCCCGACAGGATCGAGCAGGCAATGAGGCCGCCCATGGTCAGCATGTTCTCGGCGATCAGGAACACGCCGACGATGACCACGCCGGAATAGGAGATGGTGCCGGCCGAGCCGGCGAAGGTGGTGCCGATCGCGCCGATCAGCCGCTGGCGCATGGCGCTGTCGGACTGCTGGGTCACCGCCCGCGACCAGCGCTCGGCGAGCAGCGGCCCGGCGCCGGTCGCCTTCACCGTCTCGATGCCACCGACCGTCTCGACCAGTACGGATTGCTTCAGCAGGCTCTCGCCCATCGACTTGGCCGACAGCCGCTCGAGCGCGGGGTGGGTGGCCCAGCCGATCAGGATCACGATCGGCACCATCAAGGCGGGCACCGCCACGACCCAGCCGCCGATGATCCACACGGCGAGCAGGGTGATGAGGATGAAGGGCACGTCGACCACGGCGGTGAGGGTCGCCGAGGCGAAGAATTCGCGCAGCGCCTCGAGCTCGCGCATGATCCCGGCGATGGCGCCGGTCGAGCCCTTCTTGAGCTCCAGCCGCATCGCGAGCAGCCGGCCGAACACCTCCTCGCCGACGTCGCGGTCGATCTGGGCGCCGGCGAAGTCGACGAAATAGGCGCGCAGCAATTTGAGGATGAAGTCGAAGACGATGACGATGACCAGGCCGACGGTCAGCGCCCACAGCGAGGAGAAGGCGTTGTTGGGGATGACCCGGTCATAGACCACCATCGTGAACAAGGCGGTCAACAGGCCGAACATGTTGATGAACACCGCCGCCACCGCGACCTTGAAATAGGTCGACCGGTTGCGCTTCATCGGCTCCAGCAGCCACGGTGCGAACCGCGGCTTCGGCGCCTCGACCAGATCGGTGTCGCTCAACCCGTTCTCCCCAGCCTGTCGGGATCGATACCGAGCCGCTGCAGCAAGAGGCCGGTCCGGGAGAGGAGGATGTAGCGAGCGGCATCCAGTTCGGTAAGACCCTGGATATAGGCCGTCGCGGCGCCGAAATAGGCGTCCTCGGCGGCGATCACGTCGAACAGGGTGCCGCGCGCGGCGCGGAAGCGGGTCACGATCACGTCGCGCGACTGGCGGCTGGCGCGATAGGCGGTCTCGAGGGCGGCGAGCTGCTCCTCGAGCGCCTGGACGTCGGCCCAGGCGATGGCCGCGTCGCGCTCGGCCTCGACCCGGATTCGGTCGGCGCGGGCCTCGGCGCCGCGGGCGCGGGCGGCGAACTGGCGGTAGCGCGGGTCGACTCCGCCGAACAGCCGCCAGCGCAGGCCGACTCGGGCGCGCACGTCATAGTCGCGGTCATTCTCGAACACGCCGTAGCGGCCGGCATCGACTCCACCGGTGACCTGGGGAAGGCGCTCGGCGTCGGCGGCGTCGGCCTCGTGGCGAGCGCCCGCGGCGAGCGCTTCGGCCGTGCGCACGCCGGGGGCGTCCTGGGCCGCCATGACCGCGTCGTCGCGGCTGGCGAAGCGGACGGCCTGGACCGGGGCGCGCTCCAGGCCGGGCGGAGCGGGCGCCCCTGTGAGCTCGGCGAAGCGAGCCTCGGCGGTAGCGAGCTGGCGTCGGAATTGCGCCAGTCGGATTTCGCCCTGGGCGATATAGGAATCGACCTGCGCGAGGTCGCCCTCGGCCGACGCGCCCTGTCGGATACGCTCCTCGACGGCGACTCGCAGCTCGCGCTGGCTGGCGACGAAGGCTCGGGTCAGCTCGACCAGCGCGCGGTAGCCGAACACGTCATACCAGGCGGCGATCGCGGACAGCGCGATTCGGTCGGCGTCGAGCTCGAGCTGTGCTCCCGCCGCGCGCAACCGGGCGCCGGCGGCCCGCACGCGAGCCTCGCCGGCGCCGAAGTCGAACAGCACCTGCTGAACGGTCACGGTGGCGTCGGTGCGCTGGATCGGGCGCGAGCGTTCGATGATGTTGAACGGATCGTCGGAGAATTCGCGGCTCAGCACGCGATAGCTGGTGAGGCCGATGTCGACCGTGGGGCGGCGCTGCTCCTCGGCCTGCTCGAGCTCGGCGATCGCCTCGTCCTCGCCGGCGGCGGCCTCGCCGGTCGCGGGGTGAAGCCGGACCGCCTCGCCGATCAGCCGGCGGAAGGCGGCCTCGCTCTCGGAGATGCGGGCAAGGCCGAGGATCGGGTCGCTGCTGAAATCGATGTCGAGCGGGCGCTCGGACGCGTCGGGCAGCGGCGGCGCGTTCGTCTGCGCATGCGCCAGCGGTGCCGCGGCGCCCACCAAAGCTGCGGTCAAGAACGAAAGTACGCGCACCCACCCCACCATGGGAAAAGCTGCGCTCTAACGCCGAACCCGCTGCAATGCTATCGAGGAATCCACAGGGGCGCGCGATAGTGTATCAATTCCAATCGCTTGCGCCAGAGGCGAGCCGCGGCGACGGGCGGGGAAATCCCGTTCGCCGCGGCGACTCGCTACAGGTAGATCGCCGCGGCAATTCCCATCGCGAGCGCGGCGAAAGTCAGGAGCACCGGTACGATCAGCATCTGGACCAGCGCCGACGGGCCGGAATTGTGGCCGGTCATCGTCTGGACGCCGTCGAGCATGAAGCGATCGAAGCTCGACCGCTTGCGCGCCTTCGGCTCGACCGCGAGGAAGATTCGCGGCACCGTGAAGAAGGCGACGACGAACAGGGCGCTGATCGTTACGGCGAAGGCCGATTCCGCCGAACCGACGGTCGCGACGGCGAAGGCGCCGATCAACGCGGCATAGGCGATGGCGATCATGCCGCCGACCGCGACCGGCACGTCAGGCGCGGCCGGAGTCGGCATCTGCGCCGCCGGTTCGGGGTCCGCGATTTCGATCACCGGCATCGGCGCCAGCTGCGCGCCTGCCGTCCACAAGGTGGGCGCCTCCACCTTGCTGTACGTGTCCTTGTCCAGTGCCCGCTCGTGACGCATGTCAGCACTCCTTCGCACCCAATGAATGATGCCTCCCCCTAACCGGGCGCCGGCGTGCAGAAGTGAGCCAGATCAATTCGGCGGGCGTTGGACGGTGCACATCGGCCGCATTTCTTGAGGAGTGTGATCTTGGAGACGCGAGGCGAGCGGATGCTGGCGCTGCGGCGGTCGCGGATGGCGGCGGCACCGGCCTTCCTGAGGGGCGGCTTCCGGCCCTTCTTCTTCGGCGGTGCCGTTTGGGCCATCGTCGCGCTGACTTTGTGGCTGACGACGCTCGCCGGAGCGGCGACCCTGCCCAGCGCGCTCGAGCCGCTGGTCTGGCACCGCCACGAAATGCTGTTCGGCTTCGTCGGTGCGGTGATCGCCGGTTTCCTTCTGACCGCGATTCCCAATTGGACCGGCCGCCTGCCGATCGCCGGGGCGCCGCTCGCAACGCTGTTCGGCCTATGGGTCATCGCGCGCCTGGCCGTGCTGTGCTCGCTCGAGATCGGGCAGGGTGCCGCCGCCGCGCTGGATGTCGGCTTCTATCTCGTGCTGGCGGCGCTGGGCGCCCGCGAGGTGCTCGCAGCCAAGAACCGCAACGTGCCGGTCGTCGGCCTCGTGCTTCTGTTCGGGATCGCCAACGCGCTCGATCATGCCGCCGCGGCCGGGATCGTGGCGGACGAGGGGCTCGGCTGGCGCGCCGGGCTGGCGCTGGTCGTGGTGATGATCTCGCTGATCGGCGGGCGCATCATCCCCTCCTTCACGCGCAACTGGCTGACCAAGCGCGGCGTCAAGCAGGGCTTGCCGGGCCAGCCCGGTCGCTTCGACCTCGCGACGATCGGGCTCACAGCGGCCGCCCTGCTCGCCTGGGTGACGCTGCCCGAGCGTTCCGAGGTCGGCCTGCTGCTCCTCGCCGCCGGCTTGTTTCAGGTGCTCCGTCTCGCGCGCTGGAGCGGGCTCAGGACGCTCGCCGATCCGCTCGTCGTCATCCTCCATGTCGGCTATTCCTGGGTGCCGGTCGGGCTATTGCTGCTCGGAGCCTCGATCCTCGGCGCCGCCGTGCCGCGCTCCGCGGCGATCCACGCACTGACCGCCGGTGCGATGGCGACGATGATCCTCGCCGTCATGACGCGGGCGACGCTCGGCCATACCGGGCGCGACCTGCGCGCGAGCCCGGCGACGGTGCTGCTCTTTGTGTTGGTGACGCTCGGCGCGCTGCTGCGGGTGACTGCGCCGCTCGGCTTCATCGACTATACGCTCGGCATGGAAGTGTCGGGGCTCGCCTGGGGCGGCGCCTTCCTGGTCTTCCTGATCGCTTACGGCCCGATCCTGTGGGCGCCGCGGGCCGACAACGGCATGTGAGCGATCCTGCTTTGCGGCACAATGTGGGGCGCTCTGCGGTCTTCATGTTGACGAGATCGCCATCGCAATGGCACTGAGCCGTCGCAGCCGCCGTTGATCGCGCACCGCCTTGCAAAAAGGCGGGCCCGGCCACAGTTAAGCGGTCGCGATGCGGGTGTAGCTCAATGGTAGAGCAGAAGCCTTCCAAGCTTACGACGAGGGTTCGATTCCCTTCACCCGCTCCAGCCTCTCTCGGATCAGGCTTCTCGCTCCCGTAGGGAGAAGCGCTGGAGCTTTCCGGTCGCGGTCTTGGGCAAGGCGGTCACGAACTCCACGTCGCGCGGATATTTGTAGGGGGCGATCGCGCACTTTGCGTGGTCCTGGAGGGCCTTGGCGAGATCGGGTGAGGCGGCGTGGCCGTCGGCGAGGACGACGAAGGCCTTCACCTTCTGGCCGCGCTCCTCGCAGGGGACTCCGACGACCGCGCATTCCAGCACCGCGGGGTGGCCGTAGAGGGCGCCTTCAACCTCCGGAGCGGCGATGTTGTAGCCGGACGAGATGATCATGTCGTCGGAGCGGGCGACGAACCAGAAATAGCCGTCCTCGTCGAGCCGGTAGGTATCGCCGGTGACGTTCCAGCCACCCTGCACGTAATTGGCCTGGCGCTCGTCGTCGAAATAGCGGCAGCCGGTCGGGCCCTTGACCGCCAGCCGGCCGGTGCCGCTGGCCATCGGCTCGCCGTCGTCGTCAAGGACGGTGGCGCGGTAGCCGGGCACGGCCTTGCCGGTGGCGCCGGGACGGATGTCGCCGCCGCTCGCCGAGATGAAGATGTGCATCATCTCGGTCGCGCCGATGCCGTCGACGATTCGGAGGCCGGTTGTCTCATGCCAGCCATGCCAGGTCGCCGCCGGCAGATGCTCGCCCGCCGACACGCAGGTGCGAAGCGACGCGATGTCTGCGTCGGGGAGCATCCCGGTGATCGCCTTGTAAGCGGTCGGGGCGGTGGCGAGGGTGGTGACCTTGTGGCGCGCGATGGCCTCGAGCAGCGGCTTCGGGCCGGGAGTCTCGATCGTCACCGCGGTTCCGCCGAACCGCCACGGGAAGACCAGAAGCATGCCGAGGCCGAAGGTGAAGGCGATCGGCGCCGAACAGGCCCAGCGGTCGCCGGCCTGCGGCTTCAGCACATAATGCGCGAAGCTGTCGGCGCTGGCGAGGATGTCGCGGTGATAGTGGACGCAGCCCTTGGGCCGCCCGGTCGTGCCCGAGGTGAAGGCGATCAGCGCGACGTCGTCGCGGTGCGTGTCGACGGGCGTGAAACCCTCCGCCACGGCCGCCAGCCGACGCTCTAACTCGCCCGTCCCGAGATCGCCGTCATAAGTGAGGAGGGAGCGGACCGTCCCTGCCTGTGCGGCGCCGGCGCGGAAATCGTCGATGGTGCGGCTGTCGACGATGGCGTGGCTGACCTGGGCGCGCTCGAGGATCGTCGCGACCTCGCCCGGGCGAAGCATCGGCATCGTCGCCACCACCACGCCGCCCGCCTTCAGAACGCCGAGCCAGGCGGCGAACATCGTCGCATTGTTGGGGCCGCGCAGAAGCACGCGGTTGCCAGGGACGAGGCCTTCCTCTTCCGTGAGCAGCCGCGCGATCCGGTCGGACAGCGACCGCATCTCGCCATAGGTCCACTGGCCCGCGTCGTTGATCACCGCCAGCCGCTCCGCCGGCTGCCGGTCGATCAACTCGACCGCGGCGTTCATGCGCTCTGGATATTGAAGCTCGGGCAGGTCGAACAGGAACTCCGGCTGGGCCTCGACGGGCGGCAGGCGGTCGCGGACGAAGGTGTCGACATGCGCGGTGGTCATAGCTCGGGCACCACCGCCGTGGTTTCGATCTCGATCCTCGCTTCGGGCTCCACCAGGGCCGCCACCTCGACGACGGCCATGGTCGGGAAATTCTTTCCCATCATCTCGCGCCAGGCGGCGCCGATCTCGACCAGGCCGTCGCGATAATCGGCGACGCTGGTCACGTACCAGGTCATGCGCACGACATGCTCCGGTCCCGCGCCGCCCTCGGCGAGGATGGCGAGGCTGTTTGCGAGGACCTGGCGGAACTGGCCGGCCAGCGTGTCGGACACGAAGCGCTCATTCTCGTCCCAGCCGACGACTCCGCCAGTGAAGACGAAGCGTCCCTTGGCGGAAATGCCGTTCGAATAGCCCTTGGGCCGCGGCCAGCCGGGCGGGAGCAGGGTGCGGTGAGTCGTCATCCGCGATGCTCCGCGAGATGATGACGCGCGATTACGACCTTCTGCACTTCGCTTGCCCCCTCATAGATGCGCAGCGCGCGGATCTCGCGGTACAGCCGCTCGACCACGCAGCCCTTGGTGACTCCGAGCCCGCCGAACATCTGCACCGCCTTGTCGATCACCGCCTGCGCGCAATCGGTGGCATGGAGCTTGGCCATCGCCGCCTCCCGGCTGTTGCGCCGGCCGAGAACGTCGCGGACCCAGGCCGATCGGTAGATGAGCAGGGCCGAGGTCTCGATGTCGACGAGCATCTCGGCGAGCTTCGATTGAGTGATCGCATTGTCCGCGAGCGTCCCGTCGCCGAGCTTGCGGTTGAGCGCCCGGGTCGTCGCCTCGTCCAGCGCCCGCCGCGCGAAGCCGAGCGCCGCCGCGCCGACGGTGGTGCGGAACACGTCGAGAGTCGCCATGGCATATTTGAAGCCCATGCCGCTCTCGCCGATCATCATGTTGCTGCCGGTCCAGCAGTCGAGATTCAGAGTGGCCAGCGGGTGGGGTGCGATGACTTGGATCGGCTCGACCTCGAACCTGCCGCCGGAGCGCCTCGGCAGGATGAAAGCCGAGACGCCCTTCGAGCCGGGCGTGTCGCCGAAGCGGGCGAAGATGACGAAGAAGTCGGCGATCGTTCCGTTCGAGATGTAGGTCTTGCTGCCGCGGAAGCTCCAGCCCTCGCGCTCGACGTCGGCGACCATCTGGAGATTGGCGATATCGGAACCGGTCTCCGGCTCGGTCAGGGCGAAGGCGGCGATCCACGCCCCGGTGGCGACGCGCGGCAGATATTCCTGCTTCTGCGTCTCGCTTCCGAACAGCGTGATCGTGCCCGATCCGAGCCCCTGCATCGCGAAGGCATAGTCTGCGAGCCCGTTGTGGCGCGCCAGCGTCTCGCGGATCAGCGCAAGCGAGCGGACGTCGAGCGTGTCGCGAGCACCGCCATAAGCCGCTGGAACGCAGTAGCGCAGCCAGCCGCCATTGCCGAGTTTGCGCACCAGAGCCCGGCATTCGGCGTCGACGTCATCGCCCAGCTCGTCGGCCAGCTCGGCACGGCACCATTGCTCAAGCTCGTCAGCGAGCTTGCGATGGCTGTCGTCGAAGAACGGCCATTCGAGGAACGAGCGGTCGCTCATCAGTCGCCCTTGAACTCCGGCTTCTGCTTGGCGGCGAAGGCTTCGAAGGCGCGGCGGAAGTCGTTGGTGGCCATGCAGATCGCCTGGGCCTGGGCCTCCATCTCGATCGCGGTTTCCAGGCTGACGTTCCATTCGGTGTTGAGCTGGGTCTTGGTGATTCCGTGGGCGAAGGTGGGGCCGCTTGCCAGCGACCTCGCCAGCGCCTGGGCTTCGGTGAGCACTTGGTCCGCGGGCACAAGGCGATTGTGGAAGCCCCAGGCGAGGCCCTCCTCGGCGCTCATGCTCCGGCCGGTGAACAGCAATTCGCTCGCTCGCCCCTGGCCGATGATCCGCGGCAGGATCGCGCAGGCGCCCATGTCGCAGCCGGCGAGGCCGACCCGGGTGAACAGGAAGGCGGTCCTGGCCTCCGGAGTGGCGAGGCGGAGGTCGGAGGCCATCGCGATGATCGCGCCGGCGCCGACGCAGACTCCGTCGATCGCCGCGACGATCGGCTGCGGGCAGGCGCGCATCGCCTTGACGAGGTCGCCGGTCATGCGGGTGAATTTGAGCAGGCCCGGCATGTCCATCCCGGTCAGCGGGCCGATGATCTCGTGGACGTCGCCGCCGGAGCTGAAATTGCCGCCGGCGCCGGTCACCACCACCGCCTTGACCGCGGGCACGTAGACGAGCGCCCGGAAGGTATCGCGAAGCTCGGCATAGCTTTCGAAGGTGAGGGGGTTCTTCCGCTCCGGGCGGTTCAGCGTGACGGTGGCGACGCCGTCGTCGTAGGCCCAACCGAAATGCTCGGGCGAGAATGTCTCTGCGTTCATGCGATCTCCACCGCCTCGCCGTTGCGTTGCGAGAGGATCAGGTCAAGCGCCGCTGCCGCGACCTCCTCGGGCGCGATCAGTCGGCCGGACGGGTTGAGCCGCTCCAGCTCGGCGCGCACTTCCGCTTCGCTCCGCCCCGTCTTCGCCTGGATGTTGGCCACCGATTCGGCGGTCATGTCACTGTCGACGAAGCCCGGGCAGACCGCGTTCGCGGTGAGGTTGGTCTTCGCGAACTCGGCGGCGAGCGCCCGGGTAAGTCCGACCGCGCCATGCTTGGCGGCGATGTAGGGCGACGCATAGGCGAAGCCGTGAAGCCCGGCCATCGACGCGATCGTGACGATCCGCCCGGCGTCGGCAGCGAGAAGGTCGGGAAGCGCCGCCTGGCAGCAGTGGAACATGCCGTCGAGATTCACGGCCAGCATCTCGCGCCACAGCTTTTCCGTGACCTTGGCGAACGGAGCGCCTTGCGCTGCGCCGGCATTGTTGACCAGGATCGAGATCGGCCCCTGAGTGGCGCGGGCAAGGGCGAACGCGCCCTGCACCTGTTCGCGGTCGGTCACGTCGGCCGGCGCGACGAGGGCGTCGAAATCGCCGCCGCCCACTTCCTCCAGCGGCTCGCGGCGGCGGCCGACCAGCGTCAGCTTCGCGCCTTTCGCCGCGAGCGCGCGGGCGATCGCCGCGCCGATCCCGGTGCCGCCGCCGGTCACCACCGCATGCTGTCCCAAAAGTCTCACGCCTTCAGCATCTCCTGTTCGCGTTTCAGGTTGCGCGCGAGCTGGGCCATGCCGCCGAGATAGGGCGGCGGCACCCATTGCTCGCGATAATCCTGCGCCGCCGCGGCACGAAGCGTCCAGCTCGGGTCGATCAGATGCGGGCGCGCGAGGGCGACCAGGTCGGCACGGCCCGCGGCGAGGATCGAGTTGACATGGTCGGGCTCGTAGATGTTGCCGACCGCCATCGTCGTCAGCCGCCCCTCGTTGCGGATCTGGTCGGCGAACGGCGTCTGGAACATTCGGCCGTAGATGGGTTTGCAGTCGGCCCAGGTCTGCCCGGCCGACACGTCGATCAGGTCTGCGCCGGCTTGCGCGAAGGCGCGGCCGATCTCGACCGCCTCGTCCGGGGTGACTCCGAGATCGCCCATCCAGTCGTTGGCCGAGATTCGCACCGACATCGGTCTGTCCCCGGGCCAGGCCTCACGCATCGCCCGGAACACCTCCAGCGGGTAGCGCAGCCGGTTCTCGAAGCTGCCGCCATAATCGTCGGTGCGCTTGTTGGTGAGCGGCGTGATGAAGCTGGACAACAGATAGCCGTGGGCCGCGTGAAGCTCGATCATGTCGAAGCCGCACTCCAGCCCCATGCGCACCGCAGCGACGAACTCGTCGCGCACCCGGTCCATGTCGGCGCGGGTCATCGGCCGCGGGGTCTGGTTGTCCGGGCTCCACGGCACGTCCGATGCTGCCATGACCGGCCAGTTGCCGCTGTCCAGCGGCACGTCATAGCCCTCCCAGCCGACCTTCGTGCTGCCCTTGGGGCCGCTATGGCCAAGCTGCAGGCAGAATTTGGCGGGCGTGCTGGCGTGGACGAAGTCGACGATGCGCTTCCACCGCTCGCCATGCTCAGGCCCGTACATGCCCGCGCAGCCGGGCGTGATCCGCCCCTCGGCCGAGACACAGGTCATCTCGGTGTAGAGCATCCCGGCGCCGCCCTGGGCGCGGGTGCCGTAATGGACGAGATGGAAGTCCTGAGGGCAGCCCTCGACTGCCGAATAGGTCGCCATCGGCGACACGACCACGCGGTTGGCCAGCTCCATCCCGCGCAGCTTGAACGGCGCGAACATCGGGGGGGCGGGGTCGTTGACGGCGTGGCCGCGGGCACGGGTCTGGAACCAGCGCTCGACTCCTTCCAGCCATGAGCGGTCGCGCAGACGCAGATTCTCGTGGCTGACGCGCTGGGACCGGGTGAGCAGGGAGTAGGCGAACTGGATCGGCTCGAAATGGAGGTAACGGTCCAAAGTCTCGAACCATTCGGTCGAGTTGCGCGCGCTGTTCTGGAGCTTGAGCACCTCGAGGTTGCGCTCCTCGCGATATTCCTCGAGCGCCGCCTCGCGGCCGAGTCCGGGACGGTTGAGCACCTCGGCAAGCTTGATCGCGTCCTCCAACGCCAGCTTGGTGCCGGAGCCGATCGAGAAATGCGCGGTATGGGCGGCGTCGCCGAGCAGGATCAGGTTTTTGTAATGCCAGCGGTCGCAGATGATGCGGCGGAAGTTGAGCCACGCCTCCGGCCCCTTGAGGTGGGCCGCGTTGGACATGAGGCTGTGGCCGTCGAGATATTTGGCGAAGATGCGCTTGCACAGGGCAATCGCCTCCGATTGCTCCATTCGGTCGAAGCCTAGGGCCGCCCAGGTGTCGGGCTCCATCTCTACGATGAAGGTCGAGAGGTCGTCGTCGAAGCGGTAGGCGTGGGCCCAGACCCAGCCTTCCGGCAACTGCTCGAAGGCGAAGGTGAAGGCCTCGAAGGTCTTGTGGGTGCCGAACCAGAAGAACTTGTTGCGGCGGACCTGGATGTCGACTCCGAAATGCTCCTCGTAACGCGTGCGGATCCGGCTGTTGGCGCCGTCGGCGGCGATGACCAGGTCCCACTCGGCCCAGTCGTCGAGATCGGGGCTCGCCTCATGCTCGAAATGGAGGACGACGCCGAGCGCGCGCGCCCGCTCCTGGAGGATGTTGAGCAGGCGCTTGCGGCCGATGCCGATGAAGCCGTGGCCGGACGAGCGGATCACCTCGCCATGGATATGGACGTCGATATCGTCCCAATGGGCGAACTCGTCGCGGATGGTGGCGCCCGACACGGGATCGTTCGCCATCAGATTCTCGACGGTCTGGTCGGAGAAGACCACGCCCCAGCCGAACGTGTCGTCCGGGCGATTGCGCTCGAACACGTGCACGTCGTGGCGCGCGTCGCGAAGCTTCATGCTGATCGCGAAATAGAGGCCGGCCGGGCCGCCGCCGAGACAGGCGATCCGCATCACTGAGCTCTCTCGGTCGGAATGGCGGTCAGGCGAAGAACGGCGGAAATCCTCCCGCCCCGAGCCTTAATCAAGCAATCGGCGGGCGACTAGCCTCCCGAAGGAAAGGCGGTTCCGCCGGCGAAGGTCACCGTGACGGGGATCCGCCGGGTCAGCACGCCGGCCGAGATCATCTCGTCGACGCCCGGATACCAGACGCTCTCGAACGGAGTCGCGTAGATGCGTGCGGTAAAGGAGGGCGCCAGCCCGGCGCGTTCGTAGAGCCGGCGGGTGAGCTGGAGAGTCCGCTCAGGAGTCGGTGACCTCGACACGTTCGGCCGGTGAAAACCGACCCGCGTACCCGGTTCTGCCGTTCGGTCGCTCCCCGCGATAAGGATCACGGTGCAGGCCGAGGCGCACAAGGTATGCGCGTAAGTGGCCATTCGGCGTTCGCGGACCAGGTGCGCGATTCGATCCGCCTCGAACATCAGCCCGCCCGGCGATTTGAGGATGACGTTGCGAGCGATCGGCCAGGCTCTGAGCGCGCGCTGGAAGCTGGCATAGGCGCCATCGGTGATCGGCCCCTCGACGATCAGCGCGGAGCCGTCCTCGCTCGCGCTGATCCGAGTCGGCTCGGAAAGGTCGATGGGCAGCGGCGCGGGCGCGGCGGCGCCCAGCGTCGCGGCTGTCATCGCCGCAACCAGCAAGTGCATGAAAACCCCTCCCCATGCCGAGGGAGAAAGGTATCGCCTATTTCTGGTTAAGCAACGGCTTACGACGGCGGTTCGTCGCGCTTATTGACCGTCGCGGAGCCAGTCGCACAGCTCCTGGATCGGCAGCACCTGGATGAAGCCGATTCCATACCAGTCGTCGCGGCGCCAGCGGATCACGCCGGGCAGGGGACGGAAGCCCTGCATGGTGACGATCACGTCGCCGTCGAGCGGCAGGTCCTGGTCGCAGTCGAAGCGGATTCCGCCCTGGCTGATATTCTTGATCTCGCCCCACACCACCTGGTCGCCGCAGCGCAGCTTGGCCGGCCGCTCGATCTCGACTCGAGGGCGCCGGGCGCGGCGGCCGTCGCCGAGGATCTTCGAGCTCGAGAGGAATTCGGGAACGTCGATCGGCTCGTCGAAGGTGATGCCGATGTTCGAGTCGCTTTCCCACGCCACGGTCCCGGCGAGCGGCTCGTCATTCTTGATCTCGATCTCGACCCGGGTGCCGGTCGCGATCTCGCGATAGACGTGCGCCATCACACCGCCGGCCGAGATGTTGCGCACCAGGCAGAGCTCGCGCTCGCCGTCGACGATCAGGGCGCCGACGCGAAGGATGGTGAGATGCCGCTGCTCCCGGCGCCGCTCGGGCGGCGACGGGGTCTGGGAGGATAAGGAGATGCTCGTCTCTTCGACGCAATCCTGCGGCAACATGCGCTGATCCACTTGGTATCCGGCAGGCTGTTTCCGCCCGCTTTGATCCTTATCTGGCCCTAAACCGGTTTAAGAAGGCGTTACTTCCTGCCCCGTTTTGTAACGGGGTTCGAACGCTTCACGCTCTGATTACCAAATGGCGATAAGCGGCAGTCATGCAGGACGCCGCCGCTTCACCGGACCCTCGCCCGCGATCGGCGGTCAGTCATGGAGTCGGGCTCGCCGGGCTGGCCGGCCTGCTCGTCTGGACCGCGGTCGCGCGCGCCTTCGGCATGGTCGGACCGTCCGCCGCGGTGGTGGCGATCGCGTCCTGCGCTCTGCCGATGGTCGCCTGGTCGCTGCTCGTCGACAAGGTCCACCGCAATCCGACGACCGGGATCGACTGGGACAACCCGCCGCGCCCGCGCTCCGAGACTCTCGACATCTCGATCGCCAAGATCGTCGGCCTGTGGGCGATCTGGGGCGTGATCGGCTGCCTTTACTGCATCGGCCGCTGGTATTGGCGCGATCCCTACCTCTTCTCGATGACCCTGTTCGGCTATGCGGTCGTGCCGATGGTATTGCTGTCGGTGCCCTACGTGCTGTGGCTCGACCGGCGCCTCGAGGAGCCGCGCGACGGCGCTTGGCATTTCGGCCAGCTGCTGATCGGCCGGGTCGAGGCGGTCGACCGCGAGATTCTCTACGACTTCTTCCGCAGCTGGGCGGTCAAGGGCTTCTTCCTCGCCTTCATGCTGGCGATCGTCCCCGGCGGCTGGGCGTCGACGGTCGGAGAACCCGGCGGTTGGATCCTCGACAATCCGGTCAACCTCGCCCGCTGGCTGATCACCGCCATGTTCATGGTCGACGTGACCATGGCCAGCGTCGGCTACATCTTCACCTTCAAGATCCTCGACGCCCACATCCGCTCGGCCAACCCCTATGCGTCGGGCTGGGCGGCGGCGCTCGTCTGCTATCCGCCCTTCATCATGATGGCTCCGGGCGGGCCGCTGGATTACCATCCGAACAGCGCCGAATGGATCTACTGGCTCGACGGCCAGCCGGTCCTGCTTGCGATCATGGGCGCGATCCTGGTGCTCCTCACCGCCATCTATGCCTGGGCGACGGTCGCGTTCGGGCTGCGCTTCTCCAACCTCACGCATCGCGGGATCCTCACCCACGGGCCTTATGCGTGGAGCAAGCACCCGGCTTACCTGTCGAAGAACCTGTTCTGGTGGTTCGCGACCCTGCCGTTCCTCGCCACGTCGGGCAGTTTCGTCGACATGGTGCGCAACACCGCCCTGCTCGCGATGGTCAGCGGGGTCTATTATTGGCGCGCCGTCACCGAGGAGAAGCATCTCTCGGCCGACCCCGCCTATCGCGACTATGCCGCCTGGATGGAGCGCAACGGCCCCGTTCCCCGTTTCGTGCGCGGCCTCATCGGCCTCAAGCCGCCGCCCCCGGCCGCGGCGCCGGCGGAGTGAATTGGCGGCCCGCGCTGCGAGCCGCCATTGCCCGGCTCAGTTGCTGATGCGCAGGCGGTAACTGCCGGTCTCGTTGGCACCGAAGCTGGTGACCCGGACCACATAGGTGCCGGCCTCGCCGGGCGCGAAGAAGACGAACGGATTGACCCCGCCGCCGCTGTCGTCGTCGGCCGCGAGCGCATCGCCGCCGCGGTCGTCGGCCGAATAGACCATCAGCATGGGGTCGAGGTCGCCTTCGCCGGTGACGTGGATCATCGCGGTTTCGCCGGCGGCGAGGCGCAGCTCGTAATCGTCGTAGCGCCGCTCGTTGTCGGCCGGGTCGCTGGCGGCCAGCGAGCCCTGGTAGATGCGCCACTGGCCGCGCTCGGTGCGGGTCGGGCGGGTGATCAGCGCGGGCAGCGGCGCGGCCGGCTCGACCCGCAGATTGTAGTCGCCGGTGCCGCCGGGCGCGAAGCTCGACACCCGCACGACATATTCGCCGCTGGTCGGCGGCGTGAAGTTGATTCGCGAATTGAGGCTGTCGCCGGAATCGTCATTCTCCGCGACCGGCTCCTCGCTGCCCGGCGGAAGCAGGCGCAAATAGGTGTCGAAAGCGTCGGAGGTGGCGCTGATCGCGTAGCGGCGGCCGGCCTCCAGCTGGACCCGGTGCTCGCCGCGTGCCGCCTCGCACACCTGGATGCTGCCCTGGATGGTGGTGGGCTCCTGAGCCGCGGCCGGCGTTGCGACGAGAACGGCCGGTGCAAACAGGCACGAAGTCACGAACAAGGATTTGAAGCGCATCTGGTCCTCCCCTGGTGCACCGGCGGCAGCGTCCGCATCATGCGCGACGGACCCGATGCGACGACCTTGCCAAAAGCACGACTGCGATGAACCGTGCATGAGCGACGATGAACCGTTTGAGCGGTGCTGTCCAGAGCGTTGAGGCCCCCATCGTCATCCCAGCGAAAGCTGGGATCTCACTTCTTTCCCGCTCCGTTCGAAGGCAGGGAGATTCCAGCTTTCGCTGGAATGACGATGATGGCGTCTAGAAGCTTTCCTCGCCATAGATGCGGCGGATGTCACCGTTCCAGTCCTCGTCGTAGCGGCGCAGCAGGCGGTCGGCGGGCGTCTCGCCGCTCGCCAGGATCTCGCGCAGCGGATCGAGGAAGCCGGCCTCGCTGTCGCCGGCGGCGTCGAGCCGGGCACGGGCAGCGAGGCCCGCTTCGGAGATGGCGAGAATCCGGCGGCCGAAGTCGCGCAGGCTCTCGTCGCCCGGGGTCCTCGCCATGAGGCCTTCGCGCGGCACCGAGTCGCGCAGGCGCTGGCGCTCGTCGAGCGACCAATGCCTGACCTCGTCCCATGCCGCATCGCGTGCCGCCGCGTCGTAGAGCAGGCCGACCCAAAGAGCGGGGAGGGCGCAGATGCGTCCCCATTTGCCGCCGTCGGCGCCGCGCATCTCGAGATAGTTCTTGAGCCGGACCTCGGGGAAGATGGTCGAGAGGTGATCGGTGAAGTCCGACTTCACCGGCCGCTCGCCGGGCAGTTCGGGGAGCCGGCCGTCGAGGAAGTCGCGGAACGAGCGGCCGGCGACGTCGATGTAACGGCCGTCGCGGTAGACGAAGTACATCGGCACATCGAGCGCATAGTCGAGATAGCGCTCGTAGCCGAAGCCCTCCTCGAACACGAAGGGCAGCATTCCGGTGCGGTCGGGGTCGGTGTCCGACCAGATATGACTCCGGAACGAGCGGAAGCCGTTGGGCCTGCCTTCGGTGAACGGCGAATTGGCGAACAGGGCGGTGGCGAGCGGCTGGAGGGCGAGGCCGACCCGGAACTTCTGCGCCATGTCGGCTTCGGACTCATAGTCGAGATTAACTTGGATCGTGCAGGTCCGAAGCATCATGTCGAGGCCCAGGCTGCCGACCTTGGGCATGTAGTTGAGCATGATCGCATAGCGGCCCTTGGGCATGACCGGCAGGTCGGAGCGGGCCTTGTCGGGCCACATGCCGAGGCCGAGGAAGCCGAGGCCGAGCCGTTCGCCGACCTCCTTGGCCTGGCGGAGGTGGCGGCCCGCCTCGGCGCAGGTCTGGTGCAGATTCTCGCGCGGCGCTCCGGACAGCTCGAGCTGGCCCGCGGGCTCGAGGCTGATCGCGCCGTCGGGGCCGGTGAGCGCGATGACGTTGCTGGTTCCGTCTGGGCCATTCTCCTCGACCGGCTGCCAGCCGAACTCGGTCATCGCGGCGAGGAGGTCGCGGATTCCGCCCGGCTCGTCATAGGAGGGCGCGCGGTGGTCAGCAGTGCGATAGACGAACTTCTCGTGCTCGGTGCCGATGCGCCATTGCTCGGCGGGCTTCTCGCCGCTTGCGAAGGTGGCGATCAGCTCGTCACGGCTCTCGATCGGTGGATCGGCCCGGGCGGTCTCGGTACGCGTCGTCATGCCGCGCCTCTAGCGATGGGGAGGATGACCCGCCAGCCGGTTTCGTCGAGCAACCTGCCGGCTGCGGCGACCGTCCGCTTCACGACCTGGAAAGGTCGGGGCCGGCCCGATGGTCAGCGATGTTCGCACTGGCCATGGGACTGCGCGGAAAATCACACCTACACGCGTCACCCATGAGGACCGTTCGGAGGCAATTCGGTTGTCAAAGAGCAGGGGGAGGCGAGTCGCGGGGAACATTAGCAGAACATTGCGCTGTAGGAAAGCATGGCTCGACGGTTCGTCGCGGCACCGTTAGGACCGCTTCATGGCGATCCATGTCGGCATCGGCGGCTGGGACTATGATCCCTGGCGGGGCACTTTCTATCCGCAGGGGCTCGCCAAGGCGAAGCAGCTGCATTTTGCCTCGCGGCAGCTGACCGCGATCGAGATCAACGCGACCTTCTACAAGCTGCAGCGGCCGGAGCTGTTCGCCGGGTGGCGCGACACGGTGCCCGACGGGTTCAAGTTCGCGATCAAGGGGTCGCGCTTCTGCACTAACCGCAAGATCCTCGCCGAAGGCGGGGAGTCGGTGGAGCGTTTCTGCGCGCAGGGGGTGAGCGAGCTCGGCGACAAGCTCGGGCCGATCCTGTGGCAGCTCGCGGACACCAAGAAGTTCGACGCCGACGACGTCGCCGGCTTCCTCAAGCTGCTGCCGCGCGCGCAGGATGGCGTGACGCTTCGCCATGTCGTCGAGGCGCGCCACGAGAGCTTCGGCGACCCGCGCTTCGCCGCGCTTGCGCGGGAGGCGGGGGTGGCGATCTGCTATGCGGAGGGCGAGGGAAAGCCGACTTTCCCGGAGCAAACCGCGGACTTCACCTATGCGCGGCTGATGAGCGCCACCGAGGACGAGCCGCTCGGCTATCCGGCGGCCGACCTCGACCGCTACGCCGATCTCGCCCGCGGCTGGGCGGAAGGCGGCAAGCGCGACGTGTTCGTCTTCTTCATCGCCGCCGCCAAGCTGCGCAATCCCGCCGCGGCCCAGGCGCTGATCGAGCGGCTCGGGCGGTAGAGCCAGCCGCGTCATCCCGGCCTTGATTCGGGATCCACCTTTTCTTGCCGGCTGAGGACGAAGAAGGTGGATGCCGGATCGGGTCCGGAATGACGAGGAGCATTGAGAGCGGCGGCGCGAGCACTTTCTTAACGGTCGGCGCCGTAATGAACGTCGGATTTCTGTCTGGAGACCGAGGTGGGGTTTTCTCGCCGGGTCGGCCCGCCGATCGTCTCGGCGGCGGTCGCGACCCTCGTGCTGACCAACTTTGCCATGGTGCTGCTCGCCGAGCGCGCCAGCCATGACGGCCATCTGTTCGCCGCGATCTGGCCGATCGCGCTGACCTCGACGGTCGCCGTGGTGATGGTCATGTCCTTCCTGTTCAAGTCGATCGTCGAGATGGGCGCCGAGCTCGAGCGGCGCGAGGCCGAGGCGCAGCACCAGGCGCTCCACGACCAGCTCACCGGGCTCGCCAACCGCGCCCTGCTGGAGGACCGGCTCGCCCAGGCCCTCAGCCGCTACCGCCGCACCGGGGAGCCGCTGGCCCTGCTGATGCTCGATCTCGACCGGTTCAAGCAGGTCAACGACACGCTCGGCCACACTGCCGGCGACGACATGGTGCGCCAGGTCGCCGACCGCCTGCGCGGCTTGCTTCGCGACAGCGACACAGTCGCGCGAATCGGCGGCGACGAGTTCGCGATCATCCAGGCGCGGCCGCGCGGCGAGGTCGACGTCCGGCGCCTGTGCGAGCGGGTCATCGAGACGGTCGGCGAGCCCTATCGGCTCGGCGATCGCGAAGCGCGGGTCGGAGTCAGCATCGGCGCGGTGTTCGCGGGGCCGGACATGGTCACCGCGACCGACCTGCTGCGCAAGGCCGACATCACCATGTACCGCGCCAAGGCCGCCGGCCGCCATTGCTTCCGAATCTTCACCGACGCGATGGACGCCGACGTCCAGCGCCGCGACAAGATCGAGACCATCCTGCGCGCCGAGCTCGCCGCGGGCGGCGGCCCGGAGCTCCAATTCCAGCCGGTGATCGGCGGCACGGGCGAGGTCGCTAGCGTCGAGGGGCTGATGCGGTGGGACCAGGCGGTGATCGGCCCGATCGCCCCGGCCGAGATCGTTCCGGTCGCCGAGGAATGCGGCCTGATCGAGCAGCTGGGATATGTTCTGATGCGCCAGGCCTGCGCGCTGGCGCGGCGATTCCCCGAGCTGTCGGTGTCGGTCAACCTGTCGCCGGCACAGTTCCGCGCTGCCGATTTCCCCGAGGTGCTGCGCCGCCTGGTCGAGGACGAGGGCGTGCCGTGCAACCAGATCGAGCTCGAGGTCACCGAGCAGCTGTTCATCGAGCATGGCGGCTTGTGCGAGCCGGCGCTCAATGCCCTGCGCGACGCGGGCTTCCGGATCTGCCTCGACGATTTCGGCACCGGCTATTCGTCCTTGTCCTGCCTGCGCCGCTTTCCCGTCGACACGGTCAAGCTCGACCACAGCTTCGTCGACATCGCCGCGCGCGACCAGAGCATCGCCCTGATCCGGGCGGCGGTGACTCTCGGCCACGCGATGAACATGGCGGTGATCGCCGAAGGGGTGTCCTGCGAGGCGGAGGAGCAGATCGCGCTCGAGGCCGGCTGCGACGGGCTGCAGGGCCATCTCTACGCCCGCGCGATGACCGCCGACCAGCTCGCGGCGTGGCTTGCCGACATGCGCAAGACCCGGATCACCGACGCCGCCTAGCCCGGATTTGCGGCGCCGCCGCGGCTCTGGCGGCTTGGCAGCGGTCCGGCGGGCGGGCATGAAGGCCGGCGATGCAACCACGCCCCTTCGCCTGGACCGCAGGCGCCATCCTCGTCGCCATCGGTGTCGCCGGCTTCGCGCCGCCGCCGATCGTCACCGTCGAGACGGACACGCTGCGAGTCGCGACCGGAGTCGATCATCCGCAGCTGCTTGGACTGCTCGGAGTCAGCCCGCTGCTCAACGTCATCCACATCGCCCTGGGGGCATGGGGATTGATCTCGGGCCGAAGCCTCAACGGCGCGCTCACTTATGCCCGGCAGATGACCTTCGCCGCCGTGCTCCTCACCATTTTCGGAGTCGTCCCGGGGCTCGACACCCTGTTCGGGCTCGCCCCCCTCTACGGCAACAACCTGTTGCTCCACGGACTGCTCGCGATCACCGCCTTCCTGTTCGGCTGGCTTTACCGCCGCCCGCCGGCGATCCCCGACCGCGACGACGACGACGAAGCCTATGACGGCTAAGCGGCCGCGAAGGCCGCTTCGGGCAAGTCGTAGAGCGGCTCGGCGCCGTTCGTCGCGGATGCCTTCAGGCCCAGAACTTCCGAGGTGATCACCCGCGTGAAATAATCCGCCGCGGCGACCTTCATGCGAAGGAAGCCGGGATCGCCCTCGCCGGCGGCGAGCATCTTCGCGGCGACGCCGCTCTGCCGTTTCATAAGAGCGCCGGCGACCAGCACCGCAGTCATGGTGAGGAGTGGATAGGAGCCGGCCAGGCGGTCGTCCGTGCTTGCGCCGTCGCGGAGCATCCAGCCGGCGACCTCCTCGACCGCGTCGGCAAGCGGTGCGAGGGGCGTGTTGCCGGCGTCGGCGCGGATCTCGGCCAGCAGCCGCGCCAGCGTCTCACCGCCCTCGAGCCCAAGCTTGCGCCCGACCAGGTCTGCGGCCTGGATGCCGTTGGTGCCCTCGTAGATCGGCGCGATCCGGATGTCGCGGAAGTGCTGGGCGGCGCCGGTTTCCTCGACGAAGCCCATGCCGCCATGGACCTGCACGCCGAGGCTTGCGACCTCGCAGCCGATATCGGTGCCCCAGGCTTTGACGAGGGGAGTGAGCAGGTCGACCCGCGCTTTGGCCGCCGCGTCGCCGCGGCTCCCCAGATCCGCCTGGGCGTTGGCGTAATAAGCGAGTGCCCGCGCGGCCTGGGTCAGCGCCTTCATGCGAAGTAGCATTCGGCGCACGTCGGGGTGCTGGATGATCGTCACCGGCTCGCGGCCCGAAGCGCCGGCGCGGGCCGACTGCACGCGCTCCATCGCATAGGCGACGGCCTGCTGGGTCGCGGCTTCCGCGATCGAAACGCCCTGGAGGCCGACATTGAGCCGCGCGTTGTTCATCATCGTGAACATGGCGCGCATGCCGCCATTCTCGCCGCCGATCAGCTCGCCGATGCACTCGTCATTGTCGCCATAGGCCATGACGCAGGTCGGCGAGGCGTGGATTCCGAGCTTGTGCTCGATCGACACGCAGCGGACGTCGTTGCGGGTGCCGTCGCCGCGCAGCTTGGGGACGATGAACAGCGAGATGCCCCGGGTGCCAGTGGGCGCGTCCGGGAGTCGGGCGAGCACGAGGTGGACGATATTGTCGGTGAGGTCGTGGTCGCCGAAGGTGATGAAGATCTTCTGGCCCTTGATCCGGTAGGTGCCGTCGCCGACCGGCTCGGCGCGGGTCTTGAGAGCGCCGACGTCGGACCCCGCCTGCGGCTCGGTGAGATTCATCGTGCCCGTCCATTCGCCGGTGACGAGCCGCGGCAGCCACCTCTCCTGCTGATCGGGCGTGCCGTGATTCTTGAGCGCCTCGATCGCTCCGGCGCTGAGCATCGGGCAGAGCGAGAAAGCGAGGTTGGCCGCTCCGAGATTTTCCAGAACCACCGTCGCCATCACCTGCGGCTGGTCCTGGCCGCCATACGCGCCGGGCGCGGAGATCGTCCCCCAGCCGCCGTCGACATAGGACTGGTAGGCCGCCCGGAAGCCTTCGGGCATGGTCACGCCCTCGGGCGACCAACGCGCGCCGACCGTGTCGCCGACCCGGTTCAGGGGCGCGAACTCGCCCGCGGCGAAGGCGCCGACTCCCTCGACGATCGCGTCGGCCATGTCCTCCGACACGTCGAAGCCGGCCGCCGCGAGGCGGTCGAGGCCGGCGACGTGGCGAAGCACGAACTTCTGTTCCTCGATCGGGGCGGTGTAGGTCATGTCCAATCCGTCATGCTGAACTTGTTTCAGCATTCATTGCCGGGCAGGGCGCAGGCATGAATGCTTTCGCGGAAAGCCGGTGCATGGCACGCCGATGGACCCTGAAACAAGTTCAGGGTGACGGACGGTGACCCGGGTGCTTACCGCCGACGAGGCCGGCATTGCCGAGGCCGCGCGCTTGATCCGCGAGGGGCAGCCGGTCGCGGTGCCGACCGAGACGGTTTACGGGCTCGCGGCCGATGCCACGTCAGGCGAGGCGGTCGCGCGGATCTACGAGGCCAAGGGTCGGCCGAGCTTCAACCCGCTCATCGTCCATGTCGCCGGTCTCGCGCAGGCCGAGAATATCGCGCGCTTCGACTCGGTCGCGCGAGGCCTTGCCGAGAAATATTGGCCCGGGCCGCTCACCCTCGTCCTGCCGCTGCGCGAGGAGGCGGGCATCGCCTCGATCGTCACGGCGGGACTGCCGACGATCGCGCTGCGCGCGTCGGCGCATCCGGCGATGCAGGCGCTGATCGCCGCCGCCGGCCGGCCGCTGGCGGCGCCCTCGGCCAATGCGAGCGGGCGGATCAGCCCGACCCGCGCCGAGCATGTGCTCGACAGCCTCGGCGGCCGCATCCCGCTGGTCCTCGACGCGGGGCAGACCGCTCACGGGCTTGAATCGACGATCGTCGCGGTCGCGGACGGCAAGGTGCGCCTGCTTCGTCCCGGTCCGATCTCCGCCGAAGAGCTTGGCGCGTCCGTGGCTCCGGCATCCGGTCGCGTCGTGGCGCCCGGCCAGCTCGCCAGTCACTACGCCCCTGGCAAGCCGCTTCGCCTCGACGCCACCGAGGCGCGCGCCCACGAATGGCTGATCGGCTTCGGCGACGTCCCCGGCGATGTCAGCCTGAGCGCCCGCGGCGACCTCGTCGAAGCCGCCGCGGCGTTGTTCGACCTGCTCCACGACGCCGACCGCCGGCCCGCCTCGCGCATCGCAGTGGCCCCGATCCCGCGCGAAGGCCTCGGCGCCGCCATCAACGACCGCCTCCAGCGCGCCGCGGCGCCCCGAACGGAACCGACGACATGAAGTGGAACGACAATCTCACCGCCGAGCGGGCGACGTTCGTCACCCATCTCGAATGCTCGATAACCGGCGAGCGCTATGAGGCGGATCGGCTTCACGGCCTGTCCAATGTCGGGCGGCCCTTGCTTGTTCGATATGATCTCGACGGCGTGCGCGGGGCGCTCACTCGCGAGGTGCTCGCGAGCCGGCCTTACGACATGTGGCGGTGGCGGGAGCTGCTGCCGGTGCGGCGCGCCGAGGACGTGGTCAGCCTGGGCGAGACGGCGACTCCGATCGTCAGCCTGACCAAGGTCGGGGCGCGGCTCGGGATCAGGGAGCTGCTCGTGAAGGACGAGGGGCGGCTTCCGACCGGGTCGTTCAAGGCGCGCGGGCTCGCCATGGCGGTGTCGATGGCGAAGGAGCTGGGGGTCGCGAAGATCGCCATGCCGACCAACGGCAATGCCGGCGCCGCGCTCGCGGCCTATGGCAGCCGCGCCGGCATCGAGACGATCGTGCTGTGCCCGGACGATACGCCCGAGATCAACGTGCGCGAGATCGCCGCCCAAGGCGCACGGGTCTATCGGGTCGACGGCCTGATCGACGAGTGCGGCGCCATCGTCGCGGAGGGGGCGAAGCAGGGCCACTGGTTCGACCTGTCGACGCTGAAGGAGCCCTATCGGATCGAGGGCAAGAAGACGATGGGCCTGGAACTGGCCGAGCAGCTCGGCTGGCAGGTCCCGGACGTCATCTTCTACCCGACCGGCGGCGGCACCGGCCTGATCGGCATGTGGAAGGCCTTCGCCGAGCTGGAAGCGCTCGGGCTGATCGGCCCGGAGCGGCCGCGCATGGTGGCGGTCCAGGCGGAAGGCTGCGCGCCGATGGTGAAGGCGTGGCAGGAGGGCGAGGAGCATGCCGAGCGCTGGCAGGACGCCCACACCGTCGCCGCCGGCATCCGAGTGCCCAAGGCGGTGGGCGACTTCCTGATCCTGCGGGCGGTGCGCGAGAGCGGCGGCTTCGCAATCGCGGTGCCGGACGAGGCGATCCTGGCGGCGGTGGACGACGCAGCGCGGCAGGACGGGCTGCTGCTGTGCCCGGAGGGCGGCGCCACGCTGGCGGCGGCGGCGCAGGCGCTTGAGCTGGGCCTGATCTCGCGCGGCGACCGGGTCGTCCTGTTCAATTGCGCGACGGGCCTCAAATATCCGATGCGGGACCGCTCGCGGCGGCTCGCCAAGGCGGGACCGATCGACCATGCGGCGCTGTAAGAGAACGAGCGACCCGCTCATCTCGAGCAGCCGTCGAGCGAAGTCGAGACGGCGTGTCGAGAGACTCGGTGAAGGTCTCTCGACGGCGCATCTCGACCGGCTCGATGCTGGCGCGAGATGAGCGGACTATGACGAAAATGCCGCCCCGCCCCTGGGTCATCGCCCATCGCGGCGCGAGCGGCCTCATGCCGGAGCACACGCTCGAGGCTTATCGCCTCGGCATTGCGCAGGGCGCGGACTTCGTCGAGCCGGACCTGGTGATGACCCGCGACGGCGCGCTCATCGCTCGTCATGAGAACGAGATTTCCGGCACCACCGACGTCGCCGGGCGGCCCGAATTCGCCGACCGCCGCGCCACCAGGATCGTCGACGGCCGGCAGCTCAGCGGCTGGTTCACCGAGGATTTCACGCTCGCCGAGCTGCGCACGCTGCGCGCCCGCGAGCGCCTGCCCGAGCTGCGGCCGGCAAGCGCGGCGCACGACGGGCGGTTCGGTCTGGTCACGTTGGAGGAGATCGTCGGTCTCGTCCGCGACGAGAGCCGCGCCCGCGGCCGCACGATCGGTGTCGTCGCGGAGCTCAAGCATGCCGCTTATTTCGATCGCCTCGGCCTGCCCATCGACCGGGCGCTGCTGCCGCTGATTGCCGGCGTCGGCCGCGAAGACCCCTTCTTCATCGAATGTTTCGAGCCGGGCATCCTGCGCCGGCTGCGCGGCCGGACGGAGGTCCGGCTCGTCCAGTTGCTGGTCGAGACCGGCGGGCCGCCCGATGGCGCGCCCGCACCTTATGCCGAGATGGCGACGCCCGAGGGCCTGGCCGAGATCGCCCGCTACGCCGACGCCATCGGGCCGGCCAAGGCGCTGATCGTCCCGCGGGGTCCGGACGGTGCGAGCCTTCCGCCGACCAGCCTCGTCGCCGACGCCCATGAAGTCGGGCTGCTCGTCTTTCCCTGGACGTTCCGGAACGAGAATTTCTTCCTCCCCGCCGAGCTTCGGCGGGGGGAGGATCTGCGCCAGCATGGCGATGCCGCAGCGGAATATCGCCAGTTCTACGAGCTCGGCGTCGACGCCGTGTTCAGCGACTTTCCCGAGGTGGCGGTGCGGGCGAGAGGCTAAAATCCTCCCTGTCCGCGAAGCGGATGGGGAGGGGGACCATGCGAAGCATGGTGGAGGGGCTTGGCGCGGGATCCGCCCAAGGCCCCTCCACCACTCGCTTCGCGAGCGGTCCCCCTCCCCATCGCCTTCGGCGACAGGGAGGATGAGCCCTCTGCTCACAGGGACTGCCGAAGGCGGTGGAGGGGCTTGGCGCGGGGTTCGCCCAAGGCCCCTCTACCACTCGCTTCGCGAGCGGTCCCCCTCCCCATGAGCCTTCGGCTCACAGCGAGGATTGAAGAGTCAGGCCTCCGCCTTCTTCACTCGGTTCTGGAAGCTCTTGCGCAGCTTCTGGATCTTCGGGGGGATCACCGCGAGGCAATAAGGGCTGCGCTGGCCTTCGCCGGACCAGTAATCCTGGTGATAGTCCTCGGCCGGATACCATTCGCCGCGCTTCTCGATCGTGGTGACGATCGGCGCCGGCCAGTTGGGCTGCGAGCGCTCGATTCCGCGCCGCGCAGCTTCCTCCTGGGCCGAGTCGTGCGGGAAGATCGCCGAGCGATATTGCGTGCCGACGTCGTTGCCCTGGCGGTTGAGCTGGGTCGGATCGTGAGTCGCGAAGAAGATGTCGAGCACGTCGTCGTAGCTGATCTGATCCGTGTCGTAGGTGACGCGGATCGCCTCGGCATGGCCGGTGTCGCCGCCGCACACCTGCTTGTAGGTCGGGTTGGCGACATTGCCGCCGGTATAGCCGCTCTCGACCTTCGTCACTCCGATCACGTCGTTGAACACGGCTTCGGTGCACCAGAAGCAGCCGCCCGCCAATGTCGCCTGTTCCTGTGCCATGCCGTCTCCTTCGTTGGGTTGAGACCAGCGAAATAGGACGTGAAGCCGCGAATGGAAGCCGCTAGGCGGGTCCGATGAGGATCGTCAGCTACAACCTCAACGGCATCCGAGCGCGCATGGAGCGGCTGCTCGAATATCTGTCCGAGCAGAAGCCCGACGTGGTGTGCCTTCAGGAGCTGAAGTGCGCGCAGGAGAGCCTTCCGGACAAGGAGATCCAGGCGGCCGGCTACAAGGCGGTGTGGCACGGCCAGAAGGGCTTCAACGGGGTCGCCGTGCTCACCCGCCGCGACAATATCGTCGAGCGCCGGATCGGCCTCCCGGGCGATCCCGAGGACGTGCAGAGCCGCTATGCCGAGGCCGAGGTGGACGGAGTGATCGTCGCGTCCATCTACCTGCCCAACGGCAATCCGGTCGGAACCGAGAAGTTCGACTATAAATTGCGCTGGCTCGAGCGGCTTCGGGTCCACGCGCTGGAGCTGCTCGCCGAGGAGAAGCCGGTCGTCCTCGCCGGAGACTATAACGTCATCCCGACCTCGACCCATGACGACGTCTTCTCGCGCCGCGCCATGGCGAGCGACGCGCTGATGCAGCCGGAGAGCCAGGCCGCGTTCCGGACGATCCTCAACCAGGGCTGGACCGACGCGATCCGCACGCGCTTTCCCGAGGGGCCGGTCTATACCTTCTGGGACTATCAGGCCGGCGCCTGGCGCCGCGACGCGGGCTTCCGGATCGACCATCTGCTGCTGTCGCCGACCGCCGCCGACCGCTTCCTCGATGCCGGAGTCGACAAGGATTATCGCGGGCGCGAGAAAGCCAGCGACCACGCGCCGACCTGGGTTGAGCTGGAGGAGGTCGAATAAGCACAAACCGTCATGCTGAACTTGTTTCAGCATCCATCATCGAGCCACCTTGCTGGTGGTGGAATGGACCCTGAAACAAGTTCAGGGTGACGGAAGCGGGCCTAGAGCGCCTTCTCGTAGATCCGGTAGACGCGGTTGATCTTGGCCTCGATCGCGTCGGCGATCGACTTCATCCCTTCATTGTCGTCGAGGATCCAGCCGACCTCGCCGCGCGGAATGTCGTACTTGACACTGGCTTCGGCGCGGATCGTCTCGATCAGCATGAAAGCGAGCTGGGAAGCGAGCCGGCTCGCCTGAAGCTTCTTGACGACGCCCATCAGAGGCACCCGCGCCTCGCCGAACCGGCCGCGCTTCAGCCACCACAGGATCTTCGCCCAGCCGAACGGGAACAGCTTGCCGTCGAGACCCTTGAGCACGCGGTTGATGTTGGGCAGCGACATCATGAAGGCGACCGGCTCGCCGTCATATTCGGCGATCCGGATCATGTCCTCGCGCACCAAGGGCTTCAGCTTCCTGCCGGCGAAGGCGATCTCGCTGTCGGTCAGCGGGATGAAGCCCCAATTGTGCCCCCAGGCGTCGTTGAGGATGGTGAGGATGATCGCCGCTTCCTCGTCGAACCGGCTCTTGTCGACGTTGCGGACGCGGATCCGCGGGTTCTTCTGGCCGCTCTGGACGATCCGCTGGACCAGCGGCGGGAAGTCCTTCTTGGTGTCGAGGTCGTAGGTGTAGAGGTCCTTGACGTCCTTGTAGCCGGCGTCCTCGACCCAGCTCTCATAGGCCGCCTTGTTGTGGCCCATCATCACCATCGGCGGATGGTCGTGGCCCTTCACGAGGAGGCCCGGCTCGTCCCAGATGCCGAGCGAGAATGGGCCGAGCGAGCGGGTCATGCCTTTGGCCCGGAGCCAGCCCTCGGCCGCGGCGATCAGCGCCCGCGCGGTCTCCGCATCCTCGGCCTCGAACATGCCCCATTGGCCGGTGCCGGCGCCCATATGCTCGAGCACGAGGGCGTCGACCTGCGCCGAGATGCGTCCGGTGATGCGCCCGTCGCGGCGGGCGAGGAACAGCTCCGCCTCGGCATGCTCGAACCAGGGATTCTTCCCCGGCGTGAGCAGCCCGTCCACCTCGGCGCGGAGCGGCGGCACCCAGTTCGGGTCGTCGCGATTGAGCCGGTACTGAAGGTCGATGAAGGCGTTCTTGTCCGCCTTGGTGCGGACGGGACTGACGGTGACCGGCACAAGCTTCCTTCCCCAAAACCGCTCAGGCTGAGCGGGTGGATGGCTTAGTGCCTGTCACGCTGCCGCGGGTGCCCCGTTGCAACGCCGCCCGAAAGCTGCGCCACCCAGGGATATTTCTCCGCCACCTCGTCGGTGTAGCCGAGGTTGAACACGGTCGGGCTCTTGTTCGGCCGGTCGCCGCGGGCGCGGTCGTAGAAGGTGCCGAACACCTTGTCCCAGAAGAAGTTGGTGATCCCGAAATTGCCGTCCTCGTCGTGGAAATGGTGCGCCATGTGACGCTTCTTCATCTCCGCCAGAAGCTTGTTTCTCGGCTTGTAGGCGAGGTGCTGGATGCAGTGGACGAACTCGTAGAAGGCGGTCGTCAGAAGGCCGGTCGCGAAGGCGGCGGCGGCCGCGCCGACCGCGGCGTCCTGGCCCCACGGCATGCCGATCGCGTAGCCGATCGGGATCACGAACAGGCCGATGGTCGGAAGCGTCGTGTAGAGCGCTCCGAACAGCACCTCGAGATGGTTCGGGTCCTGGTGGTGGTCGTAGTGGATCCGCTTCCAGGTCGGGGCGAGCAGCTTGTGCTTCCACATCCAGCGGCTGTGGAGGACCCAGCGGTGCAGAGCGTACCAGGCGAGCGGGTAGATGAGGCTCGCGACCGCGACCGCGGCGAGGGTCGGCACGACCGGCGCCGGAGCGGCCGCGAACACACCGATCGAGACCGCGGCGAGCAGCAGATAGGCGATGATCGCCGGATATTGGAAATAGGCGACGACGAGCTCACGGAACGTCATCTTGTCGAGATGATGCTCGCGCCTCCAGAAGGACGGGCGCCAAGAGGACGCATTGGGGGTCTGTGCGGTTTTCACGTCTTCTCGATCCTTATGGGTCCAACACGCCGGGGCCCTGCCTCACGGCGCGCGCAGACCTGGGAATATGAGGCGGGCTGATAGTTTTGCAATAAGGCGGTTTTCGGGCGGCTGAACGGCCCGCGCCTTCACTCCTCGGTGCGGACCAGCACCGTCTCCCCAATAAGAAGGAACAGGAAGAAGGGCCCCCAGGCGGCGAGGAAGGGCGGATAGGCGCCGAAATTGCCGAGCGCGAGCGCGAAATTATCGGCGACGAAATAGGAGAAGCCGAGCCCCATCCCGACCACCGCGCGCATGAACAGCTGGCCCGAGCGGGCGAGGCCGAAGGCGGCGATGGCGGCGAGCAAGGGCATCAGGACGCCCGACAGCGGGCCGGAGATCTTGTGCCACCAATTGGCCTCGGCCGAGCGGATCGAGCGGCCGGCGCGCTCGAGCTCGTCGATCGATCGGCGAAGCATCCAGAAATCCTGCTCGTCGGGATCGACCGAGGCGAGGGTGAACTGGATGGGCAGGATGTCGTCGCCGATCTTCAGGCTCGGCGCACGGCTGACGAGGCCGTTGTTGACGTCGAATCGGCGCACGTTGGCGAGCTCCCAGCCGGGGCGGGCGTAGCGGCCGCTCTCCGCCTCCGTGATTCCGACCAGGGTCGTGCCGTCGCGGTCGAAGATGCGGACGCCCGACAGGCGCGTGTCGCGGCCGCTGCCCATCACTTGGCGGGCGAAGATGAGGTCGTCGCCGGCGCGGATCCAGACGTTGGTCTTGGTGCCGGTCTCGGGCGGGACGGCGCCGTAGCCGACATCCTCCCAGGCGTTGAGTGCGGCGGTGGCGCGGGTCGCGAAGCGCTCGTTGAACACGAACAGGAAGCCGGCGAAGACCAGGCTGGTCAGCATCAGCGGCGCGATGATCTGGTGGGCCGATATCCCGGCCGCCTTCATCGCGATGATCTCGCTATGCTGGTTCATCGTGGCGAAGGTGATGAGCGTTCCGAGCAGGATCGCGAACGGCGCGAATTGCTGGATCAGCTGCGGGATGCGCAGCGACACGTAGCGCCACAATTGCTCCTCGCCATTGCCGGGCTGGGCGAGGATTCGCCCGGATTCGCCGAGCAGGTCGAGGATCATCAGAAGGAAGACCAAAGACGCGAGCACGGCGATGGCGCGCACGAAGAAGGTGCGCGCGAGGTACCAGGCGATCGGCCGGGACGGGAAGAAGTGAAGATTTATCATTCGGCGGCGAGGGCCCGTAGCCGCCTGCGCTTGCGCCGCTCGGAACCGAACAGCCGCGCGATGAGCTTGCCGAGCCTTGAGAAGACGCGTTCGAGCGCGCCGATCGGCTGGCCGCCCGGCTTGTGGGCAAGGGTCCAGTACATCCAGATCATCAAGGCGGCGACCAGCGCGAACGGCACCCAGATCGACAGCCACGGGCTGACCAGGCCGATGGCGCTGGTCCGCTCGCCATATTGGAAGAGCTTGTGGACCGCGACCACGAACACGATCGCGACGAAGATGCCGAGGCCGGAGGTGCTTCGCTTGGGCGGCACCGCAAGCGCCACCGCCATCAGCGGCAGAAGCACCATGATCAGCACCTCGGCGAGGCGGAAGTGGAAATTGGCGGAGACCCGGTCGCGGTAGACCTCGGTCGTCTCGTCATTGTCGATGACCCGGAGAAGCTCGCCGAGGTTCAGCTCCTCCTCGCCGATCCCGCGCTGGCGGAAAGCCTCGATGGCCGGCAGGTTCACCGGGAAGTCGTAGCTCGCGAAGCTCAGCACGCGCGGCACCGGGAAGCCGGGCTCGTCCTGGACGAGCCGGCCGTTGCTGACGCGCAGCAGGATGGTGTTCTCCTCGTCGCTCTTGAGGAAGGTGCCGCGGTCGGCGGTGACGGCGATGCGGCGGCCCTCCCGGTCGTCGACGCGCACGAACACGCCGTGGAGGACCCGGCCATTGTCCTCGCTGTCCTCGACCCGCAAGGTCATGTTGTCGCCGAGCGGAGTGAACTCGCCGACCCGGATCGAGGCTCCGAGCGCGCCCGAGCGAAGGTCGAATTCGAGCCGCTGATAGGCGAATTCGGACAAGGGCTGGACATAGCCGACGATGGCGAAGTTGATCGCCATCAAGGCAGCGCAGAACAGGTACGGCACCCGCAGCAGCCGGCCATAGCCGAGTCCGACCGAGCGAAGCGCGTCGAGCTCCGACGACAGCGCCATGTTCCGGAAGGCGAGCAGGATTCCCATCATCAGGCCGAGCGGGATTCCGAGGCCCATATATTCGGGGATCAGGTTGGCGAGCATCTGCCACACGATGCTGACCGGGCCGCCTTCGCTCACCACGAAGTCGAACAGGCGAAGCATCTTCTCGAGCAGCAGGAGCATCGCCGCCAGCACCAGGGTGGCGACGAGCGGCACGAACACCTTGCGTGCGATGTAGAAGTCGATCTTCTTCAGCACACCCTAAATCCGACGCTCCTCGGCCCCATTTCGGCCCCAAGCGGGCACCATGAACCGGAGGTGAGATGGCGCACGCCCGGTGCGCTCCGCCGGCAATTCCGCCCGGCTATAACTGCCTGGAGTCATGTGGTCATGTCGAAATCGTCGCGATCGGGCGCCGTGAATGGCTGACGTCGCGCTGCTCTCGAATGGCCGGTCGGCGGGGAGCCAGGCGCTGCTCGCCGGAGTGCGCGCTTATTGCGCGGCGAGCGGGGCGATCTTTCATTATGAGGTCGACGATCTCGGGCAGATCGAGGCTGCGCTCCGGGTGATCGCCCGGGTGCGGCCCAAGGTGCTGGTGGTCAATGGCGGCGAGCAGGCGGTCCAGGCCGTGCTTGCCGGACTGGTCGGCGCCAATGCGCTCGCACAGGACATGCCGCCGATCGCGGTGTTGCCGATCGGTCGGACCAATCTCATCGCCCGCGACCTTGGCGCCGAGGGCGACCCGATTGCCGTGCTTCAGCGCATCGTCGAGATCGCCAGCGGGGACCTTGCGCCCCATGTCGTTCGACGCGAGCTGATCGCGCTCAGCGCCGGCCGCTCCAACCAGCCGGTGTTCGGCATGTTCGCCGGTGCAGGGGGGCTTGCCGAGGCGATGCTCTATTGCCGCGACCGGCTCTATCCGCTGGGCCTGCCGAGCCGGCTGTGTCACTTCCTCACCGGCTGCGCGGCCCTGCTGTCGCTGGTGCCTCTGCCCGGCCGGCTGCAGCCGGTGCGGCCGGCGCCGGTCCGCCTCACCATGCAGAACGACCGCCGGCTGGAGGGGAGCTTCCAGCTGTTGATGGTGACGACGCTTGAACGCATGCTCGCATCGCGGAGCTCGAGCGGTGGCGCCCTCAAGGTCATGGCGGTCGAGCGGCGCTGGCTGCCGATGCTTCGCACGGCCTTCGACGCGATGCGCGGCCGGCTCGGAGCGCGCGGCGGCGGCGGAGTCCATCTCGGCCGCGGCGCCGAGCTCAGCATCGAAGGCGAGGGCTCCGGAGTGATTCTCGACGGCGCTCTGTTCCGCGCAAGCGCCGGCGAGCCGATCGTTCTTCGAACGACGCCGGCATTGCCCTTCCTCAGCCTGGCGGCGGCCTAGCTCCTCCCTTTCGAGGGAGGGGGTGGGGGTGGGTGGGCGGCGTGG
>JAEZFL010000098.1 GCA_023417515.1 Pseudomonadota bacterium | reverse complement strand
GGTTGCGGCGGGGCCTCGGGCGCATTGGCGCCGCCCGGCGCGGCGCTCTTCTCGATGATCTTGTTCAATTCGCCCCGGTCGAGCCAGACGCCGCGGCAGGTCGGACAATAGTCGATCTCGATCCCCTGGCGCGCGGATAGCACCATCACGCTCTGATCCACCGGGCACAGCAAAGGTTCTGCGCGTTCCACCATCGTCGGGTTCCTCTTGTCCGTTGCGCCGGAACGTAGCGTTCCGCACCTGCCTTCGCTAGGGCAAGGGTGATGGCCGTCGACATCAATCAGCCGCGCGGACCCGTCTTTCCGGCGCCGCGACCGCGCGGATCGTGGATCGGCTTCGTGCTCACCGCCGCGCTCGCCGTCGTGGCCCTGTGGTTCCTCGAGCGGATCCTCACCGCCCTCCTGCTGCTGTTCCTGGTCGTCGTGGTGTCGATGGCGCTGTCGATGCCGGTCCAGGCGCTGCGCCGGCGCGGCGTGCCGCGGGGGGCGGCGGCCGCCATCGTGCTTGCGCTGTTCCTCGCCGCGCTGGCGATGATCGGCTGGCTGATCATCCCGCGCGTCGCCGAGCAGGTTGCCACTTTGGTCGACCGGCTGCCGGAGCTGATCGACCGTCTCAATCGGCAGATCGCCGATCTTCTCTCCCGCTATCCCGATTTGCAGGGCTGGGTCGCCAACGGCAGCCCGCCCGATCTGGGCGCGGCGTTCGAGGGGGTCAGCAACCTCTCGCTGCGCCTGCTCGGCGCGATCGCGCTCACCATCATCTTCCTCAGCGGGGTCATCGGCCTGGTTTCTCGTCCGCGGCCGGTGCTTCGCTTCTACATCGGCAGCCTGCCGCGCCGCCACCGGCGCACCGGCGTTCGCGCCTATCGCCGGGCGCTGCGCACGATCGGGGGCTGGGCGGAAGCGGCCTTCTTCGTCGGCATGATCGAGTTCGTCCTGGTGTTCGCGGTGCTGACCTGGCTCGACGTGCCCGGGGCCCTGGTGTGGGCCGCGCTCGCCTTCTTCGTCGAGTTCATCCCGCGCATCGGCAACTACCTGATGTCGATCCCGCCGGTGATCGTGGCACTCGCGATCAGCCCGATGCTGGCTGTCTATGTCGCTCTATTCTACCTCGTCATGGGCGAGGTCATCGGTGCGTTCGTGGCGCCCCGCATCGGCGGCGCGGCAATGCGCATTCACCCGGTCCTGCTGCTGTTCAACGCGCTCGCCTTCGCGCTCGCCTTCGGCCTGCTCGGCGCGCTGGTGGCGACGCCCGCCGCGGCGGTCTACACGTCCTTCTACAGCGAATTCTATTTGAGGCGGCACCGCGAGCCGGGCCGGAGCGAAGCGGAGGAATGATGAGGGGCAAGTTGGTTGCTGCGGTGCTGATCGCCGCGGGCATCGTGTCTGTGCAAGCGGCTGCGCAGCAGCAGGCGGGGCAGCCTGCCGAGAAGGCCAAGGCCGAGCCGGTCACGCGCGAGCCGCAGCGGGTCACCACCCGCCACACCGGCATGTTCGGCGGCCAGCGCGTCGCCTACACCGCCACCGCCGGGGAAACCTTCCTGCGCGCCGACAATGGCACTCCGCGCGCCAGCATCTTCTCGGTGAGCTATGTGCGCGAGCCGCGCGATCCGAACCGGCCGGTGACCTTCCTGTTCAACGGCGGCCCGGGCTCGGGCTCGCTATGGCTGCACATGGGCGCGTTCGGGCCGCGGCGGGTGGCTATCCCATCGGACGGCAGCGACGACGGCGCGCCGCCTTATCCGATCGTCGACAATCCCGATTCGCTTCTCGACGTGACCGACATCGTGTTCATCGATCCCGTAGGCACCGGCTTCAGCCATGCGCTCGGCGACACCAACCCCAGCGAGTTTTACGGAGTCACCCAGGACGCCCGGTCGATCGCCCAGTTCATCCGCCAGTGGCTCAGCGAGAACGACCGCTGGAATGCGCCCAAATATCTTGGCGGCGAGAGCTACGGCACGACTCGCACCGCGGCCGTCGTGAACCAGCTCGAGGGCCAGTATAACGACGTCGCGCTGAACGGATTACTGCTCATCTCCACCGTGCTCGATTTCGGCGCCGGCGCCGACACGCCCGGCAACGAGATGGTCCACATCCTCAACCTGCCGAGCATGGCCGCCACCGCCCTTTATCACGGCAAGGCGCAGGCCAACTCGGTGGAGGAGTTCGTCGAGGAGGCGCGCCGTTTTGCGACCACGCGCTATGCCGCCGCTCTGTTGCAGGGCAATGCGCTGCCGGCCGACGAGCGCGCCGCGGTGCGACGGGAGCTGGCGCGATTCACCGGCCTGTCCGAGCAGTTCCTGGAGAATGCCGACCTGCGCGTCACTCCGAACCGCTTCTACAAGGAGCTTTTGCGCGACCGCGGCCTCACCGTCGGGCGCCTCGACGCGCGCTACACCGGACGCGACTATGACAATGCCGGCGAGAGTCCGGACAATGATCCCAGCTTCTACGGAATCGACGCCGGCTACACCGCCGCGGTCAACCAGCACCTGCGCGAGACTCTGAACTACCGCACAGACCGCCAATATTCGACGATCGGCGGCCTCGGCGCGCCATGGGACTGGCGCCTCGGCGGCGGCCGCGACAATGACGTCTACGTCAATGTCGCGCCGTATATCGGCCGTGCGATGCGCGAGAATTCGGGCCTCCGGGTGTTCGTCGGGCAGGGCTATTACGACTTCGCAACGCCCTTCTTCGCCGCCGAATATTCGCTCTCCCGCACCGGCATGCCGCGCGACCGCTTCACCTGGCGCTATTACGGCTCGGGCCACATGATGTACGTGCGCGACCAGGACCGGGTGGCGCTGAGCCGCGACATCCGTGAGTTCATTCGAAGCCGCTGATCCCACCCGTCACCCCGGACCTGATCCGCGGTCCACCTTCTGCGGCCCAATCTGAGTGGAGGAAAGGGAAGGCGGATGCCGGATCAAGTCCGGCATGACGAGAAAAGCTAAGGATCCTGCTTCTCGCGGTCGCCGCGCTTCTTGTCGATGATGATCCACGCGAGGATCATCAGCAGCAGGAGACCGGGGCCGCTGATCAGGCCGCCGCTCAGCAGGTTGATCTCGATCGACATGGCTCAGGCCTCCTCGTCGGCGGGCGCCGCTGGCGCGCCCGGATCATGTTCAAGGATGTCGCCGGGCTGGCATTCGAGTGCGGTGCAGATCGCATCGAGCGTCGAAAAGCGGATCGCCTTTGCCTTGCCGGTCTTGAGGATGGACAGGTTGGGAAGAGTGAGGCCGACGCGCTCGGCCAGCTCCGTGAGCGACATCCGCCGCTGGTAGAGCATCTCGTCCAGTTTCACGCGAATGCCCATGGTTACACCGTCAGCTCGGCTTCGGCCCGAAGGCGCGCGCCTTCGCGGAACACCTCGGCCAGCACCAGCACGATGAGCACCGCGAACCAGGAGGTGAGGTCGAGGTCGTACCTCACCCCGTCGCCGCGGAATGCGTCGGGAATGGCCAGGAAAGCGAAGGTGGTGAAGACCTGGCCGAGGGCGAGCAGCAGTGCGATGACCCGCAGGTCGCGCGGGTTGCGCTCGTTGAACGGGTCGCCGTTGCGGACGGTGAGCGTCACCCGCCGAAGCCGATGGAGCATCGCCACGAGCATCCCGAGCAGGAGAGTGAGCGCCGCGAACAGCAGGAGTAGCTCGCTCTTGGTCGGGACGTCGGTGGTCTGCAAGCCCTCCGCCAGCTTGGCCTCGACGCCGCTGGTGAAGATCAGGGCGACACTGCCGACCGCCACCCCGAGCATGCCGATGCCGATGATGATCATCAGCACCAGAAGGATGACCGAAGCTACCGCCGCCAACGAACGCCCCCGCCGTTCCATATCGAATCTCCCTAAGCGACTTCTTGCTCTTCGATATCCGACATATCGATAATCGGCAAGATAAATTATCGATATTCGATATGTTCCTGCTACGTCATTCCCGCGAAAGCGGGAATCTGCTTCTTTCCTTCCGGTCTCCGCTCCAAAAAAGCTGGACTCCCGCATTCGCGGGAGTGACGGAAATCGGACGAACAAGGAGGTGCGGATGGAGTCCCTGGTTTCGACCGAATGGCTCGAGGGCGAGCTCGGCGCACACGATCTTCGAATCGTGGATGCGAGCCTATTCCTTCCCGCCCAGGGCCGCGACGCCCGCGCCGAATATGAGGCGGCGCACATCCCCGGCGCGATGTTCCTCGACCTCGCCAGCCTCGCCGACAGCGACAACCCGCTGCCCAACATGCTGCCGCCGGCGCACAAGTTCGCCAGCCGAATGCAGTCGCTCGGCATCGGCGACGGCTCGCGGGTGGTGATCTACGACAATTCCCCGCTCCACACATCCGCCCGCGCCTGGTGGGTGATGCGCACCTTTGGCGCCCGGCAGGTCGCGATTCTCGACGGCGGCCTGGCCAAATGGACCGCGGAAGGGCGACCGACCGAAAGCGGCCGGCCGCACAACCGCCATGGCCATTTCACGCCGCTCGAGGACGAGCGGGCCGCGGTCGACAAGGACTTCATGCTCGCCAACCTGGAGGGGCGCACCCACCAGGTCCTCGACGCGCGTCCTGCGGATCGCTTCGCGGGCGGCGGCGCCGATCCGCACGGCGTTGCGAGCGGCCACATACCAGGCTCGAAGAACCTGCCGCAGGACCGGCTGTTCAACGCCGACAACACCTTCAAGCGCGGCGCGGCGCTCCAGGCGGAGTTCGACGCCGCCGGAGTCGATCTCGACAAGCCGCTGGTCACCACCTGCGGCTCGGGCGTCACCGCCTGCACCTTGCTGTTCGGCGCGCACTTGCTCGGCAAGGACGACGCCCGGCTCTATGACGGCAGCTGGTCCGAATGGGGCGCCGATCCCGCAACGCCCAAGGCGACGCAGGCGGCGTGAGCGCGGGGGAGGGCAAGGGCAAGGGCACGCGGCTCGCCGCGGCGGGACGCAGGCCCGAGTGGACCGGGCCGATCGTCAATCCGGCGGTGTGGCGGGCCTCGACGGTGCTGTTCGATACCGTTGCCGAGCTGAAGGCCGCCAAGCCCGAATTCGCGCAGTTCCAATATGGCCGCAACGGCACGCCGACCGGCTGGGCGCTGGCCGAGGCCCTGACCGAGATGGAGCCCGGCGCCGGCTCGACTCGGCTCTTCCCGTCGGGCGCTGCGGCGGTCGCGGCGGCGCTTCTCATGGTGCTTGAGGCCGGCGACGAGCTGCTGATGGTCGACAGCGCCTATGCGCCGACGCGAATGCTCTGCGACAGCCTGCTCAAGCGCTACGGAGTCGCGACCCGCTATTACGATCCATTGGTGGGCGAGGGGATCGCCGAGCTGATCGGCGACAGGACGCGCGCGATCTTTCTCGAAAGCCCGGGCTCGCTGACCTTCGAGGTCCAGGACGTTCCCGGCATCTGCGCGGCGGCGCGGAAGCGCGGGATCGTCACCCTGATCGACAACACCTGGGCGACTCCGCTGCTGTTCCCGGCGATCGAGCGCGGCTGCGACGTCTCGATCCTCGCCTGCACCAAATATATCGGCGGCCATTCCGACGTGATGCTCGGTTCGGTCACCGTGCGGCCGGAGCTGGTCAAGCGCCTCGACCAGACCAGCCGGGCCCTCGGCCAGACCGCGGGGCCGGACGATGCCTGGCTGGCGCTGCGGGGCCTGCGCACGCTCGACGTCCGCTTGCAGCGGCATGGCGAGAGTGCGCTCAGGATCGCGCAATGGCTCGCCGAGCAGCCGAAGGTCGCGCGGGTCCTCCACCCGGCGCTGCCGTCCTGCCCGGGCCACGAATATTGGGTGCGCGACTTCGACGGTGCGTCCGGGCTGTTCGCTTTCGAGCTAAAGGGCGGCGACGAGGCGGCGCGGGATCGGCTGATCGAGAGCCTCGAGCATTTCGGGATCGGCTGGAGCTGGGGCGGGTTCGAAAGCCTCGCCACGCCGTCCGGCCCGATCGGCCTGCGCACCGCGACGCGCCCTGCGGCCGAGGGTCCTGCGGTGCGGCTGTCGATCGGGCTCGAGGATGCCGACGACCTGATCGCCGACCTGGAGAGGGCGCTCGCGGACTATCCGTCAGGAGACGTGGAGCAGAGCGCGTAGCTGGTCGAGGCCGCTTTCCATCTTGCCGGCGAGGCGGCGGGCGGGTGCCCGCGGCGGGGCCTCGCCGCTGCCGAGCAAAGCCTCGACCCCCGCCGCGGCCCAAGCGGCCATCTCGCTCGCCATGGCGTCGAAGCGGCGCTGGGCGACCGGGGAGGCGCGGTCGTAGGCGATCGACACTTGCGCGGCTTCCTCGAGCATCGCGTCCCGAGCGGCGGCGCCGCCTTCGCCGCACACGCTTCGGACCAGCATCAGCGCCTCGCGCAGCGAGGCGACCTGACGGCCGGGATCGCTTCCGGGAAAAGCGGGGGCAGGAGGAGCCTGGTGAGTCACCCTGCCGGGATAAGGGGGTGAGGGTTAAAAACCCCTCTCCCTGCTGGGGAGAGGGTGGCTGAGCGAAGCGAAGCCGGGTGAGGGCAAGGTCCCTGCGGAGGCGCCCCCACCCCCCCCCCGCGCGCGGCGGG
>JAEZFL010000062.1 GCA_023417515.1 Pseudomonadota bacterium | reverse complement strand
CTGCGCAGGCGCGGGGGCGACGGCGGCGTGGCCGGCGCAAGGCAGGCGGTGCCGGCCGGGACCGTGACTCCACCCGGGCACTGGACGCGCGGCGGCGGCGGCGGCGTGGCCGGAGCCGGCTCGGCGCGCGGCGGATCGGGGTTGAACGTGAACTGCTGCTGCTCCGTCGTGGTCCGCATCGGCGGCGGCGGCGGCTGATTCGTGCGGACGATCGCCGGCGGAGTCACCACTTCGGGCGCGACCGGCTCGACCTCCTCGGGGGGCGGGGGCTCCTCCTCGGGGGGCGGCGGTTCCTCGACCTCGAACACATCGAGGTCCTTGCTCGCCTTCTTGATAAACTCGTTCGCGAAGCCGGTGACGAACGCGAAGCCGAGCAGCACGTGAATCAGGGCGACGATGACGATCGCCCACACTTTGCTGGGGCTCATGCCTTGGTCAAGGTACGACATTAATCGGCGGCGCTCCCTCTCTCCACATCGTACGGCTCGGTTGCGCTAACGCTCCGACCTCGTTCCAGTTCACCAATGAAAGGCGGCGTGTCTCTATCTCGACAGTTTCGGTGACGCAATGCTGTATCGCTGAGTCTCGAACGGGCCTTGCAGCCCCACGGCCAAACCTGATTTCCGCCATATTCAAACGCGATTCAGGCTTGGATGTCGAGAGGAGACTCTCGCAATGAGGAACTCTATGCAACGCCCCCTGTGCCTGACGCTGCTCTGCGCCGCTTCCATCGCCCTCGCCGCGCCGGCGCAAGCTAATGATTTGCAAGATCAAAATTCGACCGGGCTGACCTATGCCGACACCGCCGACCTGGCGCTCGGCGCACCGGTCGCGGCCCATGTCACCCTGCGTCGGGCGCGGCCCTTGCGCCCCGAACAGGCCGTCGGAGTCCCGCCGGGGCACAGCCGATTCCTTGTCGATGCCGATCTCACCGCCCTGATTCGCGGCGAATCGGGCACCCCGGCGCAGGTCCGCTACCTTGCCGATTTTCCCAACGACCCGCGCGGCCGGCCGGCGCGACTCCAGCGCGGCAGCCAGTGGCTGGTCTTCGCCCGCCCGGTCCCGGGCCGGCCCGGAGAGCTTCAGCTGATCGCCGCCGACGCGGCCATTCCCTACGACGCGGCGACGGCGGAGCGCGTCCGCGAGATCATCCGCGCCGAGCTGGAGGGCGACGCGCCGCCGGCGATCGACGCGATCGGCCGCGCCTTCCACGTGCCGGGCGCGCTGCCGGGCACCGGCGAGACCCAGTTCTTCCTGCAGACATCGCGCAGCCAGCCGATCTCGATCACCGTCGCCCGCGAGGCCCAGGCGGAGCCGCGCTGGTTCGTGTCGCTGAGCGAGTTCGTCGATGCGGGCGCGTCGCAGCCCCACCCGGACAGCCTGCTGTGGTACCGCCTCGCCTGCTTCCTTCCGGCGCAGCTTCCCGCCGCCGCCTTCGCCGACGCGCGCGAGCACGCCCAGGCGATCCAGCGCGACTATCAGCTTGTCCGCGCGGGCCTCGGCGCCTGCCCGCGCAATCGCACGCGCGGCTAGGCGCCTTCGGGCGCGAAGGATGACAGCTCCACCCCGACTCCGGCGCAGTCGGGATAGATGTCGGGCTTGCGGGTGCTGACCCGGAGCGCGCTGACGCCGCGGCGTGCGGCGACCAGGTCGTAGATCTCGCGGGCGAGCGTTTCCTGGAGGTTGTAGCGCCGCCCCGCGACCAGGGCCGCGATCTCGGTGCGCAGGAAATCATAGTCCCACGCCCGCTCGGCCTCGTCCTCGACGGCGAAGGCCGCTTCCTCGACCCACACTTCGACGGTGACCAGCAGCCGCTGCGGGTTGCCGATCTCGAAATCGTGGAAGCCGATGTCGAGGTTGAGGTCATAGTCCTGGAGGACGATCTTGCGGGTGCGCGGCTTCAGCCGGTCGGGAACGAGGCCGTCGAGCCGCGGCTGAGCGGCGAGGCTGTCAGAGGAATTGGACATCGCGCGGCAGGGAAAGGAAACGCTGCCCCGCGTCAAGCGTGATCGTCTGCCCGGTGAGCGTCGGAGTGGCGACGATGAAGCGCAAGGCCGCGACGACGTGGCCGACCTCGACTCCGCGTTCGAGTGCGTTGAGGCGATGCACCTCATCGAAATTCTCGCGGCTCTGCGGCCCCGAGACGAGCGTCACCGAAGGCGCGATTCCGCAGACCCGGATTCGCGGGGCGTAGGCGCGCGCGGTCAGCTCGGTCAGGCCGGCAAGGCCGATCTTCGACATGGTGTAGGTGAAGAAGTCGGGATTGGGCGCGGCGAGCTTGGCGTCGAGCAGGTTGACGACGAGGCCGTTGCCTTCGAGTCGCCTGGCGAAGGCCTGGGTCAGCAGGGCCGGCGCGCGCAGGTTGATCGCCTGGTGAGCGTCCCATTGCTCGATCGTGAAGTCGGCAGCGCCGTCATAGCGGAATTGCGACGCGCTGTTGACGAGCAGCCGGGCGGGCGGACAGCCATCGAGCGCCGCCATGATTCGCTCGGCACAGTCGGGCTCGCCGAGCTCCGCCTGGACGAGAGTGGCGTTGCCAATTTCGGCGGCCAGCGTCTCGGCCTCGGCGCGCGACCGGTTATAGTGGATCAGCACGTGCCAGCCGTCGGCGGCGAGCGCTCGCGCCAGCTCGGCGCCGATCCGCCTGGCGCCGCCGGTGACGATGGCAGTGCGGGGGCCTTCGAATTCCTGCTCCATCTCCCCGACCTATAGGCAGTTGGGCTTGCGGGCAAAGGCAGGCGACTCCACTAGAGGCGCATGCCCGCGCCCGAGCCTCCTGCCGACCTCACCGGTCTCAGCCTCGCCGACATCGCCGCGCTGGCCGAGGCGAAAAAGCTGCCGCCGGTCGATGCCTGGAATCCCAGCCATTGCGGCCACAGCGGGATGCGCATCGCGCGCGACGGCACCTGGTTCCACGAAGGCTCGCCGATCGGCCGCATGGCGATGGTGCGGCTGTTCTCCACCATATTGCGCCGCGAGCCCGACGGCCGCTTCGTGCTGGTGACTCCGGTCGAGAAGCTCGACATCGACGTCGAGGACGCGCCGTTCACTGCGGTCGAGCTCAAGTCTGAGGGCGAAGGCGCGAACCGCTCGCTCGCCTTTCGCCTCAACACGGGCGACATGGTCGTAGCTGGCCCCGACCATCCGTTGCGCTTCGCCGAGCACGGCGACGGCCCCCATCCCTACCTTCTCGTCCGCCGCGGCCTGGAAGCTTTGGTCGCGCGATCCGTTTATTATGAGCTGGCCGAGATCGCGCTCGCCGAGGGCGCCGATCCGGCCGGCGTGTGGAGCGATGGCGCCTTCTTCGCGCTGGAGCCCGGAGCGTGACTCTTCCCGACCGGTTGCGCGCGGCGCTCGAGGAGGGCCATCGGCGCACGCCAGAGCTGCTCCCCGGCGACGCGCTCGAGCTTGAGGATCCGGACAAGGGTCCGACTCCGGCAGCGGTCCTGGTGGCGGTGGTCGACCGCCCCTCCCCCACTGTCATTCTGACGCTTCGCCCGGAGACCATGAAGCGCCATCCGGGCCAGGTCAGCTTCCCCGGCGGGCGGATCGATCCCCACGATTCCGGTCCCGTCGCAGCGGCGTTGCGCGAGGCGGAGGAAGAGATCGGACTGCCGCCGAGCGCGGTGGAGCTGATCGGCCTTGCCGACCCCTATCGCACCATCACCGGCTTCGAGGTGATCCCGGTGGTCGGCGTGGTGCCGCCCGATCTCGACCTCGCGCCGCATCCCGGCGAGGTGGCGGCGATGTTCGAGGCGCCGCTCGATTATCTGCTCGATCCGGCCAACCAGATCGTGCGCGAGGCGATGTTCCGCGGCGCGCTGAGGACCTATTACGAGATATTGTGGGGCGAGCGGCGTATCTGGGGGGCGACGGCGGCGATGATCGTGAACTTGAGCCGCCGGCTGGCGAACCCGGCATGAAGCTTCCCGATGCACCCTGGCAAGGCGGCGAGGACATGCGCCGCCTGCTCGCCACGCTCGGCGCCGCGGACGGCGACACGCGATTCGTCGGCGGCTGCGTGCGCGACACCCTGCTCGGCATCGCCGTCGCGGATGTTGACCTGGCCACGCGGCTTCTGCCGGAAGAGGTGATGGGCCGGCTCAAGTCCGCCGGGATCAAGGTCGTTCCAACCGGTCTCGCCCACGGCACGGTGACCGCGGTGATTCGCGGCAGGCCGGTCGAGGTCACGACCTTGCGCCGCGACGTGTCCACCGATGGCCGCCGCGCGACGGTCGCCTTCACCGACGACTGGCGCGAGGACGCGGCGCGGCGCGACTTCACCATCAATGCGCTCAGCGTCGATCCCGGATCGGGCGAGATTTTCGACTATTTCGGCGGGCTCGAGGATCTCGAGGCGCGGCGCGTGCGGTTCATCGGCGATGCCCTCAGGCGAATCGCCGAGGACCATCTCCGGATCCTCCGATTCTTCCGCTTCCACGCCCGATTCGGACGGGGCGCCCCCGACGCCGACGGGCTCGACGCTTGCACGCGCCGCGCCAACGATCTGATGGCCCTGTCGCGCGAGCGGATCGCCGGCGAGTTGCTTCGCCTGCTCGCCCTGCCCGACCCGGCGCCGACGCTGCGGATCATGGTCGATCGCGCAATCCTCAAGCCGGTTCTGCCGGAGATCGATCGCGACGGCGTCGATCGGCTTGCGGCGCTGCCGCCGCGCGAGCGCGCCGCCGGGGTCGACGCCGACGGCATTCGCCGCCTCGCCGCGCTGTTGCCCCGCGACGGGATCGCGCTCGACATCGCCGCTCGCCTTCGCCTGTCGAACGCGCAGCGGGCGCGGCTGGAATGTATCGAGCGCCCCGAGCCCGACAACGGGATCGAGCCGCGCCAGCTCGCTTACCGAATCGGCGCCGAATGCGCGGTCGACCGGCTGCTGCTCGACCATCGGTTCAGTGCTCCGGAAGCAGCCGAGCGGATTGCGGCGCTTGCGGGGTGGCAGCGGCCGGAACTGCCCGTGCGTGGCGGCGATCTCGTCGCGGCCGGGATCAGTGCCGGCCCCGAGGTCGCCCGCCTGCTGCGCCGGATCGAGGAACGGTGGATCGGCGAGGATTTTCCAGATGAGGCGCGGGTGCGCTCCATCATGTCCGAGGAAATGGACCGTGGAGCTTAATCCGGGCGGAGTCGCCGCAGTCGTGCTGATGGCCGCCGTCTTCGCAGGCCTCCATTTGCGCAGGCGATGGCGCGATTCGCGACGGCGCTCGGCAGTGCGCGACGAGTGGAACGACTGGATCGCCGCGAACCCACCGGGTCCGCCGGCCACCGAGGAGCAGGAGGCGGCCTTAGCCACGAGGGTAGAGGCGTTGCGACTGCCGTCGGTCCAGCTCAAGGCCATGGCGGCTGCCCCGGCGCGGGCCTCGGGCAGCCGGATCGGCGGGCCCGCCTGGCTGCCCGATGGAGGGGCCTGGCCGCTCGGGCGCGACGGCCGGCCGATGGAGTTCCTCGCCCAGCTCGACTTCGCCGAACTGCCGCCGCTCGCCGACTTTCCCGAGGCTGGGCTGCTCCAGTTCTTCATTGCTCGGGACGACCGGTTCGGAGCCGATTACGACGATCCGGCGCGAAGCGACGTGCGCCTGGTCTGGCGCGCCGAGCCGCCCGTCGGCGGACGCCTCCATGGGCAAGGTCCGCTGGACCCGCTGGTCGACAGCTCTCCCTTCGAGGGCGAATCCGTGAGGACCGAAGGACGGCCGCTATTGGGGACCGTATCCAGCCGAATGCCGTCTCAGGACAGCGTCGAGGTCAGGGAGCTGCTCGCCGAGATGGGCATCGCCGATGCCGCCAATGTCGACGATCTGGTCGATCCGCTGTTGGACGTGGACGAGCCGCCGAACCTGTTCGTCGGCGGTCATCCCCGCTTCGTCCAATGGGATTTCCGCGAGCCGGGATTTCGGGACGACTACGACCGGGTTCTGCTCCAGCTCGATTCGCGCAGCGGCCTGATCTGGGGCGATTGCGGCTGGGCGGTGTTCTTGATCCGGCGGGCCGACCTGCTCGCGCGCGATTTCTCGCGCGTCGCCTTTAGCTGGGAGTCGAGCTAGGGGTTGCGCTCGCGCCAGTAGGCCAGGGCGTCGTCGGCCGGCATCGGCCGGGCATAATGATAGCCCTGACCGTAGGTGCAGCCCATCTCGGCCAGCGCATCGCCGAGCTCGGCGCGCTCGATGCCCTCAGCGGTCGTCTCGATTCCGAGCGACGAGGCGAGCGACAGGATGGCGCGGACGATCGAGGTCGCGTCCTCGTCCTCGCACATGTTGCCGACGAAGCTCCGGTCGATCTTGAGAACGTCGATCGGCAGGCGCTGGAGCGAGCCGATCGAGGTGAAGCCGGTGCCGAAATCGTCCATCGCGACCTTAACGTTGAGCTTCTTGAGGCCCTGGAGCACGCTGCTCGCACGGTCCGGATCCTGGACGATGGCGCTTTCGGTCAGCTCCAGCGTCAGGCGATCGCCGCTGATGCCGCTGCCGGCGAGCGCGGCGAACACGGCCTGGGCGACATTGTCGCGGCCGATCTGGATCGGCGACAGGTTGACGCTCATGCCGAACGGAAGCGGGCTGCCATGGGCCCGGTCCCAGTCCGCCATGGTGCGCAGCGCCGTTTCGAGCGCCCAGCGGCCGAGCGGCACGATCAGGCCGGATTCCTCGGCGACCGGGATGAACTCGGCGGGCGAGATCCAGCCGACCGGGTCCTGGCGCCAGCGCGCGAGCGCCTCGAACGAGGAGACGTTGCCGGTTCGAAGGTCGATCAGCGGCTGGTAGGCGAGCTCGAGCTCCTCGGCCTCGATCGCGCGCCTGAGCTCGGTCTCCATGCTGAAGCGGCGGCGCACCGCCTGGGCCTGGACCGGCTCGTAGACCTGGGCGGCGCCGAGGCGCTTGGAGCGCTTCAAGGCGAACTGGGCGTTGCGCAGCAGCTCGTCGGCGCTGCTCACTCCGCGCCCGACCAGGGCACAGCCGATCGCGCAGTCGATTCGGATCTCGAGATCGGTGAGCCGGAACGGCAAGGTCAGCACGGCCTTGATCCGCTCGGCGGCGCGAAGCGCGTCGGCGAGGCCGCGGTCGAGCTTCATCAGGATGCCGAACTCGTCGCCCGAGGTGCGCGCGAGCATGTCGGTCGGGCGAAGCGCGGAGACGAGACGGCGGGCGAAGGCGATCAGAAGCTCGTCGCCGGCGATGGCGCCGACGCATTCGTTGACCCGGCTGAACCGCTCCATGTCGACGGCGAGGACCGCATAGCTGCCGTCGGCGAGGTCCGGATCGGACAGGACCCGGTCGACCTGCTCGGTGAAGGCGAGCCGGTTGGGCAGGCCGGTGAGGCTGTCGAGCAGCATCTCGGAGCGCAGGCTTCGCTCGGTCTCGACCTGGGCGGTCCGGTCGATCAGCGAGATGACGAAGCGAATGGGTCCATATTCGACCGTACGGACCCGAGCGAACCGGACGAGGAAGTGGCGGGCGCCGATCGAGCGGCCGTCATTCGCCTCGAACTGGTGCGCGGGCTCGCCGCTGGCGAGATATTCGGCGAGGCGGCGGCTGATCGGGCCGGTGCTCAACAGGCGCACCTTGGCGACGCGGCGGTCGCCGAGCCGCTCGTCATATTCGGCGACGTTGCGGAACGAGTCGTTGGCGCATTCGATATAGGGGCCGTCGGGGTCGATGGTCACGATCGCGGCGGCGATCGGCAGGGCGTCGAGATAGACCTGGCGGGCGTTGCCGAGGAGGCGGAGCACCTCGGGCGCAAGCGGATCGGCAACCTCCAGCGCAGCCGCGAGGCTGGCCGGGGGCTCGTCGCTCACGCGTTTCTTCGCCGCCTGCATGTAAGGGGCGATAGGTTAAGTAGGTTAATTCTTGATTTCGCCGAGCATTACTCAAGTGAAGCGGTTGTTGCGGGGGAAGCCGGTCGGCGGCATTCGGCCAGCGGCGCCGCGGGCGGTGAACCAGGGCCCCATGTCCTCGGTTCGGGTGCGGCCGCTCTCGCCCCCCATCGACCAGGTCAGGCCGGTCTCGTCCCTGAACGTGGTCGCGTCCGAGAGGCCGCCGTCGCGGTAGCGCTGAAGGGTGACGCCTTGGCCGCGCGCCATTTCGGGCAGCTCCGACAGCCGGAACACGGCGAGCTTGCGGTTGTCGCCGATCACCGCGACTCGGTCGTGATCCTCGCCGATCGGGCGGACGACCTGGAGGCGCGCTCCGGGGCGCAGGTTCACGACCTGCTTGCCCTTGCGAGTCTCGGCAAGGGTGCCGGCGGCTGACGCGACGAAGCCGCGGCCGTCCGACGATGCGAGCAGAAGCTTGGGCGCCGCATTGGCCTTGAGGAGGGCGACGATGCTCCCCTCCCCTTCGATGTCGACCATCAGCTTGACCGGCTCGCCGAAGCCGCGGCCGCCCGGAAGCTTGTCGGCGGCGAGCGTGTAGAAGCGGCCGTCCGCCGAGACGAGCAGGAGCCGGTCGGTGGTCTGCGCATGGAATGCGAAGGCGGGGCCGTCGCCTTCCTTGAACTTCAGCGTTTCCGCCGCGGACAGCTCGACATGGCCGCGCATCGCTCGGATCCAGCCGCGCTGCGACAGGATGACGGTGATCGGCTCGCGCTCGACCATAGCCTCGAGCGGGATCTCGCGGGCCGGGCCGGCTTCCTCGATCCGGGTGCGGCGGCGGCCGATCTCGGTGTCGGGGCCGTAGCGCTTGCGAAGCTCGGCGAGGTCCTTCTTGAGCCTGGTGCGCTGCCGCGCCGGGCTCTCGACCAACGCTTGGAGGGTCTCGCGCTCCTTCTCGAGCTTGTCGCGCTCGCCTTTGATCTCCATTTCCTCGAGCCGGCGGAGCGAGCGGAGGCGCATGTTGAGGATCGCCTCGGCCTGGCGATCGGTGAGGCCGAACTCGGCCATCATGACCGGCTTGGGCTCGTCCTCGGTTCGGATGATCTCGATGACGCGGTCGAGGTTGAGGAAGGCAATCAGATAGCCGTCGAGCAGCTCGAGCCGGTCCGCGATCTTGCCGAGCCGGTGGTTCGAGCGGCGGACCAGCACCTCGATCTGGAACTTCACCCACTCGCTGAGCACCTCGCGAAGGCCCATCACCCGTGGCGTGCGCGTCGAATCGAGCACGTTGAGGTTGAGCGACACCCGGACCTCGAGGTCGGTCATCCGGAACAGGCCGTCCATCAGCACGGTCGGATCGACGGTTCGGCTCCTCGGCTCGAGGACGATTCGCACCTCGGCATCCGATTCGTCGCGGACGTCGGCGAGGATCGGCAGCTTCTTCTCGTTGATGAGCACCGCGATCTGCTCGATCAGCTTGCCCTTCTGAACGCCGTAGGGGATCTCGCTGACCACGATCGCCCAGGTGCCGCGGCCGAGATCCTCGACCTCCCACTTGGCGCGCACGCGGAAGGCGCCGCGGCCGGTGGCGTAGGCGTGGGCGATGACCTCTGCGCTGTCGGCGACGATCCCGCCGGTCGGGAAATCGGGGCCGGCGACGAAGTCCAACATCGCCGCGTCGGTCGCCTGCGGATTGTCGATGAGATGGGTGGCGGCGTCGATCAGCTCGGCGGCGTTGTGCGGCGGGATCGACGTCGCCATGCCGACCGCGATCCCGCTTGCGCCGTTGGCGAGCAGGTTGGGGAACAGGCCGGGCATCAGCTCCGGCTCCTCGTCCTCGCCATTATAGGTCGGCTTGAAGTCGACCGTGCCGTCGTCGAGGCCTGCCATCAGGTCGATCGCGACCTGGGTGAGCTTCGCCTCGGTATAGCGGTAGGCCGCGGCGTTATCGCCGTCGACATTGCCGAAATTGCCCTGGCCGTCGACGAGCGGGTAGCGAAGCGAGAAGGTCTGGGCGAGGCGGACCATCGCGTCATAGACCGACTGGTCGCCGTGCGGGTGGTACTTGCCGATCACGTCGCCGACGACCCGCGCGCATTTCTTGTAGCCGGCCGACGGATCGAGCCGGAGCAGCCGCATCGCCCACAAGAGGCGGCGATGGACCGGCTTCAGGCCGTCGCGAAGATCGGGCAGCGAGCGGGCGGTGATCGTCGAGAGCGCATAGACGAGGTAGCGCTCGGACAGAGCGTCGTCGAACGGGGCATCGGTGATCTCGGCAGGCAGTTCGGACTTGGTGGCCATGAGCGCGACCTAGCAAGCGGCGCGGCGGGTGGCGAGATGCAGGGGCGCAACAATCCTGGAGTTATCCTCCCTGTGCGGCGCAGCCGCATGGGGAGGGGGACCGCCGAAGGCGGTGGAGGGGCTTCTGCGCGGGTCCCGAACAGCCCCTCCACCACTCGCTTCGCGAGCGGTCCCCCTCCCCATCGCCTTCGGCGACAGGGAGGATTTACGATAGCGGCTTGGCGTAGCCGTTCGTCGTTCGGGCAAAGCCGGCGTGGCGGAGGAAGCCGGTGGGCGCGTCGAAGTCGATGTCCAGCGCGAGCTCCACGCTTTCTATGCCCGCATCGCGCAGGCGCTGCTCGGCTTCGGCGAGGAGGCGGGCGCCGAGGCCTTGCCGGCGGTGGCCCTGGGCGACCGTCAGCAGGGTGATGCGCCCATGCGGGCCGTGCTGGAGCGTTGGGACGATGGTCCAGGCGATTGCGCCGACGAGCCCGTCCTGCTCCGCCACCAGAGGCGCCTCGTCATTGCGGATCGCGGCGGCGAGGCGGTCTGCCAGAGTCGCTGGGGGGATGCCGATCAGCTTGGCAAGGGCGGCGGCGTCGCGGCGCGTGGCCTCGCGGATGACGTGTTCGGGTGGAGTTGGCTTGCTCCCCTCAACCTCATGCCCATTTCCCTCCCCGCTCGTCCCGAGCGAAGCCGAAGACCGTTTGCGAGACGTTTGCGCAGGGCGTTCTGATTTCTTCCCGCTGCCCGACTCTTTGGTGTCCCGGTCGGGCGTTTGCGCGGACGCCCTTCGACTTCGCTCAGGACGAGCGGCGGGTTTGGCGCTTTCCTTTGATTTCGGCTTTTCCTCGTCACCGCGCACAACGCCGATCAGCGAGCGCTTCCACGACGCCACCTCGCCGCCGCGCAGGTAGGACAGCACCTCCGCCGCGGTCGCGGTCAGGCCGTCACGTCCGAAACCCATGCACTCCCGACCATCGTTGAGGTCGACGAGCCCGTAGCGGCCGAAGTCGCCGCCCGGCTTGCGGCGGCGCGACTTGACCAGCCGGAAGCCGCGGGCGCGGGCGGCTTCGCGAAGCTCGGAATCGTCGGTGGAGGCAGCCATCGCCGCCACCTAGCAGCCGGGCCGCGGCGAGGCGAGACGAGCGCTGGCGGAAGCGGCGAGGGCGGCTTAACCTTCGCACATGAAAACAGCCCTTCCCGCCCTCGCGCTCCTGCTCGCGGCCTGCACCGATCTGGGCGGCGGCAACAATATCGCCCGGCCCGCCGAGCCCGAGGCCGACCTCGTCGTGACGGCGGTGCAGGACGGGACCCGCGTGTCGATGCGCAGCGGCGAGACGATCGAGGTCCGGCTCGAGGCCAACGAGACGACGCCCTATCGCTGGGAAATCGAGACGGCGCCGGCAATCCTGAGCGCGCTCGGCAGCCGCTATGCGGCCGAGCCGGGGGCCGAGCGGCGCACCGGCGCCGGCGGCACGCGCATCTTCCGCTTCGAGGCCGCCTCACCCGGCGAGGGCGAGCTTCGCTTCGCCCATGACAGCGCCGGCTCCGACCGGGAGCCGGTCGGGAGGTTCACGATCCACGTCACCGTCCGCTGAATCGTCATTGATCAGGTCGCTACATTCCCCAGCTCCGGCGGCTCGAAGATCGCGGCGGGCTCGGTGTCGGCCATTCGGCGGATCTCGGCGAGGAGCCAGTCACGGAAGGCGACGACCTTGGGCTGGAGCCGCTTATAGTCGGGATAGACGAGCCAGTAGGAGCGCGGCTCGACGCTGATCTCCGGGAAGAGCTGGACCATCGCGCCGTTGCGAAGCGCGCCGCGCCAGAAGATCGGCGCGAGGATCGCGGCGCCGGCGCCGGCCATCGCGGCATTGCCCTCCATCGACTGGGCGTCGAGGCGGATTCCGCCATGGGTCTTCTCCGGCGCGGCGATGCCGACCGCCTCGAACCACAGGTCCCACCAATAATCGTCCGGCGTGATCCGCGGCACGCGCAGCAGGTCGGCGGGCTGCTTGATGTCGTGGTGGTCGCGGAAGGACGGCGAAGCCAGGGCAGCGCCATGGACCCGGAACAGGAAATGGCTCCTGAGGCCCGGCCACATCGCCGGGTCGCGGCAGATGCGGATGGCGACGTCGACCTCGTGCTGGGCGAAGTCGACGACGTTGTTCTCCGAATTGAGGCGAACCGCGAGCTGGGGGCGGTCGAGCTGGAAGGCGCCGAGCCGCGGCGCCAGCCATTCCGACGCGAAGGTCTGGGTGGTGCTGATCGTCAGCACGCCGTCATTGTCGGCAAGCAGGCCGGAGAAGGCGTCGGCGATCTGGTCGAGGCCCGCGGTGACCAGGGCCGCGGCACGGCGGCCCGCCTCCGACAGCTGGACTCGGCGCTTGGCGCGCAGGAACAAAGGCACTCCGAGCCGCTGCTCGAGGAGCTTGATCTGATAGCTGACCGCGGCCTGGGTCATGCCGAGCTCGGCCGCGGCCAGGGTGAAGCTCTGGTGGCGCGCGGCGGCTTCGAACACGCGCACGGCGGACAGGGGCGGAAGCGTTCTCATCACCCGATAGTATAAGTCAGGCTTATCATCACTGTCGATCCTTTCGTTGGCGGTCCGATCGCCTTTCCACCATCTGAGGACATGCGGCGACCGACGCTTCGGCCGCCTCAAGGGATGAAGGGAGAAGGGACATGCAGGATGAGATTCTGGGTCGCCTGTGGAGCGACCATCACGAGCAGTTCAGTGCCGATGTCGGCAGGGCGCTCGACACCGCAATGAAGGGTCGCGGCCGGTTCGGCGGCGTGCCGATGCCGCTCAAGGCGATGGCGGCGGTGCTCGCGATGAGCGTCACCAGCCTGGTGTTCGCGACTCCGAGCCTCGCGCAAGGCCAGATCGCCGTGCGCGCGGTGAGCAGCGAGGTCAGCTATGCCGACCTCAATCTCGCCAATGAAGAGGGCCGGGCGACGCTGGAGCGGCGCGTGCGCAATGCCGCCAGCCAGTTGTGCCAGCCCGCAATCGCCGGCGTCACCGCCGAGCGCTACCTGCGCCACCGTTGCTATGTCGGCGCGATCGAGGGCGCCCGCCCGCAGATCGAGGCGGCCGTCGCCCGGCGCGCCCAGGCGCAGGTCGCCGCTGCTCGCACCATCACCATCACCGCCCGCTGATGGGCGGTGCAGAAGGGGCGGCGCAGACCCCACCCGCCGCCCCTTCATTCATCGAAATTGGGGATGAGGAGATAAGCCATGCTGATCATACGCACCGTGTCGCAGGCCTTTCAGAAGCTCGTGGCCGACTTCGGCACGCTGCAGCGCATCCAGTTCGCCGCGCCCTGGCGCGACGCGCGCTGACCGTCCCCGTCATTCCCGCGAAAGCGGGAATCCAGCTTCCCTTTCGACACCGTCTTCGCAACAAGGCAGCTGGATCCCCGCTTTCGCGGGGATGACAGGACGGGCTCTTGATCGATCTTGCGAAGACCATCGCCATTCTCGCTGCCTCAGCATTGGCCGGCTGCACCATGACCACCGGCGGCGACTCCCGGAATGCGGCCCCCGCACCCGAGGCCTCGCCCGCGGCGGGCGCGCTTCTGACCTGGGACCGGTTCCTCGCGCGGCCCCGCCCCGCGCCCGACCGCACCATCAGATATGGCGAGCATGAGCGGCAGGTCGTCGACCTGTACCTGCCGCAGGGCCCCGGGCCGCACCCGGTCGCGGTGATGATCCATGGCGGCTGCTGGTCGGCGCCGTGGGACCGCAACCTGATGAACTGGATTTCCGACGATCTCCGGCGGCGCGGAGTCGCGGTGTGGAACATCGACTATCGCGTGATCGAGGACGGCAACGGCTGGCCGCACGTGTTCGACGACACATGGGCCGCGATCCATGCGCTGACCATTCAGGGCCGCGGCTTCGGGCTCGATCCCAGCCGCTCGGTGGCGGTCGGCCACTCGGCGGGCGGGCACCTCGCGCTCTGGTATGCGGCCAGGCGCCGCAACTGGATGCCGCCGGCCAATGTGCGGATGATCCCGCCACCGGAATTCCGCGCGGTGGTGAGCCTCGGTGGCCTGCCCGACCTCGAGCTTGCCGCACGGCCGCCGGGCAGCGGCTGCGGGACGGAGGTGATCGGCCAGCTCGTCGGCCAGGGCCGGCCCGGCCGCGGCGATCCCTTCGCCGACACCTCGGTGCCGCGCATGGGTCCGCTCGGCATCCCGCAGGTGCTGATCAACGGCAACCAGGACCGCATCATCCCGGCCCATTTCGCCGAGGATTATGCCGGCAAGATGCGCGCGATGGGCGACGACGTGCGGGTGCGGATGATCGACTCCACCGGTCATGTCGAACTGATCGCTCCCGAAAGCGCCGCTTGGGCCGCCGCGGTCGAGGAAATCGAAAGGGCTTTGCGCTGATGGCCGTCACTCTGGAGCAGGCGCGGGCGATGGATTCGGCGGATCCGCTTCGGGCCTATCGCGAGCGCTTCGCCCTGCCCGAGGGGATCATCTATCTCGACGGCAATTCCCTGGGCGCTCTGCCGCGCTCGACTCCGGATCATCTCGGCGCGCTGATCTCGCGCGAATGGGGCGACAGCCTGATCGGCGGCTGGAACAAGCATGGCTGGATCGACGCGCCGCAACGGGTCGGCGCCCGCATCGCCGCCTTGATCGGGGCGAAGCCGAACGAGGTGCTGGTCGCGGATTCGACCTCGGTCAACCTGTTCAAGCTTCTCGTCGCCGCGGCCAGGCTGTCGGACCGCAAGACCTTGCTCAGCGAGAGCGGCAATTTCCACACCGACCTGCACATCGCCGCCGGCGTCGCGGACCTCACCGGCCTCACCCTCGACATCGCGCCGCGCGCGGAAGTGGAGCGCCGCATCGGCAGCGACACCAACCTGCTGCTCCTCACCCACGTCCACTACAAGAGCGCCGAGATGTTCGACATGGCGGCGGTGACGGCGCGGGCGAAGGCAGCCGGAGCGACGACGGTGTGGGACCTCAGCCACAGCGCCGGCGCCGTGCCGCTCGATCTGGGCGGCGCCGGGGCAGAGCTGGCGGTCGGCTGCGGCTACAAATATCTCAACGGCGGTCCCGGAGCGCCGGCCTTCCTCTATGTCGCCGAGCATCTGCAGGAGCGGATCGGCAATCCGCTCCAGGGCTGGATGGGCCATGCCGAGCCCTTCGCCTTCACCGACGATTATCGCCCCGCTCGAGGGATCAGCCGATTCCTCACCGGGACGCCGCCGGTGCTCGGAATCGCCGCGTTGGAAGGCGGGCTCAACACGTTCGAAGGCGTCACCATGGAACGGCTGTGGCGCAAGTCGGTGCAGCTGTTCGAGGTCTTCTACGAATGCATGGCGCGCCACTGCCCCGAGCTCGCCTGCATCACCCCGCGCGGCGAGGAGCAGCGCGGCAGCCACATCTCCTTCCGCCACCCCCACGCCTACGAATTGTGCCAGGCGCTGATCGAACAGGGCGTGATCGGCGACTTCCGAGCCCCGGACGTTCTGCGCTTCGGCCTCACGCCGCTCTATCTCGGCTTCGAGGACGTGGTTCGGGCTGTCGAGTGCCTCGCACATATTCTTCGGAACGAGACTTGGCGCGATCCGCGCTTCGCGGTCCGGCACAAGGTCACCTGACCAGGCTCGATTCGGGACCCGGCCTTCGGTTGCCCTCCCCGCCCCCAGAGCCTATAGGATCGCTCCCGAAACGCCCCGGGGCCAGCGACACGCGCCGCCGGGGCTTGATCTTTGGAGCGTCGCACAGCCCATGTCCCGCCGCCGGCTCGTCTATGAAGGCAAGGCCAAGATCCTGTACGAGGGCCCCGAGCCCGGGACCCTGATCCAATATTTCAAGGACGACGCGACCGCGTTCAACGCCCAGAAGAAGGGCTCGATCGCCGGCAAGGGCGTGCTCAACAACCGCATCTCCGAGCATATCTTCACTTTGCTCGGGGCGATCGGCGTTCCGACCCATTTCGTGCGCCGCCTCAACATGCGCGAACAATTGATCCGCCAGGTCGAGATCGTTCCGATCGAGGTGGTGGTGCGCAACGTCGCCGCGGGCTCGCTGTCGACTCGCCTCGGCATCGAGGAAGGCACCCAGCTCCCGCGAACGATCATCGAATATTATTACAAGGACGACGCGCTGGGCGACCCGATGATCGCCGACGAGCATATCGCGGCGTTCGGCTGGGCGAGCCAGGACGAGATGAACGACATCGCCGACATGGCGATCCGCGTGAACGACTTCCTGTGCGGCCTGTTCGCCGGCATCGGCATCCGCCTAGTCGACTTCAAGCTGGAGTTCGGCCGGCTGTGGGAGAATGACTTCTCGCGCATCATCCTCGCCGACGAGATCAGCCCCGACGGCTGCCGGCTGTGGGACATGGCCTCGGGCGAGAAGCTCGACAAGGACCGCTTCCGTCGCGACCTCGGCGGCGAGGCGGAAGCCTATCAGGAAGTCGCGCGGCGCCTTGGGCTCCTGCCCGAGGGCGAAGCGACGATGGTCCTCGACCTCGACACGCACCGCAAGAAGCGCGGGCGCTAAGCCCCTCTCCCTGCAGGGGAGAGGGAGGGGCCCGCGGCGACAGCCGTGGGAGGGTGAGGGGCACGTGCCCTCACCAACTTCGCCTAGGCTCCTTCGTCGCCAAGGCTTCGTATCCTCTCCCCTGCAGGGAGAGGAGGCGCGTCCTGCTCCAACTCAGCGCAAAAAAAGAGGCGCCTTTCGGCGCCTCTTTGAATTCGGTCTAGGCTGGTGCCTTAGCGGCTGCCGCCCTGGCCGCCGCTGCCGCGCTGGAGGGCGGCGAGGGCCTGGCCGGACTGCAGGAAGGGCAGCGGGTTGACCGCGCGGCCGTCGATTCGGACCTCGTAATGGAGGTGGCTGCCGGTCGAACGGCCGGTCGAGCCCATCAGGCCGATGACCTGGCCGCGGCGGACGCGCTCGCCCGAGCGGACCATGATCCGCGACAGGTGGCCGTAACGGGTGGCGATTCCGGCGCCGTGGCCGAGCTCGACGAGGTTGCCGTAGCCGCCCTGCCAGTCGGCGGTGGAGACGGTGCCGTCGGCGGTCGCGTAGATCGGGGTGCCGATCGGGCCGGCCATGTCGATTCCGCCATGCATGGCGGCGCGGCCGCGGAACGGGTCGGAGCGGACTCCGAAGCTGCTCGTCCAGCGCGCGCCCTGCACCGGCATCATCGACGGGATCGTCGCGACGCCCTGTTCGAGCTGCTCCATCTGGCGCCAGCTTGCGAACAGCTGGGCGTAACGCGGGTCGACGTCGGCGTTCGCCGGCGTGGCGCCGCCGGCCGCTTCCTCGAACGGACCGCCGACGCCGCCCTGGGCGAAGCGGCGCGGATCGATGCCGAGGCGGCGGACGGCCGCGGCGGTCTGACGGTAGCGGGCGCGGGTGGCGGCGTCGGCCTGAGCGGCGAGCGACAGCTGCATGCCGTCGATCTGCTCGAACTCGGCGGCGACTCGGGGATCGTCGATGTCGCCGTCGGCGGCGGCAGGCAGAAGGCGGGCGACCTCGGCCGGGTCGGCAGTGCCGGACAGCATCGCCGACAGGAATGCCTGGCGCTGGGCGATCACCTCGGCGCGCTCGGCCGCGGCGGCGCGAAGCGCCTCGACATCCTGCTCCATGGCGGCGACCTGGCGCTGCATGGTGGCGACGTCGCTGGTCATCGCGCTGGCATATTGGACGGTGGCATAGCCCGACCAGGCGAACAGGCCGAGAACCGCTCCGGTCGCCGCGGCCTGAGCCCGGCGGCCCAAGGTGAAGCGACGCAAGCTTTTGCCATCATGAAGAAAAATGTCGCGCGGCTTGAACGCGCCACGGAACTTGCTGCCCCACCCGACGTTCTTACGCTGAACCGATACTTGCATTCTCATCCTCAAAACATACGGAGTCCCATGAGGCGCTCCGTTCGCGCTCGCGACGATGCAGTCTGCGCTGCGTTTGCCGTTTCGAGTGCCCACCCGATCGATGTGCTAGGGGTGGGCGAAGAAGCCGTTAATCGGCAATCCCTGCATAGAATTCACGGGATAAACCGGCCTTGGCCCGCGCCGAGTCGTTGAACGGAGGCTTAATCGCCCCCCGAAAATGGCGGCGGACGAGGTCGTGCCAGAGAGGCACCGGGTCCGTTCCCGCCGATTCGCAGCCGTAACGGAACCACCGCATTCCGGCCGCCACGTGCCGGATTTCGTCGCGATAGATGCGCGCCAGAATCGCCGCCGAACGGGCATCTCCGGCGCGCTCGAACGATGCCGTCATGGCCGGCGTGACATCCAGGCCCCGCGCCTCGAGCACGGTCGGGACCACGGCGAGACGGGCCAGCGGATCGTGCGCCGTCGCGGCGGCGGCGTCCCACAGGCCGGCATGCGCCGGCAGGTCGCCATAGCCGGCGCCGAGCGCGTTCAGGCGCCGGTCGAGCAACGCGAAATGCATCGCCTCGTCGGCGCCGACGCCGATCCAGTCGTCGACGAAGCCGCGCGGAAATCGCGCTCCGAACCGCCCGGCCAGGTCGAAGGCGAGGTCGATCGCGGCGAACTCGATATGGGCGAGGGCGTGGAGAAGAGCGATGCGGCTGCGCTCCGATCCCGCCCGCCCGCGCTTGGGCATCCGGTTGGGCGCAAGCAGCTCGGGGCGATCGGGGCGGCCCGGCGCATCGGGCATGGCGACGTCGAAGCGATGTTCCAGCGTGCCGCGCCGCCAGGCACGGGCGGCCGAGCGCGCTGTCTTCACCTTGGCGGCGGGATCGGCGGCAAGAAGGACGTCGCGGCAGGCCTGGGCGATGGTGGTCATGGCCCGGCGCGTTAGCAGTGGCAGGCACAAAAATGGAGCCGATCAACCCCTCCCCTTCAGCGGAGGGGAGAGGGGTGGGGAGCGCTGAAGGGGCTCGATGCCCTTGAAGCGCTTTTCAGGTTCCGCAAAAGGAGTCTCTGGGCGCGCAGACGCGCGCCCCCACCCCGCCCCACCCCTGAAGGGGAGGGGTTGAAGGAGTTACAGCCCCGCGAGGCCCTCGCCGGCCGGCTCGGTCTCGATCACGACCCGCTCCAGCTCGGGCTCCTCGTAGGCGACCGGATAGCTCGTGTAGCGGGTGACTTCGCGCCATTCGGCGACCTCGCGTTCGAGCCTTTCCTCTCGCGGCTCGTAGCTCGGAATGGAAACCGGCGCGGCGCGCGGCTCCGGCGCGGCTTCATAGACCGGCTCCCATGTCGCAGCGACCGCCGTGAGCGCCGCCGGCGTGCCGCAATCGCCGCATTCTGCGGCGAGCGCCGCCTCGCTCTGCGCCCAGCCATAGGCGCTGGCGTAGGACGGACCGACCGGCGGCAGCGGGTCCCGCGACACATCGCGCGGCACCGGCGCTGGGCCCTGGAAGTGGATCGGGTCGATCTGCGCGATCGCGCTCTCGCCGAGCTGGAGCCCGATCGCTCCGGCGACGATGGTCAACACGCCCATCACGGGGAGCAGGTTGGAATTGCCGAGCTTCATGATGATGCGAAAACGAGGATGCATGCCTGCCGTTCCCCCGGCCGCCCGTTTGCGCACATTAGCCCTCTGTAGCGCGGAGGGCGAGTCAGGGCAGCTCGCGCGCGGCTTCCAGCACTTGCTCGGCGTGGCCGGACACCTTGACCTTGCGCCACGCGCGCTCGACCACGCCCTCGCGGTTGATCAGGAAGGTGGCGCGCTCGATGCCCATATATTTGCGGCCGTACATCGACTTTTCGACCCAGGTGCCGAACGCCTCGCACGCGGCGCCGTCCTCGTCGGACAGGAGCCGCACCTTGAGGTCGTATTTGTCGGTGAACTTGGCGTGGCTCTTGGGGCTGTCCTTGGATACGCCGACCACGAAGGTGCCGGCCTTCTCGAACTCCGCCGCCAGCGCGGTGAAATCCTGCGCCTCGCGGGTGCAGCCCGACGTGTCGTCCTTGGGATAGAAATAGAGGACCAGCTTCTGGCCCTTGAAGTCGCCGACCCTCACCGTCTCGCCGTCGGCGCCGGTGAGCGCCACGTCCGGAGCAATGTCGCCTTCGTTGACCATCCTCATTCCCCTGATTGCGCCGCGAAGGCGGACCATGATTGCGAAACCCTGTGGCGCGCCTCGCCGTGCGCTTCAAGCAAAGCGTCCCAGTCGGCGAGCCCGCAGGCCTGGGCGACCAACGCTTGGGAAGGCGGCGGCGGCTCGGCCGATTGCGGGGAGACGAGCCGGAAGGTGACCAGCATTCGGGTGAGCAGGCGATAATCGTCGATGAGGTCGGGCGCGACCAGTCCTGCCTCGGCGAGCTGCGCGAGCGCGGCCTCGATGCAGGGGTCGAGACCGGTGCGGTGGATGAGCTGGAGCGACTGGACGAGGAATTCGAGGTCGACGAGCCCGCCCTCCCCCAGCTTGATGTCGAACGGGCCTTTGGCGGGCTTGTGGCGGGCGATCTCGCGCCGCATCGCGGCGGCGTCCGCGGCGACCTGCCTGGGGTCGCGCTCGCGGTTGAGGATGTCCGACACCGTCGATGCGAGCGCCGCTCGACCTTCGGCCGAGCCGAAGACCGGGCGGGCGCGGGTCAGCGCCATATGCTCGAAGGTCCAGGCCTGGCTTGCCTGATAGTCGGCGAAGCTCGGCAGCGAGACCGCGAGGAGGCCGTCGCGGCCCGACGGCCGGAGGCGCAGGTCGACGTCGTAGAGCGGCCCAGCCGCGGTCGGCACGCTGAGCGCCGCCGACACGCGCGGCGCGAGGCGGTTGAAATAATCGGTGGCGCGCAGCGGCCTGGGCCCGTCCGATTGCGCCTCGTGGGTGCCGCTGAACAGGTAGATGAGGTCGAGGTCGGAGGCGTGGGTGAGCTCGCCGCCGCCGAGCCGGCCGAGGCCGAGGATGAGAAGCTCCGAGCCCGGAACCTTGCCATGCTGCCGCTCGAACTCGGCGATTGCCGCGCGTGCGAGGACGTCGATCGCCGCCTCGGCGACCCGGGCATAGCCGCGCGCCGCGTCGAGCGGGTCCGAGCGGGCGAGGACGATCTGCGCGCCGAGCGCGAAGCGCACGCCGTTGACCCGCGCGCGGACCCGGTCGAGCAGCATCTGGTAATCCTCGTCGCGCCGTTCGCGCCGGGCGAAGTCGGCGGCCAGCGCCTCGACGTCCCGAGCGGGCTCGAACGCCGATGCGTCGATCAGGCCGTCGAGCAGCTCCGGCCGCCGCCCGAGCTGGTCGGCCAGGGTCGGCGCGTGGCTGAGGATGCTGGCGAGATAGTCGACCACCGCCGGCTGCGCCTCTAGCAGCCGGAAGAAATTGACCCCGCTCGGCAGCCGATCGACGACCGTATCGAAGCGGTTCAGCGCCGCTATCGGGTCGGGCGCCTGGGCGAACGCCTCGACGAGGCCCGGAAGCATCGCCTCGAACGGTTCGCGCGCCGCCGCCGTGCGCAGCGCGCGCGCCCTGCCGCTGCGCCAACCGTCAATCCTTGCGGCCGCCGCAGCGGGATCGGGGAAGCCGAGCGCGGCGAGCCGCTCTTCCAGCGCCGGCGATCCGGGCAGCCGTTTGTGCGATTGCGGGGCCAGCGCGCCATAATGGCCGGCGACGGCTTCGACATGGGGGCGGAGGAGATCGAGCAGCGCGCCGCCGCCGTCCAGGCCGTAAAGCCGGGCGACATTGTCGAGCGCTTGCGGGGCCGGCGGCAGCTGATGGGTCTGCTTGTCCTCGACCATCTGGACCCGATGCTCGATCGTGCGCAGCAGGCGATAGGCGTCGCTGAGCTCTGCCGCTTCTGCCGCGGAGATCCGGCCGGCCTCGCCCAGGGCGGCGAGGGCATCCATCGTCGCGGGCGCGCGCAGCTGCGGCTCGCGGCCGCCATGGATGAGCTGAAGCGCCTGGGTGTAGAACTCGACCTCGCGGATGCCGCCGCGGCCGCGCTTCAGGTCGAAGCCGGGGCCGAACGTCTGGCCCGCGGCATAATGATCGCGAATCTGGCCCGTCACCGCCTGGATCTCGGCGATGGCGCCGAAATCGAGGCTTCGCCGCCACACGAAGGGGTGGATGGCGTCGAGGAAATAGCGGCCGAGCGCGGCATCCCCGGCGACGTGACGTGCGCGGATGAAGGCCGAGCGCTCCCATGGCAGCGCCGAGGATTCATAATGGCTGATCGCGGCGTCGACCGGCAGCGCGATCGGAGTCACTTCCGGCGACGGCCTGAGGCGCAGGTCGACCCGGAAGGCATAGCCGTTCTGGTCCCGCTTCTGCAGCAGCTCGACGACGCGCTGGCCGATCCGCACCGCCGCCTGCCCCGCATCCTCGCGCTCGCGGCGCGGCAGGGTCGCCGGGTCGAACAGGAAGAGAAGGTCGACGTCGGACGAATAATTGAGCTCGCGGCTGCCGAGCTTGCCGAGCGCGATCGCCGCGAAGCCGCGCACCGGCGCGTCGGGATAGCGCTCCGCGATGGCCGCGGCGATGGCCCGCTCGAGCACCCGGCCGGCAAGCATCGACAGCTCCGCGGTCACCTCCTCCAGGGTGAGGAGCCCGGCGAGGTCGCCGATCGCCAGCGCCAGCGCGTAACCGCTGCGCTCGCGGCGAAGGGCAGCCATCACGTCCTCCCCCGCCCCTTCCAGCCGCGCCAGGGCCAAGGCTTCGCCAAGCCGGCCGGCTCGGACCGCTGCCGCGACTTGATTTTCCGACTCGAGATGGAACCGAAGAAAGGGGGAGTGCGTTCGAGCCCGTTCAACCACCGGACTCACGCGCGCGATGTTAACTTGGTCGCAACCAAGTGTCTCTTCAACGCAACGGGGTTCTGAATCCGACATTGTGGGCCCGGTACAATTGCAACCGCATCTAGGAACGTACGTTAAGAAGGCCGTGCAACCGTTGAAGGCAAGCTCGGAAGATATGGCCAATCCCGGTCATAAGCGATTCGTGAAGGTGGCCCCGCCTACCGTTCACGCGGGCGTGGGCAACGCCTTGCGCCAGGCTTTCCGGCTCGACGGCGAGATGCGCTCCCTGAACAGCTTCGAGGATCTGCTGGCCCGCCTCGACTGACTGCGGACGTCCTGCCGAACGCTCAGTATCCATCTCCAACCGCCAAACGATCGCGGGAAATGGACCCTGACACAGGTTCAGGGTGACGGTCGGGCGCGTGTCAGGCGTCCTCGTCCTCGCCCGGCTCGGGCGTTGGAAGCCGGTCACGACTCAGATCGTCGACCTCGCCCATGATCGCCTGGAGCGCGGTCTTGTCCTGATTGTCGTGCTCGCGCCGCGACGGCAGCTTGCCTTCGGTCAGCAAGGCCTCGAGAGCGACGCGGCCGCGGGCGACTCGGCTCTTGATGGTGCCGACCGCGCAGCCGCAAATCTCGGCCGCTTCCTCGTAGGCGAAGCCGCCGGCCCCGACGAGGATCAGCGCCTCGCGCTGCGGCTGAGGCAGATGGAGCAGGGCGCGCTGCATGTCGGCGAGCTCGATATGGCGGTCCTGGCTCGCCGGAGCGGCAAGGATCTTGGACGCGGTCAATTCGTCCCACTCGCCCTTGAAGCGGGCGCGGCGCATCTGGCTCAGGAACAGGTTCCTGAGGATGATGAAGGTCCAGGCGCGCATGTTGGTGCCGGCCTGGAAGCGCTTGCGCGCCGCCCATGCCTTGAGCAAAGTCTCCTGGACGAGATCGTCCGCCAGATCGCGGCTTCCCGACAAGGAACGGCCGAAGGCGCGCAGGTGCGGGATGACCTGGGCCAGGTGCTCCTTGAACTCATTGTCCGGCAGCGGGACGAGCTCTTCGCGCTCGATCGCCGAGTCATCTTGCGCCGGCTTCACGCCCGACATGGAGCTGCCCCCGATATACATTGGACTGTGCGCTTACCTTGATAGAGCGGTGATACTAGCACCGATCCGCTTCGGCGGCTCAATCCCAGATCAAGTAGATGATGACGAAGGCCAGGATGGTCAACGTCAGTCCGAAGAAGAGCACGTAGCGAGTCATGTGCGGCGTCGTGCCGGCGCGCGCCTCGGTCTTCCCGATATGGTCCGGGCCTTCGTTCATGGCGGATGGGATACCCTCGCTCAAAAGTTCCAATCGTTTCGCGGCTAACGCGCCCCCGGCACGGGCGGTTCCCCGCCCGTGCAAAGAGATTGGAAACTTAGGCCGGAAGAGTCGCCGGATCGAAGAACAAAGCCTGGGCGATCGCCGCCTTGACCGTCGAGCGCTGGAACGGCTTGGTGATGAGGAAGGTCGGCTCGGGCCGCTCGCCGGTCAGAAGCCGCTCGGGGAAGGCGGTGATGAAGATGACCGGCACCTCGAACTCGGCGAGGATGTCCTTGACCGCGTCGATGCCCGAGCTGTCGTCGGCGAGCTGGATGTCGGCGAGGACCAGACCCGGCCGCTTGGCGAGCGCCAGGCTGACCGCCTCGTCGCGGGTCACCGCCACTCCGACGACGCTGTGGCCGAGGTCGCGGACGATCGTCTCGATGTCCATCGCGATGATCGGCTCGTCCTCGATGATCAGCACCTCGGCGCGGGTCTGCCGCTCGATCTCCTCGAGCGCCTCGGCGACCAGCGATTCCACTTCCTCGGGCGCCGCGCCGATCAGGTAGCCGGTATCCTCCGGAGTGAAGCCTTCCATCGCGGTCAGCAGCAGCGCCTGGCGCGACAGCGGCGTGATTCGCGACAGGCGCGCCTGAGCGATGCTCTCGGCGCCGTCGCCCTCGCCCTCGCCTCCGGAATAGCCCGGATCCTCCTCGATATTTGCGGACGACCAGATGGCGTGGAAGGTCCGGTAGAGGCCGACCCGCGGATCGACGTCGCGCGGAAAGGAGTCCGGCGCTGCGACGATCGCTTCCAGGGTTGCGCGCACGAACGCGTCGCCATGCTTCTGCGTGCCCGTGAGCGCACGCGCGTAGCGGCGTAGGAAGGGGAGATGAGGCGCAATTTCCTGGCCGAGCGACATACGGTTTCGACTCCTGATCTTCAAAGCGTGCGCCTATGAGGGCGGCCCCCGCTTGGCAAGTGGACGGCGTTCCGGCCGGTTTATGACAGCCCCAATGGCCCCCGCCCGATACGCCTTTAGAACCTGTGGAACCATCGTCGGAGTTTTTTGTTTCCAAGCCCACGCGGCGCGATTATTTCGCCCGCGACAAATATGCGCTGGAAACACGGCTCGATCCAACCCAGTCCTGCGGTTGATCAGACCCGTAAGAATGAGCGGACCGCGGGCGGGGTGAACCTTTGACTTTTCACAATGAACTGGATCGTGAGCGGCGTCGCAAGGCCGAAGGCGACCATGCAGCCGAGGGTGAAGCGCCGCGCAAGCCGCGCAACAGGAAGAAGCAGACCGGCGACGTCGGCGATGCCCTGCGCAGCGTCTATGAGCGCGCGGTCGCCGAGGACATCCCACCGGAGATGCTCGATCTCCTCGGCAAGCTCGGCTGATTCTCCCCGTAGGCGCGGCATGAAGCGTCGGGGCCGCCGGTGACCGAACGACAGCTCGACCCCGTCCGGGCCTGGTTCGGCATGCTGCCGACCGCCACCAAGATGCTGCTGATCCTCGGCGCGGCGCTGCTGCCGCTGCTGGTGATCTCCGTCCTCGCCAGCATCGACAGCGCGCGCGACAGCCGCTCCAGTGCGATTGCCGAGGCGAACACCAACCTGGCCCTGTCCGCCCAGCGCCTGTCGTCGGTCATCAACCGCGCGGCGCTGATCGTCAGGATCGCCAGTGACGCGGTGCGCCGGCCGGAAACCGCCCCGCTCGCCTGCCAGCATGCCGACGCGCAGCTCCGCGCGAGCGGGTCGCCGCCCGTGCGCTTCCTCGTCTACGATCCCGGCGGCGGAGTCGCCTGCCCGCCGCTCACGGTCAATCCGGCGCCGCCGCCGCGAGTCGCGCAGGGCGCCACGTCCGCCGCCTGGATCGACCCGCAGGGCGAGCTGCTTCGGCTGTGGCTGTTCGACTCCGCCGGCCGCCCGCTCGGTCAGATCGAATTTCCGCGCTCGTCGCTCGAAGCCGCCGCCAATCTCGGCAATACCAGCCAGCCGACCGAGCTCGAGCTGGTGGTGGAGGATGCGGCGATGCGGCTGTTCGCGTCGCGGCCCGGCCAGCAGGCGCTCGGCGGGGTCGTGCTGCGTGAGCCGATCACCGCCAGCGGAGTCGAGCTGCGCCTCAACGCCGCGGCTCCGCGGATGAGCTGGGACGAGATCCTGATGATCGTCCTGCCGCTGCTGATGTGGCTGCTCGCGGCCGTGGTCGGCTGGCTGGTCGTGCAATATCTGCTGCTTCGCCCGCTCCTGCGCATGCAGCGCGCCATCGCCGCTTATGCGCCGGGCGACCGCGGCTTCGAACGGCCGGCGGTGCACAGCGCGGCGAAGGAGATCGACGATCTCGGCAATGCCTTCGCCGAGGTGACCCGAACCGTCGCGCGCCACGAGGCCGAGCTCGAGGCGGCGGTCGAGCGGCAGACCAAGCTGGTGCGCGAGGTCCATCACCGGGTGAAGAACAACCTGCAGGTGGTCGCCTCGCTGCTCAACATCCACTCGCGGAGCAGCGTCAGCGACGAAGCGGCCGCGGCCTATGCCTCGATCCAGCGCCGGGTCGACGCCCTCGCGGTGGTCCACCGCAACCATTATGCCGAGCTCGAGGAGAATCGCGGCGTCGCACTGAAGGCGCTGGTTTCCGAGCTCGCGGCGAACTTGCGCGCGACCGCCCCTGCCGCGGCGTCGGCCATGCAGATCCGCCTCGGCCTGGAGCCGCTCTACGCGACCCAGGACGTCGCGGTGTCGACCGCCTTCCTGGTCACCGAGGTCGTCGAGTTCGCCATGCTGTGCGGCGCGCGGGTCGTCGCCATCTCGCTCGAGCCGGAGCGGGATGGCCGGGCACGGCTGACCATGGAATCGGAAGTCCTGGCCGGCCGGGTGACCTGCCCGGCCGAGATCCAGGAACGGTTCGACCGGATCGTCGCCGGCCTCGCCCGCCAGCTCCGCTCGACGCTCGACCGCGACTCCGGGGCCGGCCGCTACAGCCTGACCATCGCCGTGGTCGACCGCGAGACGCCCGCCGTCCCTTAGGGCCCGTAACGGGTGGTCAGTCAATCACCGCGTGCGGTCGTCGCCCGAGCGGTCGTCGCCATGATCCGGGCGTGCGGCGCTCTCGCGGCCGGCACGCTCCAGAGCCTCGGTGCTGTCGCCGCGGCCGGACAGCTTCTTGCTGGGACGGGTGCCGTCGCGATTGACTCCCTCGATGTCCGAATGAGGCGGTGAGCTTGGCGGCTTGGGCATGGCAATTCCTTTCAGCGGCTCCAACCGGTGAGCGGGGCCCCCGGTTGCCTCGCGCGGCCCGAGCGGTGCTTTTGCAAAAAAAAAGCGCAGAAAAAAATCACGGGGGCTGGAACCCCTCCCCCAATAGGCCGTTGAGCAGTCCGGATAGTGACCTTTTGCCCCCCCGCTCTCGCAATCCAGAACCATGAGCCCGGACGCGCTAACCTCCCCCCCCGGTAGCGCCTCCGGGCTCAACTTTTTCGAAGAGCCCGGGCCTTCCCCCGTATTCACCACGCCTTGACGACTCTGCTTCACGCGGGTGGAACCGGCGCGCACCGGCGGCATTGACCGGTTCATAGGCGGGCATTGTGCCCGCGGCGTCTCAGGAGAGTGTAAATGCGCAAGATGCTCACGCTGTTGGTGCTGACCAGCGGCCTTGCCCTGGCGGCGTGCAACACGATCGAAGGGGCCGGACGCGACGTCCAGTCGGTCGGCGAAAAGGTTTCCGACCTCGCCGACTGAACCCCATGCTCGCAAGTTTTCTGAAGGCGCCGACCGCAAATCGGCGCCTTCTTCTTATGCGGCCTCGGCGGACGCCTTCCTCGCTCGCCGGCGGTGGGTGAGCATGATCCCGACAAGGGCGATCTCGTAGAGCAGCACCAGCGGGATGGCGAGGAGCAGCTGCGAGACGATATCCGGCGGAGTCAGCACCGCGGCGACGATGAAGGCGCCGACGATCGCGTAGCGGCGCCCCTTGCGAAGCTGCTTCAGGCTGACCAGCCCCGCCCGCTCGATCAGCATCAGAAGCACCGGCAGCAGGAACGAGACTCCGAATCCGAACAGGAACTTGGTGATGAAGTCGAGATAATTGCCGACGCCCGGCAACGCCTCCTGCTGGACCCCGCCGAGATTGCCCTCGAAGCCGAGCAGGAAGTGAAGCGCCACCGGCACCGCGAAATAATAAGCGAGCGCCGCGCCGCCGAGGAACAGCACCGGGGTCATCAGCAGGAAAGGCAGGAAGGCGCGCTTCTCGTTCTTGTAGAGGCCCGGCGCGATGAACAGCCACAATTGGCCGGCGATGACCGGAAAAGCCAGCATCCCCCCGGCGAAGAAGGCCACCTTGATCTGCGAGAAGAAGGCCTCGAACACATTGGTGAAGATGAGCCGGTTCTGCCCCGCCACCAGCAGCGGATGGACCAGCCAGGTGAAGATGTCCTGGGCGAAATAGAGGCAGATGGCGAAGCAGATTGCGAGCGCGACGAAGCACCAGATGATCCGCCGCCGCAATTCAATGAGATGCTCGAGCAGGGGCGCCCGGCTGGCGTCCAGCTCGTCGCCGTCCAGCTTGGGAAGGTCGTTCATGGCTGGCCCGGGCTCGCCCGCGGCGCTCGGCGACGGGGCTTGGCGGCAGGATCGGCTTCGGCGACCGGCGCGGGGATGGCG
>JAEZFL010000028.1 GCA_023417515.1 Pseudomonadota bacterium | reverse complement strand
CCTTGTTACTCAGGGCCATCAGGACCGGCCATCCAGTGTTTACAAGGTCTTTTACCTGGCGCAACAAACTAAGGCCGTGGTAAGTGTTCTTGCCGAAATCATGCGTCGGGTCGATGACGATGCCGTCCCGGCGCACCCCGAGCGCGGCCGCGCGCTCCGCCGCGGAGGTCAGCTCGGCGACCACGTCGTCGACCACGCCGCGCTCGGTGAGGCCGTAGTTGACCCGGAACGGCCGGGTCCGCGGCACCGCACCGCCGGTGTGTGAGCACACCAGCCCGGCGTCGAACTCGGCGGCCACCGCGGGCAGGTCGGGGTCGACGCCGCCCCACGTGTCGTTGATCAGGTCCGCGCCGGCCGCACACGCCTGCTTGGCCACCTCCGCGCGCCAGGTGTCGACGCTGATCACCCGGTCCGGGAAGGTGCCGCGCAACCACTCGATGAACGGCACGACCCGGGCGATCTCCTCGTCGACGTCGACCGTCTCGCCGGGGCCGGCCTTGACCCCGCCGACGTCGATGATGTCGGCGCCCTCGGCGACCACCCGGTGCGCCGCCTCCATCGCGGCCGCGTCGGTGAACGTCGCGCCGCGGTCGTAGAACGAGTCCGGCGTCCGGTTCACGATCGCCATGATCAGCGCCCGATCCCCGGCCACCGGGTGTCCCAGAAACGTCGACTGCACGCCACCCAGGCTACGTACAGCCGGGAATCGGGCGCGTTCGGCGACGCTCACGGTGCCTGAGCGCGCCGGATCCGCGGGTTACTTGGGCTTCTTGCCCTCGGCGACCTCGACCGGGTACTCGTCGTAGAACGGGACGTAGCCCTCGTCGCGGCCGGACAGCACGTACAGCGGATCCTCGATCTTGACGTCGTCCTGGTCGCCCTCGCCGCTGTTGCCGCCGTAGCCCTCCTTGCGCAGGTCACCCTTCTGGCTCTTGAACGTCGACGTGTGCGCGAGCTCCTGCACCACGCGGACGAACAGCGGCACCGCATACCCGGGCAGCTTGTCGAACACCGCCTTGGCCAGGCCCTTGCCGTCGAGTTCGTGTCCCTCTTTGAGCTGGATGGCCACCATGCCGGCCCGGCCCCCGGTGTCGGGGACCTCGACCCCGAACGCCGTGACCTGTTCGATCTGCTCGTGGGTGGACACCGCGGCCTCCACCTCGGTGGTGGCGACGTTCTCCCCCTTCCACCGGAACGTGTCACCGAGCCGGTCGGTGAACGCGGCGTGGTTGAAGCCCTGCGCGCGCATCAGGTCGCCGGTGTTGAACCACACGTCGCCCTCTTTGAACGCGTTGCGCACGAGCTTCTTCTCCGACTCCTTCTCGTCGGTGTAGCCGTCGAAGGGCTGGAAGTTGCTGACCTTCGACAGCAGCAACCCCGGCTCCCCCTTCTTGACCTTGCGGACCCGGCCGTTGTCGTCGCGCGCGGGTTCGCCGGTGTGCTCGTCGTACGCGACGAACGCGATCGGGGTGGGCGGGGCGATCCCGGTGGTCTTGTCGATGTTGAAGACGTTGACGAACGCGGTGTTGCCCTCGCTGGCGGCGTAGAACTCGCAGACCCGTTTGATGCCGAACCGCTCCGTGAAGTCGTCCCAGATCGCCGGACGCAGACCGTTGCCGCAGATGACCCGCACCTTGTGCTGCCGGTCGGTCGGCTTCTCCGGCTGCTTGAGCAGGTAGGTGCAGATCTCGCCGATGTAGACGAACGCGGTGGCGTCGTAGCGGATCACGTCGTCCCAGAACTTCGACGCCGAGAACGACTTGCCCAGCGCCAGTGCGGCACCCGCGTTGATCACCGACGACAGCGCGACCGTGAGCGCGTTGTTGTGGTAGAGCGGCAGGCAGCAGTACAGGGTGTCCCTGTTGTTGAGCCGCAGCCCGAGCCCGCCGAATCAGGCGAGGGCGCGCAGCCAGCGGTAGTGCGTCATCACGCTGGCCTTCGGCATGCCGGTGGTGCCGGAGGTGAAGATGTAGAACGCCTTGTCCTTGGCCAGCACGGCCGAGGTGGTGGCGGGGTTGGTGGTCGGCGCGGTCTCGGCGAGCTGCCGCAGCTCGTCAAGGGTCATCAGGCCGTCGGTGTTCGCGCCGGACTCGGTGATCGGCTCGACGAACTCGGTCTCGACGACCACCACCGACGCCGACAGCAGGCCGAGGCTGTGCTTGAGCACCTCGTCTCGCTGGTGGTAGTTCAGCATCCCGGAGATCGCGCCGCACTTGACGATCGCGAGCATCAGCAGCACCGGTTCCGGTGAGTTGCGCATCATGATGCCGACGACGTCCCCGTGGCCGACCCCGCGCGCGGCGAGCACCGCGGCGTAGCGGTTGACGATCTCGTTGGCCTCGCCGTAGGTGATCTCGCGGTCCTCGAACTTCAGGAACACGTTGTTGGAGTACTGCGCGGCACGGTCCTGGAAGACCTTGCCGATCGACGTCTTGGCGGCCGGCCGGGCCCCGAACCCCGTGACGACGCCGCGCACGATGGTCGGCGCGTCCTTGAGCAGACCTGGCACCTGCTTGGCGATGTCGAACAGCCCCACGCTGGCCCGGGTCCCCGACCTCTACGTCATAGTAGCCGCTCTTCCTCCGCTGTCGATTTGTGGGGCACCCTAGCCGGGCGCACAGGCGGCCAGAGCGGCATCGACGTCGTCGACGACGGTCAGGCACCGCATCGCG
>JAEZFL010000003.1 GCA_023417515.1 Pseudomonadota bacterium | reverse complement strand
GCCGCGACCCTCGCGCCGCTCGCCGCCGCGCATGGCCGGACGCTGGCCGAACTCCTCGCGCGAGATCGAGCCGTCGAGATTGGCATCGAGCCGGTCGAACATCCGGCCGCGGCGCTCGGCGCGATTGGCCTGACGGGCCTGGCGGGCTTCGTCGGCGGTGACTCTGCCGTCGCGATTGACGTCGAGGCGCGCGAAATGCGCGTCCGCGCGTGCGACCGCCTGATCACGGGTGATATCGGCGGCGGGGCCGCGGCGGGAGTCCTGGCCGCCCTGCGCGACCGCAACGCCGGTGGTGGCGAGCAAGGCCGCGCCGACCAGCGAAAGGGTGATGGTCTTCTTCATCGTGTCGGAATCCTCATGGCTGGGTCCGCACTCCCAGTGCGGACCATGCGCCATCTGACACGCTCTTGTCGCCGGAATTTGCCCTGCGGGGCAAAAGTTTGTCGCAAATCGTCGCGGCCGCGGCGGTCAGAAGCTCACCCGCAGGGTCGCCCGCAGGTCGCGGCCGCCGAGCGGCACGAAATCCTTGGTGAAGGAGGCGTGCCGGCGCGCCTCGACGTCGAAGACGTTGTTCGCCGACAGGATCAGCGCGGTCGGATTCTCGCGTCCGAACGGCCGGATGGTCAGCGACGCATTGACCAGCGTGAAGGCATCGGTCGGAGTTTCGAAGGCGGCGATGCGGTCCTGTCCGAAGACATGCTCCGCCTCGACCCGCCCCTCGAACATCGCATTGGCGGCCTCGACCCCGGCGAGGACACGCAGCGGCGGGATTCGCGGCACCGGGCCGCCGCCGTCGGCGACGGTCGCCTCGACATAATCGGCGACGCCGTCGGCCCGCACGCGCCAGTCGCCGACCTGGGCGATGTCGGCATTCACGCCGAGCTCGAAGCCCAGATAGCGCGCGTCGCGCTGGAAATATTGGAACACCGGCAACTCATCCTGATCGGCGCCGGTCGCGGCGGCGAAGATGTAATTGTCGAAGCTGTTGTAGAACAGCGTGGCGTTGACCTGGAGGCGCGGAAGCGAGGCGCGCAGGTAGAGTTCGCCGCCGAGGTTGCGCTCGGTTGCGAAGGTCGGGTCGCCGACCTCGAAGGCCTGGGTGGCGACGTGGGCCCCGTTGGAGAAGAGCTCTTCCGCCGACGGCGCCCGTTCGGCGCGCGACAGGTTGATTCCGGCGCGCACGCGCGGCGCGATCTCGTAGGAAGCGCCTGCCGCGGCAGAGACGGAATCGAAGCTGCGGTCGATGCCGAGCGGAGACGATGCGACGTCGGCATGTTCGTAGCGCAAAGCGGCTTCGAACTGGGCCGGGCCGAACTCGAATTCCTGAAGAGCGAACAGGCCGATCTGGCTGGTCGAGTTGGGCGGCAGGAAGGCCTCGGCGCCGACCGCGTTGAAATCGCGCACGAAGAACTGGCCGCCGACAACGCCGCGCCAGCCGTCGCGGTCCTTCTGGACGAGCTCGGCGCGGCCTTCCATGCCCTGGGTCTCGAACAGGGTGCCGACCTCGTCGCCCTCGAGCTCGGTGTGCTCGTAATCGGCGGCGGCGAAGCGCACGCGCAGCTGCTCGAAGAAGCCGGCGCCCAGCTTCACCTCGCCGCGCAGGTCGGCGCGGACCTGGCGCAGGTCGATCGAAACCGGCACGTCGCCATGGCCGTGCTCGCCTTCGCCCTCGTCGTCCTCATGATGGTGGCCGGCGCCGGGCCGCATCGGCACGCCGTAGCGGCTGTCGAACAAGCTGAGGGAGAGGCCGAGACTGCCGCCCTCGCGGATCAACGCGACGCCGACGCCGCCGGTCGCGGTCTCGGTCGCGCTGTTGGGAAGCGTTCCGCGCTGGGCGGCGAAGGCGCGCGCCTCGGCCGCCTCGTCGGCGTGGCCCTCCGCCTCCTCCTCCGCGGCGATCGCAAGCTGCTCGGCCCGAAGCACGGGGGCGAGCACGAAGCCGCCGACCCGCAGGTCGTCGGTTCGGCGATAGCTGCCGTCGACATGGCCGACCACTCCGCCGCCCAGAGCGAAGTCGACTCCGGCGCCGACGCTGCGCTCGTTGGCCGCCGAGCCGTAGGTCGCCAACCCGTCGATATGGACGATGTCGTCGGGGACGGTGCGCGGGATTCGGCGGTCGAAGATGTTGACCGCGCCGCCGATCGCCTGGCTTCCGAACAGCAGGACGGCGGGGCCGTGCAGAACCTCGATGCGCTCGGCGGTGATCGGGTCGATGGTCACGGCATGGTCGGCCGAGGTGTTGGACACGTCGATCGCGCCGATGCCGTCGACGAGGACTCGTACGCGCTCGCCCTGGAAGCCGCGAAGCACAGGCCGCGACGAGCCGGGGGAGAAGCTCGTCGCCGACACGCCCGGAAGGCGCGCCAGCGTGTCGCCGAGCTGCGGCCGGATCTCGCGGGCGAGGTCGTTGCCGGTCAGCGCCGACGTCCCGGCGAGGATGTTGAGGTTGCTGACGAACGGCGCGGTGACGACGATCTCCGCACCGATCTCCTCATGCACGTGATCGGCGGGATCCCGGTCGTCGGCCGGGGGGGCGTCCTGAGCGAAAGCGGGGACGGCGAAGAAGGCTGCGGAAAGCAGGAGCAGGGAACGCAAAGCGGAGACTCCGGGAGAAGGTCGCCTCGCGTTAGCCGCGACGTTACACTATATCAATGGTGAGTTGTCGAGCTACAACAGCTTGTCGCAAGCGGGAAACGGCTCGTCCACTTTACCGTAGAAGCCGCTGACATGAGCCATGCTGCGTTTATGATCAGCCACATAGTGTGATTTGCATGAGTGAGCGGGCGGGGAGAATTTTCGAGTGCTGCGTGGTTTGAAGGCGCTTCGGCGCGGGTTTTTCGGAGTCGGGTTGGCCGGATCGGTCGCCGTCGCGGCGGTTGCCATTCCGGTGATGCATTCGCAGGCCGCGCCGCATGTCCAGGCGGCGACGCTCGCCGTCGCGGCCGGCCAGCAGGCCCGTAACCCGCAGCGGCCGGCGCCTGCGCGCGCGCAGCGTTCCGCCCAGCCC
>JAEZFL010000141.1 GCA_023417515.1 Pseudomonadota bacterium | reverse complement strand
GGTCGCGCTCGATGACCGCGGCGGCGTCGACGGGGAGCGACCAGCGGGCGATGGCGTAGCTCGCGAGGAGATCGAGATCGGCGGCGATCTCGATCGCGTCCGGGCCGTCGAAGCGGAGGCGGATCAGGTGGCGCGCGAGGGGACCGGGAAAGAGGGCCGCGATGTCGAGCGTTCTCGCGCCGCTGGTGTCGACCGCCACGACCGTGTCGCGGGTGGCCCAGGCGAGGCGATCGCCGTGGGGGCTCCAGGCGAAGCCGGGGAAGGGCGAGCCTGGGCTCGGATGGGCCTGCTCGGCGCCGTTGTGAACGATGATCACGTCGTAGCGACCGTCGCGGAAGCGGTGGCGGGCGGCGCGCGAGCGGTCGGGGCTCGGCGAGGCGGGGCCGAGCACGGTGATCCCGCCGAGCGAGCTGGCGGTCGTCTCCTTCTCGAGCGCTCCGACGTCGGCGATGGCGCGCTCGGGGCGCGCAGCCGAGAGCGTGGTGAGGCCGGCGGTGAGGGCGCGCAGGGTGCTCCAATCGGGCGGTAGGCCCGTGGTGTCGACGACGTAGCAAGGCCCGAGCTTGGGCGGTGGTGCGTCGCCGTCGTCGGGGGCGGCCTGGCAGCTGGGGCTCTGCGCGATGGTGGCTCGGTCGCGGGCGGTGAAGCCCTCCCAGGGCGGCACCTCCACGAGGATGGGAAGATCTTCGAGGCGCCCGGCCGCCACGAAGCGCTTGCGCAGCGCCTCGAGCGCCTCGACCTCCATGGGGAGGGTCGCGTCGCGATCGCGCGGGTAGTAGCCGTGATTCGCGCAGTGGCGGAGCCATACGCGCCCGTGGCGCACGTCGTCGCAGCCGACGGCGGTGGCCTGCGCCTCGCTCGCCATGAGCAGGAGCAGGAGCGCGGCGAGAAACGACAGGGCGGCTCTCATGGCTGCATCATGAACGCTCGGGCGCCCCCCAGGTGTTCCCGGAGGCGTGTGGTTCGTGCTCTCCCGGTCGGCACGAGGAACCCGCGCCAGCGTGCGACGTATTCTTCCACGTGGAGCGCGTGCGCGGGTGGCTGGTGGCCTTGGGGCTCGTCGCGGTGGCGGGGGGGGGGGGGGCCGCCCGGGACCGCGCCAAGCCCCTCCACCAGGCTTCGCATGGTCCCCCTCCCCATCGCTTCGCGACAGCGAGGACAAATGTAGCCATGTTTGGAGGAAGCGCCTAAGTCCGCGCCATATCTTCCAGGAGACCAAGATGGCCGACGAACTCAACACCCTCGTGCTCAACCTCGACAGCGGCGGCGACGTCGTGATCAAGCTTCGTCCCGACCTCGCCCCCGGCCATGTCGAGCGCATCAAGGAGCTGACCCAGGAAGGCTTTTACGACGGCGTCGTCTTCCACCGAGTGATCGACGGCTTCATGGCCCAGGGCGGCGACCCCACCGGCACCGGCATGGGCGGCTCGGACCGGCCCGACCTCAAGGCCGAATTCAGCCGCGAGCCGCATGTCCGCGGAGTCGCGTCGATGGCGCGGGCGCAGAATCCCAATTCGGCCAACAGCCAGTTCTTCATCTGCCTCGACGACGCCCGCTTCCTCGACGGCCAATATACCGTGTGGGGCGAGGTCACCGAGGGCATGGAGCATGTCGACGCCCTCCCCAAGGGCGAGCCGCCGCGCACCCCCGGCAAGATCGTCAAGGCCTCGCTGAGGGCGTAACTTGTCCCCCGCTCATCTCGATGCTGCGCTCGAGATGAGCGGTGAAGAGGTTGATCGATGACGCGAAGCGTCACCCTGATCACCGGCGCGTCGGCCGGCCTGGGCGCCGAGTTCGCTCGGGCCTGCGCTCGGCGGGGCGAGAGTCTCGCCCTCGTCGCGCGCCGCCGCGACCGCCTCGAGACGCTCCAGCGGACGATCGGCGGCGACATCCATGTCTTCGAGGCCGACCTCGCCCGGCCCGGCGCGGCCGCGGACCTGATCGAACGGCTCTCCGGCGAGGGGCTCGCGGTCGGCACGCTGATCAACAATGCCGGCTTCGGACTGTCCGGCCGCTTCGAGGCGCAGGATCCCGCGCGCCAGGGCGAGATGATCGCGCTCAACGTCCGCGCCCTCACCGAGCTGTGCCGCGCGGTCCTGCCCGGCATGCGCGCCCGCGGCTCGGGCGCCATCCTCAACGTCGCCTCGACCGCGGCTTTCCAGCCCGGCCCCAACATGGCGGTCTATTATGCGACCAAGGCCTATGTCCTGTCGCTGACCGAGGCGCTCCACGAGGAAATGAAGGGCAGCGGCATCCGCATCACCGCGCTCTGCCCCGGCCCGACCGCAACCGAATTCTTCGACGTCGCGGAGGTGAGAGGCGGCCCGCTGCGGCGGATGGCCGGCGACGCCGCCGGCGTGGTTCGCGAAGGGCTGGCCGGCCTCGACCGCGGCAAGGCCATCGTCATCCCGGGAGCCCGCAACAAGGTCGGCGCCCAGGTCCACCGCTTCGTCTCCCGCGCCGCGATGCGCCGAATCATCGCCCGGCTCAAGGCGGACTGACCTTCGGCCAGGACCCGGTTCGGCTGGAACAGCAGCCGGGCCGATACGTTCTACGACGACCAAGGCAGCGATCGAGATCGACCGGCCGCGAGGCCGGGTTCCGGGCAGGATCGCCGCCGACGTCTCGCGACGCGCGGCGGTCCTGCCCTTCCGTTCATCCGGCGCTCCGCAGCGCTTTTGCTTTCCGGGCGGACGCAGCGGGAATCCGCGCTGGACCCGTCACGCAGCCGGCCGGCGAAGACCGGCCGGTCCGTCGGCGTCGCCCGCATCCTCCTCCACCAGCCAGTCGTGGAACAGCCTGACCGGGCGCCGGCCGAGGGCGGCCCGGCGGCACGCGAACCAATAGCTGTAGGGGCTGGGCGCGGAGTCGAAGAGCTGGACGAGGCGCTCGTCGCGGGCGGCCTCCAGGTGCGTCTCGAACATGAAGGCGACTCCGAGGCCCTGCGCCGCGGCCTCGAGGATGAGCTGGCCGGAATCGAAATGGTCGAATGCCGCGGGCTCGAGGCCCGGCACGCCCATCGCCTCGCACCAGCCCTCGAACGTATCGGCGATGTCGCGATGGACGAGCACGGTCGCGCGGGCGAGATCGCCGGGCTCGCGCATCGCTGCCGGCCCTTCCGCCAGCGCGCGCGAGGCGATCGCCACCGCCCGGTTGCCGCCCAGCCGCCGGGCATGGAGCCCTTGATCGACCGTCTTGGCCAGCACGATCGCGGCGTCGAGGCCCCCTTGTGCTCCGGAGTCGAGCCGGGTCAGCGCATAAGGTGCGGTGTCGATGTCGATATGGAGGTCCGGATGGCGCGCGCGCAGCGTCGGAAGCTTGGGCATCAGCCGCTGCGAGGCGTAGAGCGGAAGCACGCCGAGACGCAGCCGCATCGGCTCATGCCCGCCGGTCGCCTGCTCCATCGCCAGCGTCAGCGCGTCGAGCGACGGCCCGATCGCCGCGACCAGGCGTTCGCCGTCGGCGTTGAGGATGATCGCCTGGTGGCGCCGCTCGAACAAAGGCTTGCCGACATGCCGCTCCAGCGCCTGGATGCGCCGGGTCAGCGCCGGCGACGACAAGGCGAGCGCCTCGGCGGCGGCCTTGACCGACCCGAGCCGGGCGGCCTGGAGGAAGGCCTCGAGCCCGGTCAATGGCGGCAACCTCTTCATCCGCAACGCCTTTCCCGCGCGGCCGTTGTGCAGCGCACCAACCAGCGACTTCCGCGGTTTTCCCACCATAGGGATGATTGCAAATCATGCAACCGCGCCGCCCCCTTTCGCACTTGCACAATCATGCTGCAAGCGCGAAGAAGGCCCCGCCTTTCAGGCATCCTCTCCTAAAAACCTTTCCAAAGGCCGGGCTCGTCCCGGCCTCTTTTTTTGTCCCGTCGAGCCCCGCTCGGAGCGGGTGCAGACCTTCTCCTGGGTTTTAATTCGCCACCATTCGGCCTAGGGGACGCGGAAACCTCTCCCCCAACGCTTTCGAGTGACCGCCCATGCCGAATGACCGTCCCAGCGCGCTCGCCGAGTTCAAGCGGATGATCGGCTGGATCGCGTTGATCGGCGTGCTGATGACCGCCGGCGCGCTCTGGTACCTCTCGCTCTACGGGCCGCTGCGACTCCACATGGTGGTCGCGACCATTGCCGGCGTGTTCTTCTCCGTGCTGCTCGGCTGCGGCCTGTTCGCCGCCGCTTTCTACAGCGACAAGAGCGGCCATGACGCGAATGTTCGCGACGCCACCACCCACGACCGCGACGAATAGCCCGCGCCGTCCTTATTCGGCGGCCGGGAACAGATTTTTGAACCCTGCGCTGGACGCACCGTTTCCCATGCCTATGTCGGGCGCTCTGGAGCGGTTGCGAGGCAGGCGGCTCCGCCTGCCGGCCCGGCAAGCGCGACCGAACGGAAAACGGAGTCGCCTCGCGCGAGCGACGACGGCTCCTGGGAGACACTGAATGGCGGACGAAGAGACACCGGCGGGCAAGCTGCAAGTCGCGACCATGCGCCCCGACGACAGCGGCCGCGGCATCGCCCGCCTGCCGCGCGCCGTCATGAACGCGCTGGGCCTCGCCGAAGGCGATGTCGTCGAGGTCGTCGGCAAGCGCGCCACGCCGGCCCGAGCCATCGGCCCCTATCCCGAGGACGAGGGGCTCGACATCATCCGCCTCGACGGCCTCCAGCGCGCCAATGCCGAGATCGGCTCAGGCGACTTCGTCGCCGTGCGCCGCGCCGAATCCAAGCCCGCCCAGCGAGTCGTCTTCGCCCCCGCCCAGCGCAATCTGCGCCTTCACGGCTCGGCCGGAGCGCTCAAGCGCAGCTTCGGAATGAAGCCGGTGACGGCCGGGGACATCGTCGCGACGACCGGCCAGCAGCAGGTGACTCGCGGCGACATCCCGCCCGAATTGCGTCAGATGCTGACCGCTCCGGCTTATGCGCTTCAGGAGATCCGACTGCTCGTCGTGTCGACGACGCCCAAGGGCATCGTTCACATCGACGCCAACACCGAGGTCGAGCTTCGCGCCGAATATACCGAGGCGAAGGAGACCACGCGCCGAGCCGACGTCACCTATGACGATCTCGGCGGCATCGGAACGACCATCGACCAGCTGCGCGAGATGGTCGAGCTGCCGCTTCGCTATCCGGAGATATTCGAGCGGCTCGGAGTCGATCCGCCCAAGGGCGTGCTTCTCCACGGCCCTCCCGGAACCGGCAAGACCCGCCTCGCCCGCGCCGTCGCCAACGAGAGCGACGCGAGCTTCTTCCACATCGCCGGCCCCGAGATCATGGGCTCGGCTTATGGCGAATCCGAGAAGCGTCTCCGCGACCTGTTCGATGAGGCCGGCAAGAACGCGCCGTCGATCATCTTCATCGACGAGATCGATTCGATCGCGCCCAAGCGCGGCCAGGTCCAGGGCGAGACCGAGAAGCGCCTCGTCGCCCAGCTCCTCACCCTTCTCGACGGCCTCGCGCCGCGCCAGAACACGGTGGTGATCGCCGCAACCAACCGGCCCGAGGCGCTGGACGAGGCGCTTCGCCGCCCCGGCCGCTTCGATCGCGAGATCATCATCGGAGTCCCCGACGAGAAGGGCAGGCGCGAGATCCTCGCCATCCACACCCGCGGCATGCCCTTGGACGGCGGAGTCGACCTCAAGCAGCTCGCCAAGCAGACCTACGGCTTCGTCGGCGCCGACATTGCCGCGCTGACCCGCGAGGCGGCGATCGACGCGGTTCGGCGCATCATGCCGAAGCTCAATCTCGAGGAAGGCACGATCCCGCCCGAGGTGCTCGACAATCTCTCCGTCACCGGCGGCGACTTCGAACAGGCCCTAAAACGCGTCCAGCCCTCCGCGATGCGCGAGGTCATGGTCCAAAAGCCCGACATCCGCTGGGACGATATCGGCGGAGTCGACGAGGCCCGTGAGCGGCTTCGCGAGGGCGTCGAGCTGCCCTTGAAGCATCCCGATGCGTTCCGCCGGATCGGCATCCGGCCGGCCAAGGGCTTCCTTCTCTACGGGCCGCCGGGCACCGGCAAGACCTTGCTCGCCAAGGCGACGGCGCGGGAGGCGGAGGCGAACTTCATCGCGACCAAGAGCTCCGACCTCCTGTCCAAATGGTATGGCGAGAGCGAGCAGCAGATCGCCCGCCTGTTCGCCCGCGCCCGCCAGGTCGCCCCGACGGTCATCTTCATCGACGAGCTCGACAGCCTGGTGCCGGCGCGCGGCGGCGGCCTCGGCGAGCCGCAGGTGACCGAGCGCGTGGTCAACACCATCCTCGCCGAGATGGACGGCCTCGAGGAGCTCCAGTCGGTCGTCGTCATCGGCGCGACCAACCGGCCGAACCTGATCGACCCGGCGCTGCTTCGGCCGGGCCGCTTCGACGAGCTGATCTACGTGTCGGTCCCCGACCGGCCGGGCCGGCGCAAGATCCTCGAAATCCACGCCAACCGGATGCCGCTGGCCGGCGATGTGGACCTGGACGATCTCGCGTCGCGGACCGAGCGCTTCACCGGCGCCGACCTCGAGGACCTCGTCCGCCGCGCCGGCATGTTCGCGCTCCGCGAATCGATCGAGAGCGGAAGCGTGACCATGGCCCATTTCGAGCAGGCGCTCGACGAGACCCGCGCTTCCGTCACTTCCGAGATGGAGGAGGAATATGAGCGGATCCAGGAACATCTCAAGCAGGACGCGATGAGCATGAAGACCGGCGTCGGCTTCATCAGCCCGGGCATGCTCACGCCGCGGGAGGGCGGGAAGGCCGTAGACTGACCGCCGCCCAGGCGGCGAGCGCGAGCATCAGCAATCCGGTCAGGGTGAACGGCAGCGACCAGCCGAGGCCGTAGATCGCGACTCCGACGGCGGGGCCGACGAGATAGGGAATGCCGTTGGCCGAGGTGACGATGCCAGCGACTCCGTTCTGCTCGTCGAGGGTCACCGCCAGCGACGCGCCGCTGGTGAAGCCGGGCCGGAAGAAGCCGAAGCCCAATGAGGCGAGCGCGAAGCTCAGGGTCATCGCGTAGAGATTGGCGGTGACCCCGGTCAGCACCGATCCCGCCGCGGCGAGCACCGATCCCCACACCACCAGCTGCATCGGCGACAGGCCGAGCTGCGGGATCAGCCACCATTGGGCGAGCAGGCTCGCCACCGCCCCGCCGATCAGCACCACGGCGATGTCGTGCTGGGCCTCGGCCGCGCTCAATCCGAGCCGGTCGATGACCAGGAAGCCGACGACGCTGAGCAGGATCGCCTGGCCGTGGCCGCCGATCATCCCGGTCAGCACCCACGGCCATACGCGCGGGTCGCGCCATTTGAGCTTGCCCGGCGATTCCTCGGTTTCCGGCTGGCGCGCGCCGCCCGTCGTTCCGATCATCGGATAATCGATGATTCGTCCATGCGCCGGGTTCCGAGGCGTGTCGTCGGGCAAGCGAAGCACGATCAGCGCGAGCACGACGAGCCCGATCCCGGCGAACACGATCAGCGGCGCGGCCAGGCCGAGCGGCGCAAAGATGAAGATCGGCGCGAGCGCCGGGCCGATGATCGTCCCGAGCCCAAACGAGGAGGCGAGCGCCGCCAGTGCGCCGGTGCGCTGAGCGCCCTCGGTCCGCGCCGCGATATAGGCCTGGACCGCCGGCGGCGATGCCGATCCCCACAGTCCGTAGAGGCCGCGCCCCAGCGTGAAGACGAGAAATACGGCCATGCCGCCGAGCCAGCCGGCAAGGCCCGCCGCCAGCACCACGCCGCATACCAGCATCGATGCGACGAAACCCGCGAGGCCGAGCCGCATCAGCGCCCGGCGGCCCCTCTGGTCCGCCCGCCGAGCCCAGTGCGGCGCCATCACCACCCACAGGATCGCGGAGAGGCTGAACGCCACCGCGACCCACAGGTCGGCCACCTCCAAGGCGCGCCCGATCGAGGGCAGCAGCGACTGCATCGCGGTATTGCCGGCCGCGGCGACCAGCATCACCGCGAACAGCAGGGTGAAGCGCTCGTGCCCCAGCCCGTAACCGCCGCGGGTCGCAGGTGCGGCGGGGGGAGGTGGGGACGCGTCGGCCATCGCTTCCATCTAGCCGTTCCGGCGGAGGCTGGAAGCCGGTATCGCGTTGGCGCCATTCTATGGCCTGCCGCATCCCGGCACTTGGCCGCGGCGCGATCCATCAATGCGTTGAAGTCTTACCCTATATTGTCCCGCCGGCCCGGCCACCGCGAGCGGCCCGGTGATGGTCCAGCAGATGCAGGTCCTCAAAGCCGGCGCGAGCCGATCCTCCCGGCTTCCGCCGGGGTCGCTCGGAAGTTACAGCCGTGCGGTGTCCCTTTCCCGCCTCAGCCTGACGAACTTCCGATCTTATGCCGACCTGGTGATCCGGCCCGGCGCGGGGCTGGTCGTGCTGACCGGCGAGAATGGTGCTGGAAAGACCAACATCCTCGAAGCGGTTTCCCTCCTCGCTCCCGGCCGCGGCCTGCGCGGCGCGTCGCTCGGCGAGATGGCGCGCAGCGACGGGGCCGGCGGTTTCGCCGTCTCCGGCCGTCTCGGCGACGACGTCGATCTCGGCACCGGCACGCTCGCCTCGGCGCCGGAGCGGCGCCAGGTGAAGATCAACGGCGCCGCCGCAGCGGCCAATTCACTCGGCGAATGGCTGTCGATATTGTGGTTGACGCCGGCGATGGACCGGCTGTTCACCGAGAGCGCCGGCGGCCGCCGCCGCTTCCTCGACCGACTCGCGCTGGCGCTCCACCCTGCCCACGCCACGCACGCCGCCCGCTACGAGGCCGCGATGCGCGCCCGCAACAAGCTGCTCGCCGACGCGGGCCCGGCCGATCCCGACTGGCTGACCGCGCTGGAGGCGCGGATGGCGGAGCATGGCGCGGCGATCGAGCAGGCGCGCGCCGCGACCATATCGGCC
>JAEZFL010000110.1 GCA_023417515.1 Pseudomonadota bacterium | reverse complement strand
CCGCAGGATCGGCCCGAGCACCGCAAGGCCGTCGCGGGCGCCGCCCCGCGAGCCGGGCAGGTTGACCACGAGCGTCCGGCCGGTCACCCCGGCCAGCCCGCGGGACAGCGCCGCGGTCGGCACGGTGTCGCGGCTGTACGCGCGGATCGCCTCGGCGATGCCGGGGATCTCGTAGTCGAGCAGCGCACGGGTCACCTCGGGCGTGCGGTCGGTCGGGGTGATGCCCGTGCCACCGCTGGTCAGCACCACGTCCACACGTTCCTCGCGGGCGGCGAGCAGCGCCTCACCGACCGGATCGCCGTCCGGCACCACCACCGGCGGGTCGACCTCGCAGCCCAGCTCCCGCAGGCCGGTCACGAGCAGCGGGCCGCTGGTGTCCTCGTACACCCCGGCGGCGGCCCGGTTGGAGGCCACGATCACCCGGGCCCGGATCACGGCCGGTCCTCCGGCCGGACCCATTCGCCGGTCTTGCCGCCCTCCTTGCGGAGCACCCGGACGGCCTCCACCGAGGCGGCCGGGTCGACCGCCTTCACCATGTCGATGAGAGCGAGGCCGGCGACCGCCACCGCGGTCAGCGCCTCCATCTCGACGCCCGTGCGGTCGGCGGTCTTCGCGGTGGCGGTGATCTCGACCGTGTCGGCGGTCAGGTCGAGGTCGACGGTGACGCCGTGCAGCGCGATCGGGTGGCAGAGCGGGATCAGGTCGGGCGTGCGCTTGGCGCCCATGATGCCGGCGAGCCGGCCGACGGCCAGCGCGTCGCCCTTGGGCAGGCCGTCGCGCCGCAGCAGCTCGACCACCTCGGTGGTGGTGCGGAGCCGGCCGGCGGCGACCGCGAGCCGGCCCGAGACCGGCTTGGCGGAGACGTCGACCATCCGGGCCGCGCCGGCCGGGTCGACGTGGGTGAGCTGCGCGGGTTCGGTCACGGCCCGACCCTATCCGCCGGGTACGACGACGCGCGTGCTCCGGGCCGTCGGCGGGGAGGAGCGCCGTGTCGGGTGCAGATCCACGACGCCCCTCCCTCACCTACCCACCGCCGATTCGCTGGGGGGAACTGGCGGTGGGGGCCTTCGCTCGGCCTGGCCCACCCTGGCGGTGAGCCCTCCCCGTGGCCGATGGCGGGACGCTAACGAACGCCGCGATAAGAAATCGATAAGCCGGGTCAGGTCGGTGGTGACGGCATCGCGGCGAGCTGCCGCCGCAACTCGTGACGCTCCGGGGCGCCCATCCGTTCGAAGATCGCCAGGGCCCGTTGCCGGTACCGTCGCGCCTCGACCGGCTGCTCGTCCACCAGGTGCTCCGCCAAACCGCTGAGGGCGCGGGCCTGCTCGTACGGGTGGGCGATCCGGGTGGCGATGGCGAGGGCTTCCTCGAGCACGGCGGCGGCCTCCCCGCCTCGGCCGACGGCTCGCAGGGTGACGGCCAGCTCGTTGCGCGCCTCGGCTTGGACCTGCTGCTCACCGGAAGCGGCGGCGGCCTCGATGGCGGCTTCATGATGCCGCAACGCCTCCTCGTAGCGGCCGAGCTGGCGGTAGGTCCCGGCGAGGTCGCTGATCGTCTCGGCGCGGGCGAAGCCGCTGCCGGTGCGGTCCCGGAGCGCCAGCGAGGCGCGTAGCAGGCGCTCGGCCTGCGCGTTCTGCCCGAGCCGGTACCTGACGCCTCCCAGGTGCCCCAGCGCGTTCGACATGTGGAACGGGTCCTGCCTGGTGCGCGCGACGAAGAGGTGGAGCCGGTGAACGGCCATCGACTCGTCGTACCGGCCGAGGCAGCGGAGCGTGAGGCCGAGGTTGGGCAGAACGGGAAGGGTGTCCAGCACGTTGCTGCGCAGAGTCAGGCGGTTGATCTCCAGCGACTGCTGAAGTCGACCGGTGAGCCAGTACACCACGCCGAGGTTGAACCGCGCCCGCTGCGCGCCCGCTGCGTCCCCGAGCCCGGTGAGGATCGAGACGACCTCGTGCAGGTGGGTGGAGGCGTCCTGGAAAGCGCCGGTACGCACACAGGCCGACGCGAGGTAGTTGTGCATGAGAGCCACGGCGTGCCGATCTCCGCACCGTCGGGCCGCTGCCAGACCCGCGGAGTGGGTGACCGAGATGTCGTCGAAGTAGCCCCGGGTGTAGAAGAAGCGCCAGCTGGCGCGCGCGAGCCGCCAGGCCATCGGTTCATGGCCCTCCTCAGCCGCCTGGCGGGCGAAGGCGATCAGATTCAGGCGCTGGTCCTCCAGCCAGTCCAGATCGCCGTGCTCGCGTCCGACGAGCAGGTCCGCGCGGCGCGGCTCCCCGAGCCGCAGGTGCAGCGCGAGTACGCCGCTGTCCTCGGTCTGCGCCGAGGCCCGCACCACCGAGTGCAGCAGGTGATCCAGCAGGTTCTGTACCGCCGCGTGGCGCGCCGGCCGCTCGTCCTCCTCCCGGGCCAACTCGGCGGCGTACCGCCTCATCAGATCGTGCAGGCGGTACCGGCCCGCCGCGGTCTCCTGCACGAGGTTGCGGTCCACCAGTTCGTCGAGGACGTCCGCCGCCTCCCGCCACGGCAGATCGTTTAGGGCGGCGACCATGGCGGTGTCGAGGTGACCGCCGGTGACCAACCCGAAGGATCGGAAGGTTCTCCTGCACGCCTCGTCGAGCGGCTCGTACGACTCGGCGAACGCCTCGATCACGCTCCGCGCCTCGGTCCGGAGACCGGGAAGGATCATCGATCTGTCGTTCAACCTGTCGACGAGATCGGAGATCCGCCAGTCCGGCCGGTGAGCGAGGCGGGTGCCGGCCAGCCTGACCGCGAGGGGCAGACAGCCGCAGATGCCGACCAGGCGGCGTGCGGCCTCCCGTTCGGCTGTCACCCGCCCGTCCCCGACAAGTGTCGTGAGCAGTTGCAGCGCCTCGGGCTCGGAGAGAACGGCGAGGGACACCGGCGGCCGTTCGGTGAGCGCCAGCAGGCGACGCCGGCTGGTGACGAGCACCACCGCCGGCCCGGAGGTGGGCAGCAGCGGTTCGACCTGCCGGCTGTCGGCGGCGTTGTCGAGCACCACCATCGCGGCCCTCGTGGCGAGTTCTCGCCGCCACATTTCCAATCGATCGGGCAGTTCCATCGGTATCCGGCCGGCCGGCACACCCATTTGGCGAAGAAGGATGTCAAGCGCTGCGGTAGGCGTCATCCGCGTGTCCTCGGTGTGCCCGCGCAGGTCGACGAAGAGCTGCCCGTCGGGGAAGCGTTCGGCCAACCGCGAGGCCACGTGCAGGGCGAGAGTCGTCTTGCCGCAGCCCGCCATGCCGTCGATCAGGCGGATCGTCGGGACTCCGCCGGACCGCTCGCGCACGTCGTGCAACAAGCGATCGACAATTTCCTTCCGGCCGACGAAATCCGGCACCGTGCGCGGCAGCCAGTCATGCGTACGGGATCTTTTCCGAATTGTTTCCGCCTCGGTGACGGAGTTCGGGACCCGCCGACGGGCGAGGGCGGCCGCGACCCGCAACTGCTCCATCTCCTCGCTGGGCGGCACGCCCAGTTCGCCGGTGAGGGCCTCGCGCGCGGCGCGGTAGACGGCCAGCGCGCCACCCGCGTCACCGGCCGCGGTGAGGGCACGCATCAGGAGACACTGCGCGCGCTCCCACAGAGGCTGACGCGAGACCTCCTCACGCAGCAGCGACGCCGCCGATTCCGGGCGCCCCAGGATGAGATGCGCCTCCGCCAGCGACTCCAGGGCTGCCCGGCGTTCCTGGCTCGCGGCCTCTCGCCGGGCGGTCAGCACCGGCCCCAGCGTCAGCCCGGCGAGCAGCGGGGCCGCCGCGGCGCCCACATCCTCCAGCAACGGGACCGCCTGCGCCGGCGCTCCCGCCCGCATCAGTTCCCGAGCGTGGCGCCAGCGCGCGGTCAGCCGGTACAGGTCGATGAGGCTCTCGTCGGCGAGGAGTCGGTAGCCACCGGGCTCACGGACGATCCTGAGCCTGTCATCCGCGTACGAGTCGAGGCTGCGACGCAGGTTGCCGGCGTAGGTCCGGACATTGGCGATCGCGGAGCGAGGCGGATCGTCGGGCCACAACTCGTCCACCAGGTCGTGCATGGGGACCAACTGATTGGCCCGCACGACCAGCAGCGCCAGAACCAGCTGCTGTTTGGGGGTTCCAAGCGAAAGGCCCGCGGCGCCGATCCGCACCGCCAGACCACCGACCACTTGGATTTCCATGCTGCTGTTCCGGCCCCAGTCGGCTCTTGTCCACGGGCACACGGGAGCGTAATCGATTACTCACAAACCCGTTGCCCCGGCAGCGGTCTCGCACACCGACACCACTCTCGTCCGACCCGGCGGTGAAAGCCGCCCAAACCACGGTTGTAATGTTCCGCCGCCACGGCGACGCTACAGGCGACGTAAGGCTCCTCAGGCCATTCCCATGGCGCTGAGCGACTACGCGGGTACATGAAGGAGACGATCGGCTCCGCTCCGCATACACCCCGTGGACACAACGTCATTTACTCCGCAATAGTTACTTATATTGCGCATACCGACATTAATGCTTCCTTATTGCCCTACCTACGCTCTAACCTGCTCTTCCAAGACAGGGGGCGCCACGAAGCGCCAAGAGAGATATGCGAGGAGGGTCGTGACAATGCGCAGCACCGAATGGAACTGACGAACCTTTTGGTCATCAAGCAACCACGACCCGTTTCGATATCCGAGGAGGCGGCAAAATGCGTAGCACCGAATGGAACTGAGAGTTCTCATATTTCCGGCGAAGGGGTAGGCTGCCGCTCATCGCATTCCGACGGTGAGCGGCGGGTGATGCCGGTTGAGCCGAACAGCGGACGGCCGACAAGCCGTCGAGCCCATGCTGCGCGTGATCGTGTCCGTCTTGAGCGTGTGCGCGACCTTCGTCGCGCTCGCCGCACTGATCGCCGTCTGGGCAGAGCCACCGGACTCCGTCCGTGACCTCGTCACCGTCACGGCCCTGGTGGTGACGGTCGCCCTGGCCACAGTCATCAAGACGCCGGTGCGAATCCGGTCGACCACAGTGGCCTTCGCCTGGGTCGAGACTGCGATCGTCGTCGGTCTCGCCGTCGCGCCGGCCTCCTGGCTGATCCTGGCAACCGGCATCGGCGTAGCCTGCGGCTCGGTCACGCGACTCGCGCCCATCAAGACCGCATTCGGCGTCGCGAAGCACACGTTGGTCGCCGGGGGCAGCGCTCTCGTCATCCTGCTGCTCGGCAACGCGTGGCCGCCCCGCGAGCCGCTCCAGATCGTTCTGCTGCTCGGAGTCGTCTACCTCGTCGCGGCCGTGCTCGACGACCTACTCGCGATGCCGGTCATCGCGCTCGCGTCCGGCACGCCCATCGTGCGGCAGTTCCGCACCGACCTCGACCTGCGGGTGGCCGGCTTCGCGGTCCGCTTCCTGGTGGCCGCCTGCACCGTACTCATCCTGC
>JAEZFL010000106.1 GCA_023417515.1 Pseudomonadota bacterium | reverse complement strand
TCGGCGAGCCCCGCGTCTTCACCGCGAGCTTCGGCATCCCCCCGCTCGACGCGGCGAACTGGCGGTACCACGTCGAGCTCGGTGGTGGGGCGCTGCTCGACGTGGGCGTCTACCCGCTGCGCGCCGCGACCTACTTCCTCGGCGCCGACCTGGAGGTCGTCGGGTCGGTGCTGCGCATCCATCCGGTCCGAGGCGTCGACGTGGCCGGGCACGCCCTGCTCAGTACCCCGTCGGGTGTGACGGCCGAGCTGTCCTTCGGTTTCGAGCACGCGTACCGGTCCTGCTACTCGCTCTGGGGCGACCGGGCCCGCCTCACCCTGGACCGGGCCTTCACACCGCCGGTGACCCGGCAGCCCGTGGTCCGGATCGAAGCGGAGGACCACGCCGAGGAGGTCGTTCTCCCCGCCGACCACCAGTTCAAGAACATCGCGGAGTTCTTCGCCCGGTCCCTGCTCGACGGCGGGGACTACACGCCGCACGCCGAAGCGATCTGCCAGCAGGCCGAACTCGTCGACAAGGTGCGGTCCAGCGCGATCCGCATCACCGAGCCCCGCCGGGTGCAGTGGAGCGGGATCGCCGGATGACAGGGCCGGCGGTCCTCGACGAAGAGGAACCGCCGGCCCGCGCCGGACGTCCGGTCACCGAGGCGGTCGCGCCTCGCCGGTTCTCGCCGCCATGAACTCCGCGACCGTCGCCACGAACGTCGCCTTGTCGGCGTCCGGCAGGCGGAAGTACGGCGCGAGGACCTCGGACAACCCCGGCCGGACGAACGTCATCGGCTGGTCGCGCCGGTGCAGCGGTTCGATCACGCACACGTCCCCGGGCCCGGTGCCGCGGTACGCCATGTCCGTGGCGACCGTGAACCACTGCTGTTCCCCGGCGATCGTGCCGCGCGCGCGGGCCACCGACTGTTCCTTCAGGCAGCGCGGAGCATGACTGGCGGCGGCGATCTGCAGCACGGTGTCGACGCCGTGCGCGGCGAAGATGCCGGCGGCCGCCTCGATCTCGGCGACCGTGTTGTGCACCGGCTGCGTGATGACGATGTCGTGCAGGGCCTGGCGGAACGCCGCGCGCTCCGCGTCCGACAACCGGTCGAGCAGGGGCTTCAGGCGGCTGAACTCGTCCAGTCTGGAGAGGTTCTCCAGAAAGAACCTCTTGGTGTACTCGCCCTCGCCGACGCCGTCCCGCCGGGAGAAGCCGCCGCCGATGACGATGCAGGCGAGTTCGTGGTCGCTGCCCAGTGTCAGGACGGCTCGCGCGAGCGTGCCCAGGTCACCCAGACGGTCGTCCTCGGGCACGCCGACGACCAGTTCCGCCCACCCGTCGGTGGCCAGATGGCGGCTGTGCAGGAGCACTCCGACTCTCGTCGTCAACACGGAACTCCTCCCGGTGGGGGCACGACGGAGGCTCGCCCGATCCGGGCGGCGAGAAGGGTGAGGGCCGGCGGCTAGCCGGCGGCGGCCAGCTGCTCGATTGTGCCGACCATCTCGGCCGTCGTGGGCAGCTTACCGATCTCGGTGGCCAGGACCCGCGCGCGCTCGGCGAACCGGCGGTCCGAGAGGATCTGCCGGCAGGCCGCGGCGACGGCGTCGACCGCTTCCCGGTACGCCTCCTGGCCGGCCTGGCGGGGGGCCGGCGGCACGGCGAGGGCGGCACCGAAGTCGCCCAGGGCCTTCGCGATGGTCCTCGAGTAGTCGTTGTCCGGGGTGATCAGCTGCGGCACGCCGGCGTTCATGAGCGTCATCGCGGTGGCCGCGCCGCCGTGGTGCACCGCGAGGTCGCAGGTGGGAGCGACGACGTCGAGCGGCACCCAGCCGATGCGCACGTCGGCGAACTGTGCGCCGAACTCCTCGGCGGCACGGTCCGGTGCCGCGATCACAACCTCCGCCCCGGCTGCCGTCAGCTGGTCCACCAGCTGCCGCATGACCCCGGTGTGCGAGTGCAGCATGAGATTGCGCGTTCCCGCGGTGACCAGCACCCGTGGGCGCCCTGCGGGCCGGGTGTACATCCACGGGTCGAGACGGCCCTGGCGGTTCCTCGGGATCCAGCGCATCGGTCGCGCGCCCGGGGTGGGCGACGGCCGCAGGCACGGCGGGCAGACGTCGATGAACAGGTCGGCCTCCGGCGGCCCGGTGAGGCCGAGACGCTCCAGGTCGGGCTCGATTCCCGGCTCCGGCCGCAGCGGGACGATGTCCCAGTAGTGGCGTACGTACAGCGCCTTCAGATGGGTGGCGAGGATGCCGGGGACGTGCGACAGGCCACCGACGACCACATCGGCCGGCCACTGCCGGGTCAGCTCCAGCAGCGCCTGCAGCCTGGCCGCGGGCATCCCCGGATGAGGTGAGGGGACCACCGGCAGTCCGATCGCCGTCGCCGTCTCCAGCAGCGGCTCGTCGGCGGTCACGAGGATCTCGTGGCCCGCGCTCCGGGCCGCCGTCGCGAGCGGGGCGATGGAGAACACGGTGGACTGGCTACCGCCTACGGTGAACAGGAATTTCATCGTGATCCGTATTCTTCTCGACGACTGCGGACAGGTGCACCACGACGGACCGGCGTCCTCGCGGCGCGTTCGGGCACGTGCGGGGTTCCACGCGAGACGCGCGGGCGGCGGCGGACCGGCCCGGGAGCTGCGGCCGCCGGACGATCCGCAGGCGGGGCCGGGGGGACAGCGCGGTGGCCGGGGACGGACGCCTCACGTTCCGCTCCCGGCTGTGGAGGGCGGGGCCGCGCGGCGACGCAGCCGGTCGGTGAGTTCCGGCCCGTGGGAGATCGCGAGCCGCACGATGTGACAGATCCGGTCGATGTCCGTGGGGGAGACGGCCGGGCCGGTCGGCAGGGCGACCACCTGCTCGGCCAGGCGCTCGGTGTGAGGCAGCGAGGTCGGACGCTCCGAGCGGTAGGGCTCGAGCTGGTGGCAGGCGGGCGAGAAGTAGCGCCGCGCCCCGGCGTTCTCCGCCGTCAGCACCTCGATCATCAGGTCGCGGTGGATGCCGGTGACCGCTTCGTCGATCTTGAGGATCACGTACTGCCAGTTGGGATCCTCCTGCTCGTCGAAGTCGACGACGGAGAGCCCGTCCACCCCGCGCAACGCGGAGCGGTAGTGCGCGTGGTTGGCGCGATTGTGCCGTACGGTCTCGCCGAAGGCGTCCAGCGAGGTCAGCCCCATGGCCGCGGAGGCCTCGGTCATCTTGGCGTTGGTGCCGATGCCCACGCTGCGGCCGTCGGCGGTGATGCCGAAGGTCCGCAGGACGCGGAGCTCCTGCGCCAGCCCGTCGTCGTCGGTGACGACGGCGCCGCCCTCGAAGCAGTTGACCACCTTCGTGGCGTGGAAGCTGAACACCTCGGCGGAGCCGAAGCCGCCGACGCGCCGGCCCTGGAAGCTGGACCCCAGCGCGTGTGCCGCGTCGAAGGTGAGCGTGAGGCCGTGCCGCGCGGCCACCTTCTCCAGCTCGTCGGCCCGGCCGGGGCGGCCCCACAGATGGACGCCGACGATGCCGGAGGTCCGCGGCGTGACGGCCGCCTCCACCTGCTCCGGGTCGAGGCATCCGGTGACCGGATCGACGTCGCAGAAGACCGGTGTCAGGCCCAGCACCCGGGCGGCGTGCGGCGTGGCCACATAGGTCATCGCGGGCATGACGACCTCACCCGACAGCCCGGTGGCCATGTAGAGCAGTTGCAGCGCCAGGGTGCCGTTGCACGTCGCCACACAGTGCCGGACGCCCGCCAGGTCCGCGATGCGCTCCTCGAACTCCCGGACCAGCGCGCCGTTGGTGAGCCATTCGTTGTCCATCGCCGCGTTCAGCCTGTCGAACAGACGCGACCGATCGCCGACGCTGGGCGTTCCCACCTGCAGGAACCGTGAGAACTCCGGGGTCCCGCCGAGCGCAGCGAGATCAACGAGTGTGTCTTTCACGCGCGGGCCTCCATCATGCCGTGCGACGTGCCATGGGCCGGCGGTGTGCCGGAACGACAGCGTCCCGGACGGTGCTCGCACCTCGGTTGAGCGCAACTGGGGTGACGCCCGCCGGTGCCGTCGCGCGGAACCGCTCCACCGCCCTTCCAGCGGACCTCCACCATGGGTCGGCCGTGCCCGGCGACGCTCGGAAACATGAAACTTCTCGTGACCGGGGGAGCCGGCTTCGTCGGCTCCGAGTACGTACGCAGCATGCTCGGCGGCGCCTACGAGGGTTACGAGAACGCGGAGATCACCGTCCTCGACAAGCTCACGTACGCGGGCAGTCTGACGAACATCCCGGTGGACGATCCGCGGCTCACCTTTGTCCGAGGCGACATCGTCGACCGCGACCTGCTTCTCGACCTGCTGCCGGGACACGACGCGGTCGTCCACTTCGCGGCCGAGAGCCACGTGGACCGGTCGCTGCTCGACGCCTCGCCGTTCACGACGACGAATGTGCTGGGGACCCAGACGCTGCTGGACTGCTGCCTCCAGAGAGGCATCAGCCGGGTGGTGCAGGTCTCGACCGACGAGGTGTACGGCACCATCGCCCACGGGTCGTGGACGGAGGATCACCCGCTCCTGCCGAACTCCCCGTACGCCGCCTCGAAAGCGGCGGCCGACCTGCTCGCGCGCTCGTACCACCGCTCGCACGGGCTGCCGGTGGTGATCACCCGCTGCTCGAACAACTACGGACCGTACCAGCACGTCGAGAAGATGATCCCGCGCTTCGTCACCAACCTGCTCAGCGGCCGGCCGGTGCCCCTCTACGGCGACGGCCGCAACGTCCGGGAGTGGCTGCACGTCGCGGACCACTGCCGGGGCGTGCAGCTGGCGCTGGGGAAGGGTCGTGACGGCGAGGTCTACCACCTGGGCAGCGGCACCGAGCTGACCAACCGGGACCTGACCGCCGAGCTCCTGCGCCTGTGCGGGGCGGACTGGGACGCGGTGCGGCCGGTCGCCGACCGGAAGGGGCACGACCTCCGATACTCCCTCGACGACAGCAAGGCCCGCCGCGAGCTCGGCTACGCCCCGCAGGTGCCCTTCGAGTCGGGCCTCGCCGAGGTCGTCGCCTGGTACCGGACCAACAGTGACCGGTGGGCCGACGAGTCGGAGCGGCACCACACGCAAGCCGCACCAGAGCCGGCAATGCCCGGTCCGGACACAGAGGAACAGGGGTCGATGAACATGAAGGCTGTCGGGACGACCGCGGCGGTGTCGCGGTGAGTGTTCGCAAAGTGGTGATCACCGGTCTCGGCGTCGTGGCGCCCGGCGGCGTGGGTACCAAGGCGTTCTGGCAACTGATCACCGCCGGTCGCACCGCGACCAGGCCGATCACCGCCTTCGACGCGTCCGCCTTCCGGTCCCGGATCGCCGCCGAGGTGGACTTCGAACCGGCCCAGGCCGAGCTGTCCCACCGGGAGATCAGCCGGCTGGACCGGGCGGCGCAGTTCGCCCTGGTCGCCACCAGGGAGGCGATGGCCGACAGCGGTCTGGAGACGGACCGGTCCGATCCCACCCGCGTCGGCGTGAGCCTCGGCACCGCCGTGGGTGCCACGTGCAACCTCGAGTCGGAGTACCTCGCTCTCAGCGACACCGGGCGGGAGTGGGTGCTCGACCACCACTACGCCGGCCCGCACCTGTACGACTACTTCATGCCCGGCTCCATGGCGGCGGAGGTCGCCTGGGACGTCAACGCCCAGGGCCCGGTCGCGGTGATCTCCGCGGGGTGCACCTCCGGACTGGACGCGGTCGGACACGCGGTGGATCTGATCCGGGAGGGCGCGGTCGACGCGATGGTGACCGGTGGCACCGACGCACCGATCTCACCGATCACCGTCGCCTGCTTCGACGCCATCCGGGCGACCTCGTCGAGCAACGACGACGCGGCCCACGCGCTACGCCCCTTCGACCGCACCCGCAACGGCTTCGTGCTGGGGGAGGGGGCTGCCGTGCTCGTCCTCGAGAGCGAGGAGCACGCCCGCGCCCGCGGCGCCCGGATCTACGCCGAGGTCACCGGATTCGCCTCCCGCAGCAACGCGTACCACATGACCGGCCTGCGGCCCGACGGCGCCGAGATGGCTTCGGCGATCACCGCCGCGCTGGCGGAGAGCAGGCTGTCACCGGAGGACGTCGACTACGTCAACGCGCACGGCACGGCGACGCAGCAGAACGACAGGCACGAGACGGCCGCTCTCAAGCGGGCACTCGGCCACCACGCCTACTCGACACCGATCAGTTCCATCAAGTCGATGGTGGGCCACTCCCTCGGTGCGATCGGCTCGATCGAGATCGCCGCCTGCGCGCTCGCCCTGGACCAGGGCGTGATCCCGCCGACCGCGAACCTCCACGAGCCGGACCCCGAGCTGGACCTGGACTACGTCCCGCTGCACGCGCGGGAGCAGAGGCTCGACACCGTCGTCAGCGTCGGCAGCGGCTTCGGAGGCTTCCAGAGCGCCATCGTGCTCGCCCGTCCCGGGCGGGGTGCGGCATGACCGCGGCGGTGATCACCGGGATCGGCGTGGCGGCGCCGAACGGCTTCGGGACCGAGAACTTCTGGGCCGCGACGTTGCGTGGCGAGTCCGCCATCCGCCCGGTCCGGCGCTTTGACGTGAGCGGGTACCCGGCCCGGCTGGGCGGCGAACTCGACGGATTCGATCCCGCCGACCACATTCCCAGCCGGCTTCTCCCGCAGACCGACCGGATGACCCAGTTCGCGCTGGCCGCGTCGGCCTGGGCGCTCGCCGACGCCCGGGTGGAACCCGGCGCCTACGAGGCGACCGAGACCGGCGTGGCGATGGCCGGGGCGTTCGGCGGCTTCGAGTACGGCCAGCGCGAGCTGGAGAACCTGTGGCGGTCCGGTCCCGAGCACGTCAGCGTGTACATGTCGTTCGCCTGGTTCTACGCCGTCAACACGGGGCAGACGTCGATCCGGCACGGCATGAGAGGCCCCGCCGGCGTCATCGTCAGCGACCAGGCGGGCGGGCTCGACGCGGTCGCGCAGGCCCGGCGGAACATCCGCAAGGGGTCCCGGCTCATGCTCTCCGGAGGCTTCGAGAGCTCCTTCTGCCCGTACGGCTGGGTGGCCCGGATGAGCGGCGGCACGCTGAGCACCGGCGACGATCCGCGAACCGCGTATGTGCCCTTCGACGTCGGCGCCCGTGGATACGTCCCCGGTGAGGGTGGTGCCGTCCTGGTGGTCGAGG
>JAEZFL010000066.1 GCA_023417515.1 Pseudomonadota bacterium | reverse complement strand
CATCTGGCCATCCGGCGCGGCGTGATCCGCATCGGCGAGGCATGAGAGGTCGTCATGCGCGCGCTGCTGGTCTTCGTTCTCGCTCTGACGCTGTCCGTGCCGATCGCGCCCGCGCTTGCCGACGACGATTTCACGCTGCGGATCGTGCGCGGTCATTCGCGCATCCTGAATACCTCCGGCCCGGTCGCCACCATTGCCGTGGGCAACCCCGGCATCGTGCGCGCCACGGCCATCAAGAACACGGCGATCCTGATCAACGCCGGCAGGCCGGGCAGCACGAGTCTGACGCTGATCCTCAAGAGCGGTGCGACCGTTCCCTACCGAATCATCGTCACACATGACCTGACCCACCTCGCGCGCCACCTGCAGACGCTCGACCCGCGCATCCGCGTGGAGAGCGATCCCAACGACGACGCCATCATCCTCACCGGCGTCGTACGCAACAAGAGCGTGGTCGAGCGTGCCTTCGAGGCGGCCACGCGCTATTTCGGCCAGTCCGAGGTCACCATCAGCACCAACCCGCGCGAGAGCCGGGAACAGCCGCGCCGGCGTGATGCCAACGGCGCGGGCGCGAATGCCACCACGGCGGGCAACGCGAGGGAAGGCACCGCCACGGTCGAGCCGGTATCCGGCGCCGAGGGCGAGCGTTCGTACATTAGCGAGGAGCTGACCTCGGGTACCACGCGCGTCATCAACCTGCTGGTGACCGAAGAGGCGCTGCGCACGGCAGCGGAGCGCCTGCAAGGCATCCTGCGGCGCGTGGATGCGAAGATCACCGTCGAGGAGGTCAACGGCGTGTTCATCCTGCGCGGGAAGGTGGCGACGCCCACGGCGCTGAGCCGCGCTTTGACGCTCGCCGACCGCTTCGTGCGCGCGGAGGGCGATCCGCAGTTCTCCGTCATCAGCGACCGGGGCGGCGTGCTCGCGGGGAATCTGACGGCCGATGACGAGTTCGAACCGGTGGTCGATCCGCTCGCCCTGCCGGGGATCGGTGGTGTGGGCCGTCGCAGCGCCATGTCCGGGGCCGGCGCAGGGGGCTCGCGGCGCGGTGGCTCCCTCGCGCTCCCGGTCGAGGTGTCGCCGGCCAAAGGCAACCTGGGCCAGAACGTCTCGCGCGCGGACGTAGTCATGATCGGCGGCGGGCGCGTCATGAGCCTGCTGGAGGTCGCGCAACAGCCGCGCGTCGAGATCAAGATGAGCATCGTCGCGGTGGATCGCAACCGCACGGAGGAGTTGGGCATCAACTGGCGCATCGACGGCTCGCGCGTGTCGGTCTCGACGGCTGGCAACCGGCTGTTCACACCACCGAACGATCCGACCACCTCGCTGCCACCCATCCCGATTGGGGGTGTGAACGCCGTCGCCAAGCTGGTCGGCGGCACGACGACCGTACAGGCCTTCCTCCAGGCCCTCGAGCAGACCGGCGCTGCGCAATCGGTGTCCGAGCCGATCCTGTCCGCGGTGAGCGGCGAGGCGACCAGCTTCCTGGTTGGGGGAAACATTCCGTTCCCCGTCGAGACCGTGGTGCCCGGCACGCCGACGCAGAATGCGCTCGTGCTCAACAACGTGGAGTTCATCGAATTCGGGCTGCGCATCGTCGCCCGCCCCACGGTGCTGGAGGACGGACGCATCAGCATCGTCCTGGATCAGGTGTTCACCGAACCGGACAACGCCCGCGCCATCAATCTCAACGGCGTCGTCATTCCCGGCTTCAAGCAGCGCTCGGTGCGCACGCTCACCGAGTCCAGCGACGGCGAGACCTGGGCCGTGGCCGGGCTGGTATCGGATACGGACACACAGTCCACCAGCGCGGTACCGTGGATCTCGCGCCTTCCGGTCCTGGGCGTCCTGTTCCGCAGCAAGTCGGACGAGAAGGTGCGCACCGAGTTGATCGTGACGGTGACGGCGCGCAAGGTGCCGGAGGGCGGGTTCGCCGCGATGGGACCAGCGGCAGCCTCGGATGCGCCGCAGCCAACGTCCACCTCGCCGGCCACCTATGCGCCGCGCAGTCTGGACAACCGGACACCCAACTGGGAACAACTCAATTACGAGGGCAGGAGATGAACAAGCGGCTGCGGCTGTTCGTCGTCGCGATCGCGGCGCTGGCGCTCATCGTCGGTGCGATCGTCGCCACCGGCGTGAGCAACACCCGGGCGAAGCAGGAGATGGATGCGCGCCTGCAGGCATTGAAGTCCGCGGCGGCGGCGGGGGCAGCGGGCCGTGCAGCCTGCGCCAACGTCGTGACACGGGTCGAGCAGGATCTTCGCGCACTGGAGGCTGACGAGGGCGGATCGAAGCGCGTCGTCAACGGCTATCGCGCGTTGGGTGATTGCCAGATGCAACTGGGACAGAGCAGGCAGGCCATCGAGGCCTACCAGAAGGTCGTGTCGTTCGAACCGGAAGCGGGCCGCGCACATGGCGATCTCGCGCGCGCCTATTCGCGCAGCGGCGACCACACCAATGCCGTGCGCCATGCCCGCCTCGCCGCGCAGTTGTCCCCGACGCAATGGCAGGCGTACCGAGTCCTCGCGCGCGTGCTGGAAGCTGCTGCGCAGTACGACGACGCCCTGACAGCGATGCGCAAGGCCGCGTCGCTCGCGCCTGCGAACCAGCAGAAGGGCGCTCAGAGCGCCATCGCCCGGCTGGAGGCGAGGGCCTCGGGCAGCGCTTCCGCAGCCGACCCGACGGACGATGACGATGAATAGCCGCACCACGACGGTCGTATCGCTCCTGGCGCTCGCGCTCGTCGCGACGGGCTGCCACACGCCCCCCTACCGCTACGCCGCGGTTCCGCTGCCGACCAACCACCCGACCTCCCTGCAGCGCGAGGTGCAGGCAGTCCAGCACTGGCAACTGATGGCCGCAAACATCGCGCTCGCCACGCGCGCGATGCTCGACGCCGAACCCGAGACGCTCGGCCATCCGTTCGCCGTCGTCCCGCCGCAACCGGCCACCGCGTTCAGCGCTGCGTTCCACGAGTTGCTGGTCACCGAGCTGCACAAGGCGGGCGTGAACGTCGCCGCACCACCTGCCGCCGGCACCGCGATCCGCTATGCCATCCGGCTGGTCGAGTTCGGCCAGGGCCGGCGCACCGACCTTCCGTTTTACGCAAACATCGACTCGCTTCCGCCCGAGCTGGCAGTGACCGATCGGTCGGAGATCGCGGACCGGTCCGTACCACGGCACGAACTGCTGGTGACGACCTCGATCCTGCGCGGCGATGGCTACTGGCTACGCCGCAACGACATTTACTACCTGCGCGACGAGGACGCCGAGCTCTACCGGGTGCATGGCAACGCGCTCGCCGACGCACGCCTGATCGACCTGGTGCGCGCCCAGGAGAGCCGACGCATGCGCACCGACGGCTGGCCCGGCTACGCGCTGCCCACACGCTGACGCCCGCCGGGAGCCCGCATGCGCGTCCTGATCGTCAGCGGCCACGAGAACTTTCGTCAGCAGGTGCAGGCCGCCTGCCTGCGCTTCACCGCGACCTTGGTCAGCCTGCGTCTGGCCGACACCGTCGGACAAGGACTGGAACTCGCGCACCAGATCGAGGCCGAGACCGTATTCCTCGATCTCACACGCAATCTCGAGGCCGGCCTGCTTGCCATCGAACAGCTCGCGCAGGTGAAGGGACGGCTTGTCGCCGCCAGCCTGGACAAGATCGCGCCCGACGTGATCACGCGCGCCATCCGTGCCGGCGCGCAGGAGGTGCTGGCGCAACCGGTGCAGGACGAGGAGGTCCATCAGATTCTGCGCAAGGCGCTGCGCCTGCAGAGCGAGGACAGCGCGCCCACTCGCCGGCTGGGCCGGCTCATCGTCACGTACAGCAGCAAGGGTGGGGTGGGCAAGACCACGGTCACCGTCAATACCGCGCATGCTCTGGTGCAGGCGCTGGGCAGCGGACACGTGGCGCTGGTCGACGCCAACACGCAGGCCCCGAACATCTCCGCCATGCTCGACCTGCGGCCCGAGCACTGGCTGCGCGATGCGGTGGCCGAGTATCGACGCATCGACTCCGAGATGCTGCGCAATCTGATGACGCCGCATCCCAGCGGACTGGAAGTACTGGCGCACTCGTCGGACAACCCGCTCGAACTCGACTTCCAGGAAGACCAGCTGTCGAAGATCCTGCTGGTGGCCAAGGGTACCTACGAATACACCCTGGTCGACACCTTCCCCATCCTGTCCAGTCTGAACCTGGCGATGATGGATCTGGCCGACCACATCCTGCTGGTGACCGAGGCGGTGGTGCCTGCCATCCGCAGCGCACGCCACAACCTGCAGATGCTGCGCCAGGCCGGCTACGGCGAGAACCGCATCACGGTGGTCATCAACCGCTACACGCGCTTCCGCGGCAACGTTCCGCCCGACCTAGTGGCCGAAACGCTCGACTGGCCGGTGGAGATGGTGATGCCCTACGACGTGCACGCGACCATTGCGGCCAACAACGGCAAGACCGTGCTCGAGGCGTTTCCCAAGCAGCGGCTGGCCGACAGCTTCCGCCTGCTCGCGGCACGCCTGAGCGGCGAGTCCAGCACGCTGCGCGTTGGCGAGTCCTGGCTGGATCGCGGCAGACGCCTGCTCGCACGCTTCTGACCATGGCCGAGGATCTCCCGCCCCGCGACCCCGGCACCACGCTGCGCGACAACCTGCGTCGCACGCAGCACCAGCACTCCAGCCTGATCGCCGAGCGCATGCGCTCGCTGGCCAAGCCGAACATGGAAGGCCGCATGCTGCGCGAGGAACCGGTGCAGGCCACCTCGACCGGCTACGACCATGTGCGCCAGCGCCTGCACCGTGCGCTGGTGGACGTGCTCAACCCGCAGGCGGTGGCGAACGCGAGCCTCGGCCAGATCGAGGCGGCAGTGGACGATTATCTGGCCGTCACCCTGGAAGCCGAGGCCGTTCCGCTCTCGCGCGTCGAGCGCCTGCGTCTGCGAAGCGATCTCATCTACGAATTGATCGGGCTGGGCCCCCTGGCGCCGCTGATGGCGGATACGACGGTCGCCGACATCCTGGTGAACGGCCCGCACACCGTGTTCGTCGAACGCCACGGGGTGCTGGAGTCGACCGACGTGCGCTTCCACGACAACGAGCACCTGATGCTCACCATCGAGCGCATTCTCTCGCGCGTGGGGCGTCGCGTGGACGAGGGCTCGCCGATGGCCGACGCACGTCTGCCCGATGGCAGCCGGGTGAACGTGATCATCCCGCCGTTGGCCATCGACGGGCCGTCGATGTCGATCCGCCGCTTCATGCGCGACATCACGCGCCTGGACGAACTGGTCGAGCGCGGCTCGGTTCCGCGCCGCGCCGCCGATTTCCTGCAGGCGGCGGTGGAGGCCCGGCTGAACATCGTGG
>JAEZFL010000083.1 GCA_023417515.1 Pseudomonadota bacterium | reverse complement strand
TCAGCTCCACCTGCATATAGGCGCCGCCCTTGCCGGGCTGGGTGTGCTGGATCTTCACGGCGCGCCAGATGCCGCCTTCATATTCGATGATGTTGCCGGGACGGATGTCCACGCCGCTGATCTTCATAAGCCGCTCGCTGACTGGAAATTGATGCGGCGCTCTAGCGGGGAGCGCCTGTTCCGGCAAGAAGCGGGTAGGGATTGACCGGAGTCCCCTCATACCATGGCTCGCCGTCGCTCATGCGGTGGACGGCGAAATGGAGGTGCGGGCCGGCGGGGTTGGCATTGCCGCTGCTCCCGACGCTTCCCAGCCGGTCGCCGCGCGCCACCCGCTGCCCTTCCTGGAGCCCCGGCGCATATTCCTGGAGGTGGGCGTAATAATAGATCCATTGCCGGTCCGGCGAGCGGACATAGACCGTGATGCCGCCGCCGCCGCGGCTGAAATAGAGCTTCTCCACCACGCCTTCCGCCGCGGCGAGGACCGGCGTTCCTTCGGGGGCCATGATGTCGATCGCGTTGTGGACGCGTGCCCCGCCCGAGCGCGACTGGGTGTAGGTATCGACCAGTTGGCGGGCATCGAGGCCAGCCACGGGGATGGCAAGGCCGGACGGCGCGACGACCAGTTGCGACGGTCCCTCGAGCGTGGCCGTCACGGTCTTTCCCGGCGGAAGATCGGCGACCGCGTTGGCGGTGGAGGTGCCGGCACTGCCCGTCAGCGCCGCGCCGTTATAGACGACGATCCAGAACAGGCTGGTGATCACCGCGGTCACGACGATCGTGGCGAGGAACTTGAACCGCTGCATGGCGGCCAAGGAAACCCATTACGGCGCCGCATCGTTCCCGGCTCATGGAGCGCATCCGCATCGGCTGTTCGGGCTGGAACTACAAGCATTGGCGCGAGCGATTCTATCCGAAGGGGCTGCCGGCCAGAAGCTGGTTCCAATATTATTCCGAGCATTTCGACACGGTCGAGATCAACAACAGCTTCTATCGACTGCCCGCGGCCGAGACCTTCGACAAATGGCGTGAGCAGGCGCCGCCGGGCTTCTGCTACGCGGTCAAGGCCAACCGCTTCCTCACCCAGGCCAAGAAACTGAAGGATTGCGAGGAGCCGCTGGCGCGGATGATGCCGCCCTTCCGGCACCTCGGCGACACGCTCGGGCCGATCCTCTACCAGCTTCCGCCCGTCCTCAAGCTCAACCTCGAGCGGCTCGAGAGCTTCCTTGAGCTGGCGCCGAAGGACGTCCTCAACGTCTTCGAGTTCCGCGATCCGAGCTGGTACGTGCCCGAAACGCTGGCTCTGCTCAATCGCCACGGCGCCGCCTTCTGCGTCCATGACATGGCCGGATCGGCGAGCGAGCGCTGGGCGGTCGGCCGCGCCGCCTATGTCCGCTTCCACGGCGGCACCGGTAAATATTGGGGCCGCTATTCGGACGAGGTCCTGCTCTCATGGACCGACTGGATCGTCGATCAGGCGCGCAGCGGCCGCCAGGTCTGGTGCTATTTCAACAACGATATCGACGGCCACGCCATCCACGACGCCCAGACCCTGAAAGCGATGGTGCGCCAGGCGCTGCGCTAGAGGGTCATCATCCCGCGCCGCGGCACCGGCGCGCCGACGCTCTCCGCAACCAGCGGCGCGCCTGCCGCGAGCAGGGCCTTGCGGCGGCCGGCTGGGTTGGTGCTGATCTGCGCCTGCTCGAACGGCAGCAGCTCCGCAAAGACCCGGTGGGCAAGCGTCCGCTCGACGAAGGCGGCGGTGAGTGGCCAACGGGCAGGATCGACCGCGAAGTCGACATAAGCCGCGTTGCGGAAGAAGCCGGCGAGCGAGATGTCGGCAAGGCCGATTTCGCCGAACAGGAAGCCCTCGGCCGGAAGCTGTCCCTCCAGATAATCGAGCGCTCGCGGGATGTCCTGGTCGAGCGCCTTGGCGATCCGCGCCTGGTCGCCCTCCTCGCCCCACACGGCGGGACGGACGAAGCGCTGGTAGAACAGGCTCCAGATGAAGATATCGCCGAGCCGAGTGTCGGCGAACTCCTCCAGCCAGCGGGTGCGGGCGCGATCCTCGGGCGAGGCCGGCAGCAAGGCGTGACCGCCATATTTCTCGTCGAGATAGGCGCAGATGACCGAGGAGTCGCACAGGGTCAGGTCGCCGTCGATCAGGACCGGGATGCGGCGGAGCGGGCTCAGCCGATCGAATTCGTCGCCGCCGAAGAAGGGCGTGATCGGGTCGATCTCGTAAGCGAGCCCCTTGAGCGCCAGGCAGGCGAGCACCTTGCGGACATAGGGGCTGACATAGCTTCCGATGATCTTCATCGCCGCATCTCCGCTAGCGCTTCAGAATCTCCTGGAAGGCCGCGACCGCAGCCGCGGGCCCTTCCGAATTGCTCCACACGGCGTTGGAGACGGCGAGGAAATCGGCGCCGGCTTCGACCAGAGCGCGTCCGTTGTGCGGGGTGATGCCGCCAATCGCGACGCTGGGCAGCTCGAACAAGGTTGCCCACCAGGACAGGATGGACGGATGGGGATGGTGCCGGACTTCCTTGGTGGTCGTCGGGAAGAAGCTCCCGAAGGCGACATAATCGGCGCCCGCCTCCCCCGCTTCCATGGCGAGGTGACGGCTGTCGTGGCAGGTCACGCCGATCTGCGCCGATGGGCCGAGCAAGGCCCGCGCCTCGCGCGGATCGCCGTCCTGCTGGCCGAGATGGACTCCGTCGGCGCCGATGCGCCTGGCGAGCCCGGCGCTGTCGTTGACGATGAAGGCGACGTCATGCTCGGCGCAGATGGCTTGCAGCGGCTCGGCCAGCCGCGCCGCCTCATGCTGGTCGACGCCCTTCACCCGGAACTGGAAGGCCGCGACGGGCCCGCCGCCGAGCGCCGCCTTGAGCTGTTCGGCAAATCCGCCGCCGACGTCCGTCGGCGAGATCAGGTAGAGCTGGCAATCGCCCCTGCCCTGCGCCTCGAAGCGGGCGGCGAAGTTCGGGTCGAGGCGGAGATCGTCGTCGTCATTCATGACCGGCTCATTAGCCGAGCCGCACCTGAGGTCCAATGAAACGCCTCATCCTTCCGCTGCTTGCCGCGGCGCTCGCCTCCTGCGCGACCACGCCGCCCGCGGCCGCCGACCCGACGGCGCGGCTCGGTGAGGTCGCGGTTCTGGACGGTCTGCACGTCCGTCCACTGCGCGTCGTCGAGGACAGCCGCTGCCCGATCGACGCACGCTGCGTCTGGGCGGGCCGGATCGTCCTGCGGGTGGAGATGCGCAGCGCCGCCGGGCGCGCCACCCGCGATCTCGCCCTTGGCGAGCCGATCTCCCATGGCAGCCGGCAAATCGTCCTGGTCGCGGCGGAGCCGGGTCGGGTCGCGGGAAGCGACACCGACCCGGGCGTCTACGTCTTCACCTTCGAGGTGCGGCCGCGCTGACGTCAGGCGGCGACCTTGTCGGTCGAGGCTTCGTAGATCTCGTCGATTGCCTGACCGAGGGCACGGTCGAATTCCGCGTCGCTCATCTGGTGGCGAAGGTCCTCGAGCAAGGCGCGGCTGAAGCTTGCGATCATGCCGCGGTTCTTCGCGAGCTCGCGGCAGGCGTCGGGGCGGCTGTAGCCGCCGGACAGGGCGACGACCCGGAGCACACGCGGATGGTCGACGAGCGGGCCGAACAGGCCGGCCTTGGTCGGGATGCTGAGCTTCAGCATGACCTTGTCGTCGCCGGGCAGCGCATCGAGCGCCTTGACGAGCTCGTCGAGCAGGATGGCGTCGGCCTCGGCACGCTCCGGGCTCTTGATGTTCACTTCCGGCTCGATGATCGGTACGAGGCCGGCGGCGAGCACCTGGCGGGCGACGTCGAACTGTTGCTTGACGACGGCGGCGATGCCCTCGCGGTTGGCGAGATTGATGACCGAACGCTCCTTGGTGCCGAACATGCCGAGGCCCTTGGCGCGGCTCAGAAGCGCGTCGAGCTCGGGCATCGGCTTCATCAGCTGGACGCCGTTGGCCTCCGCCTCGAGGCCCTTGTCGATCTTGATGAAGGGGACGATGCCCTTGTCCTTCAGGGCTTGGGGCGTCGGCTTGCCGTCCACCTGGCCGTCCATGGTGCGCTCGAACAGGATCGCGCCGATCACCTTGTCGCCGCTGAACGAAGGCGAGGTGATGATCCGGCTGCGCATTTTGTGAATGAGGCCGAACATCTCCTCCTCGCTGCCCCACGCGCCTTCCTCGATGCCGTAGCCCTTGAGGGCCTTGGGGGTCGATCCGCCGCTCTGGTCGAGCGCGGCGATGAAGCCTTTGCCGGTTGCGATCTTCGAGGTCATGTCCACTTCATTCATCTCCGTGATTTTGCTTCGAAACAGGGGGTGCCATGTCCCCTAGCCGAGGGGCGAGCGGGGGACAAATCGGTCAGCGCGGCCGCGGCGTGCGGGGCTTGCCGCCGGGCGTGCGAGGTCCCTTGTCCTCCGGCCTGCCGCCGGGTTTGCCGCCGGACGGGGACGAGCGCCGCGGCGGGCGCGGTGCGCCGTCGCGCGCCGGGCGGTGCTGCGGACGTGGCGGCGGCGCACTTCCGCTGGTCACCGAATAGCCTTCCTTGAGGAGCTTGTTGAAGGCCGAGCGCACGCTCGCATTGATCGCATCCTGCAATTCCTTGGGCAGGTCGGCGAACGTGGTGTTGGCATGGATGGCGTTGAGATTGCGCAGCAAAGTGTTGGGCATGCCGCCGGACGAGGCGCGCAGAGCCGCGACCCCGTCGAGCACTGCGGCGAGAACGACGTCGTGCATCACCTCGGTTGCGGATTTCTGCATCATCGTCTCCGTTCGGGCAGCATCGCCGCCTCCTAGCCGCTCGGCGAGGAGAAGGCCAAGCCTAGCTCCTCAGAAGTCGACGACGAGCGTGGCGCGGCTGGTGGTGTCGAGCTTCTCGATGTTGCGCAGCGCGTCTTCTTCATAGCGAAGCTCATAGGACAGACGCATGCGCAGAGGGCCAAGCAGGCGGCTGTCGAGCGACGTGGTCGCGCGTCCGCTGCCGTTCAGCTCCTCGACCGTGAGCGTGCCGGTCTGCTTGACCTCGACCGCCGGCGCCACCTTCCAGGCAAAGTCCAGCGACGCGCGCGCGCCGAGCGAGGAATAGTCCTCGCCGGTCGTCGAATCGATGCTTCGGAAGGACGGTCCGCCTTCCAGCTCGAGCCGCAGGTCGCGACCCTGAACGAGCCGGTAGCCGGCCCCGAGCGCCGCGGTGTAGCGGCCGTCGAAGCCGACGAACGGGTCCCGCTCATATTGGGCGAGGCCGTAGCCGTAGATGCGGTCGCCGAACTTGCGGCGCGGCTGCCAGCTTGCGCCGATCCGTTCCACGGTGCGGACGCCCTGCGACTCCTGCAGCTCCGCGCGCGCCTCGAGCCGGTGGCTCCAGTCGATTCCGGTGCGTTGGCCGGTCAAGGCCGCGAACAGGCCGAGATGATCGCTGCTGCCGGTCGCTCGGACCGCGCCGACCTCGACCTGGCCGTCCCAATTGTCGAGCACGCCCGCCTCGGCGAGCTGCTCGAGGCGCTCGCTCTCCTGGCGCCGGGCTTCGGCGGTGCGGCGATCGAGGAAGGCCCGGTGAAGCGCGCGCACCTCCGCCTCGGCGCCGGGATGGGCGGCAATGGTGAAGCGGACGACGGCATTGATGGCGCCGGCATCACCGCTTGCGATGGCGGCTTCGACCACCGCGCGGACGTCCGCGGGCAGCGCCGCGGGAGCGGCTGGAATGGCGGCCGCGGCGGCGAGGAACAGGCAAGCATGCGTCATCGGGCGGCTTTTCCGGTCGCGGTCAGGACTCCAGCGCCTTCACGCCGGGCAGCTCCTTGCCTTCCATCCACTCGAGGAAGGCACCGCCGGCGGTCGAGACGAACGTGAAGTCGTCGGCGACCCCGGCATGGTTGAGCGCCGCTACGGTGTCGCCGCCACCGGCGACCGAGACGAGGCTGCCGCCCTCGGTCAACGCCGCGGCGGTGCGGGCGAGCGCGATCGTGGCCGAGTCGAACGGCGGAATCTCGAACGCGCCGAGCGGGCCGTTCCACACCAGGGTGCGACAGGTCTTGATCGCGTCAGCCAGCGCCTCGACGGCGGCAGGCCCGACGTCGAGGATCATCTCGTCGGCCGCGACTTCGTGAACGTTGCAGGTTCGAAGGCTCGCCGGATTGGCCGCGAACTCCTTCGCGACCACCACGTCGTAAGGAAGGTGAACGATGCAGTTCGCGCGGTCGGCCGCGTCGAGGATGGCCAAGGCGGTGTCCCGAAGGTCATGCTCGGCGAGGCTCTTGCCGACATTCACGCCTCGAGCAGCGAGAAAGGTATTGGCCATGCCGCCGCCGATGATCAGGTGATCCACCTTTCCGACGAGGTTGTGAAGCACGTCGAGCTTGGTCGAGACCTTGGCGCCGCCGACCACGGCCGCGACGGGACGCTCGGGATTGCCGAGCGCCTTCCCGAGCGCCTCCAGCTCGGCCTGCATCGCGCGCCCGGCATAAGCAGGAAGGACGTGTGCCAGCCCCTCGGTCGAGGCATGGGCGCGGTGGGCGGCGGAGAAAGCATCGTTGACGTAGATGTCGCCGAGGCGGGCGAAGCGCTCGACCACCGCTGGATCGTTCTTCTCCTCGCCGCCGAAGAAACGGGTATTCTCCAACAGGGCGATGTCGCCGGGCTGGAGCATTGCGACATTGTCCGCAGCCCCTTCCCAGTCGATGTAACGAACCTCCCGACCCAACACGTTTTCATAGGCGGAGACGACGCGCGACAGCGAGAAATCGGGCGTCGGCGCCTTGGGTCGGCCGAAATGAGCCAGGACCAGGACGATCGCGCCCTTGTCGGCGAGTTCCGTCACCGTCGGCAAGGTCGCGCGGAGACGGGTGTCGTCGGTGACGTGGCCGTCCTGCATCGGCACGTTAAGGTCCTCGCGGACCAGTACGCGCTTGCCGCGGACGTCACCGAGATCGTCGAGGGTCCTGAAACTCATGTCCGCTCCGTTGGATCAGATGATCCGCGTGTCGCTCAGAGCGCCGCCATCGCGCGGGCGGTGTCGACCATGCGGTTAGAGAAGCCCCACTCGTTGTCGTACCAGCTGACGACGCGGACCAGCTTGCCCTCGAGCACCGCGGTCTCAAGGCTGTCGACGGTCGAGCTTGCCGGGCTGTGGTTGAAGTCGATCGAGACCAGCGGCTCCTCGGTGTAAACGAGGATGCCCTTGAGCGGGCCGCTCTCGGAGGCCGCCTTCAGGGCGCCGTTGATTTCTGCAACACTCGTCTCACGCTTCGGATTGAAGGTGAGATCGACCAGGCTGACGTTCGGGGTCGGCACGCGGACGGCGGAGCCGTCGAGCTTGCCCTTCAGCTCCGGAAGCACCTCGCCGACGGCGCGGGCGGCGCCGGTGGTGGTCGGGATCATCGACATTCCGGCGGCGCGGGCGCGGCGCAGGTCCGGGTGGATCTGATCGAGGATCTTCTGGTCGTTGGTGTAGGCGTGGATCGTGGTCATCAGGCCGCGCTCGATTCCGACCAGGTCGTTGAGAACCTTGGCGACCGGCGCGAGGCAGTTGGTCGTGCACGATGCGTTGGAGACGATGGTGTGGCCGGCCTCCAGCTTGTCGTGGTTGACTCCATAGACGACGGTGAGGTCGACGCCCTTGGCCGGGGCCGAGATCAGCACCTTCTTGGCGCCGGCGTCGATATGCTTCTGGGCGCTGTCGCGGTCGGTGAAGAAGCCGGTGCATTCGAGGACGAGGTCGATGCCCTGCTCGCCGTGAGGCAGCTTGGCGGGGTCGCGCTCGGCAGTGACCCGGATTCGCTTGCCGTTGACGATCAGGTCCTGGCCGTCCGCCTTCACCTCGCCCGGGAAGGCGCCGTGGACGCTGTCGTGCTTGAACAGGTGGGCGTTGGCCTTGGCGTCGGCGAGATCGTTGATGGTGACGAGCTCGAGGCCGCTGTCGCCACGCTCCAGCAGGGCCCGGGCCACCAGGCGGCCGATCCGCCCGAAGCCGTTGATCGCAACTTTGGTCATTCCTTCACTCCTTCAAGGCGCGCGATCACCTGCGGGGCGATCGCCTCGGCCGTCAGTCCAAATTTGTGGTACAGTTGATCCGCCGGGCCGGAAGCGCCGAACCGGTCGAGTCCAAAGCGCATTCCGCCGGCCAAAGTGTAGCGTTCCCAGCCGAACGTGGCGCCGGCCTCGATCGAAACCCGGAGCAGTCGATCCAACGGCAGATCCGGGAGAAGATCGGCGCGGTAGGCGGCGTCCTGCTCCTCGAACAGCTCCCAGCACGGCATCGACACGACGTCGGCGCCGTAGCCCGAAGCCTCGAGCCGGTCGGCAACCGCGAGCGCGATCTCGACCTCCGAGCCCGTCGCGAGCAACACGACGCGACGCCCGGACTGCGCCGCCCGAAGCCGATACGCACCACGAGCGCAGCGGTTTTCTTGCGCATCCGTAATGACTTGCGGAAGGTTTTGGCGAGTGAGTGCGAGGAGCGACGGGCCATCCTTGCGGCGCAGGGCAAGTTCCCAGCACTGTGCGGTCTCGATCGTGTCGGCCGGGCGATAGACGTGCAGATCCGGCATCGCGCGAAGGCTCATCAGATGCTCGACCGGCTGGTGAGTGGGCCCGTCCTCACCGAGGCCGATGCTGTCATGAGTCATCACGTAGATGACCCGGGCCTGCTGAAGCGCCGAGAGGCGGATCGCGGGACGGCAATAATCGGAGAAGACCAGGAACGTGCCGCCGTACGGGATGACTCCGCCGTGCAGAGCCATTCCGTTCATCGCCGCGGCCATGCCGAACTCGCGGATGCCGTAGTAGATGTACCGGCCTGAATAATCGTTTGATGTTAACGGGTTCTGCGACTTTGTTTTCGTGTTGTTTGAACCCGTGAGGTCGGCCGAGCCGCCGATCGTCTCCGGCAACAGATCGTTAATCGATCCTAACACCATTTCCGAAGCCTTGCGCGTCGCGACCTTCTGGGGCGCCGCAAGCAAGCCGTCGATACAAGGCTTCAGCGAAAAGTTAACGGGCAGATCGCCGGCCATTCGGCGGCTGAACTCGGCCGCCTGGGGGCTGCCACCAAGCCGCTTGCGCCAATCGGCATGGACCTGCGTTGAGCGCGCCCCCGCCTCGCGCCACGCGGCGGCGATGTCGTTTGGTAGATCGAATGCCTCACTGTCCCACACGAGCTGCTTGCGCGCCGCCGCGACCTCGTCGGCGCCAAGCGCGGCGCCATGGGTGGCGGCGGTGCCCTGCTTGTTGGGCGCGCCCCAGCCGATGATGGTCCGGCAGGCGACCAGCGACGGCCGCGGATCGGCAAGCGCCTCGTCATAGGCGGCGCGGATGCTGGCGAAGTCGTGGCCGTCGCATTCGACGACATGCCAATTATAGGCGCGGTAGCGCGCCGGAATGTCCTCGGAGGTCGACAGATCGGTCGATCCATCGATGGTGATGCGGTTGTCGTCCCAGATGACGATCAGGCGGCCGAGCCCGAGATGACCGGCGAGACCCGCGGCCTCGTGGTTGACCCCCTCCATGAGGTCGCCGTCGCCGGCGATCACCCAGGTACGGTGGTCGACGAGATCGTCGCCGAAGGTCGCGTTGAGGTGGCGCTCGGCGATCGCCATGCCCACCGCCATCGCCACGCCCTGCCCCAGCGGCCCGGTGGTGGTCTCGACGCCGTCGAGCATGAAATTCTCGGGGTGCCCGGCGCAGGGCGAGCCGACCTGGCGGAAGCCCTTGATGTCGTCGATCGTCGGCCGCTCGTAACCGGTGAGGTGCAGAAGCGCGTAGATCAGCATCGATCCATGGCCGGCGGACAGGATGAAACGATCGCGGTCCGGCCACTTTGGATCGGATGGATCATATTTCAGATATTCGGTCCACAAAAGTGTCGCGGCGTCGGCCATGCCCATCGGCATGCCGGGATGGCCCGAATTGGCAGCCTGGACGGCGTCCATCGCCAGCGCCCGAATGGCGTTCGCAAGCAACCTCGGTTCGACGGTCATTTAAGGTCCCGGTGCCTGGTGAGTGTTGCGCCGCGTGGGGCGCGTGAGGGCGTCTTTAAGCGGTAGGGTGGCCGCGTCAACCAGCGGGCCGCCGGCCCTTGCCGCTCACCGCAACAATGCTATGGCTTCGGCCATGGAGGATCAGCGCGCGCTCAAGGCCTTGGCTCGAATCGAACGGGCGGTCGCGCGGATCGAAGCGGCCGCTGCCGAGCGCGGCAAGGCCGACCAGTCCGACCGGGCCGAGATCGAGGCGCTGCGCGCCGCCCATGGGCGGCTCCGCGGCCGCGTCGAGCAGGCGATCGCCGAGCTCGACGAGCTGATCGCCGAACGCGAGGAGGCCGCGGGCTGATGGCCAATATCGAGGTCGAGATCGCCGGGCGGAAGTACAGCGTCGCCTGCCGCGACGGCGAGGAAGCGCATCTGCGCTCGGTCGCGGCGCTGGCCGACAAGCGTGCCCGCGACGCTTCCGAGGCGCTGGGCAGCCTCACCGAGACCCGCCAGTTGCTGTTTACCAGCCTGCTTCTCGCCGACGACGTCAAGGACATGCAGTCCGGCGGCAAGGGCCCCGAGTCGCCCAGGCCGGTCGACGAAGAGCTGGTCGCGGCGCTGGAAACGCTGGCGGATCGCGTCGAGACGCTGGCGCGGCGCCTGGAAGCGCCCGCGGCGCTTGAGGAACCGCGCCTCGCACCCTAAATCGGGTCCTGACGGGTACTGCCCGGTACGAGCTTTTGCGAACATCCCTGAGGCGATAAGACATCCTCGGGGGCTATCCCTGCCCGGATCCTGGTCCGACGCACATGGTCCCCACCTGACGTTCTGGCGTCAGAGGATATTCCAGCAAACGGCCATGGCGGTCCCGTCACCCTCCTCCAAGGCCGATCTACGGTCCCAGGCCCTCCGGGCGCGGCGCGATTTCGCGCGCTCGCTGACTCCCGAGACGCGCGCCCGGCTCGAGGCGGAACTCGCGGAGCGGGTGCTGCCGCATCTGGTGACTGCTCGAGTGATCGCCGCCTATCACCCGCTGCGCGACGAAATCAGCCCCTATCCAATCCTGGATCGACTGATCGACGGCCAGCGCGCGGTCCTTCCCTCCTTCGCCGGCCGCGACTCGCGCATGATCTGGCGCGAGGCGCCAGCCACCGAGCCGAGCCCGTGGGGCGTCTTGCAGCCACCGGCCAGTTACCCCGCACTGGCGCCCGACCTGGTGCTGGTGCCTTTGGTCATGGCGGACCGCCGCGGCACCCGCATCGGCCACGGCAAGGGCCATTACGACCGCGCAATTTCCCATCTGCGGGCTGGCGGCCACGAAGTTTACACGATCGGCCTTGGCTGGGACGCGCAGATCAGCGAGACGCCGTTGCCGGCCGACCCCTGGGACCAGGGGCTCGACGCCATCGCGACCCCGAAGGAGTGGATTTCGTGCAGGAGCTGAAGCCGAAATGGCGCAACGCCGTCGGAATGGCGCTGATCCTGCTGCTGATCGCCGCGTGGAGCGCGATGGTGGCGACGCTGGCGCCTTACGTCGCGCGCCTGTCCTTCCTGGTCGAGATGCTGTTCTACGTCGTCGCCGGGATCGCTTGGATCATCCCGGTGCGGCCCTTGCTCGGCTGGACCGCGACGGGAAGCTGGCGCCGACGCTGACCTGCCGCGCCCCCGCCTGACGGTGGTGGCTCATCCGAACCAGCGAATTGGCTGTGGGGATAGCTGCTTTCGGGCACCTCAAAAGCACTATCCGGTGATCGAGCTGCTGCTACCCGGGTCGCGCCCAAAGGTTAATGCTCATGGTTAATGGCAGGTTTGCTTTAGAATGTACTGATATTCCATCAGTTAATGACGAAATCCCGATGGTGGCTGGCAATGTCACGGTGGCTGGCGCCGTCCGTGCCACCAGCATCGGACTGCACGGTCGCGCCCGAGCAGGCCGTGCGCGACGGACGACCCGACGCCTGACCGGCGAAGCCGGATAGATCATATGATCCACTGCCAGCCTGCGAATACGTTGCGCCGTCAATCGCCCGCGACGAAGGTGGTCAATAGCCAATGGCCGGCGCGCTGCTCGAAGATGGCGCGGAAATCGATGTCGACGCGAAGGTCGCGGTCGCGGGCGTAGCCGGTGCGGCCGTCGCCCAGCCTGACCCGGCGCCACGGCTGCGCGTCCTCGTCGAAGTCGCCGGCGACGTCCTCCACGACGTGCCAGGCGAGCGTCGCGATGATCTCGCTCTCATAGGAGGGCCCGCGATGCAGCTCGGTCCCGGGCAGAGCGAGGAACGACGTTCCGACGCCGTCGAAGTCCGGCCAGTTCGCGAACGCATAAGGCGCGACCGTCTGGCCGCCGCTCCGCGCGCAGCCGAGCATCAGGGTCTCCGCCAGGGCGCCCCACAAGCCGGAGCTTTGCGGGTCCTGAAGGCCGAAGGTCTCGAAGAAGCCGTCGCGCCCCTCGCTGCCGCCGAACGAGTAGAAGACGTCGTCGGCAACGAGGTCGCGAAGCGCCGCCGCATCGCGGCGCGCCAGCACGTCGAGGAGATGGGCGCGGAACCGCGAGAAACTCTCGTCGCGGCCGCATTCGTCGATCGGAGGCAGGACGCGCGCGTCCGCGGCTGGCGGAGTCTGGAGGCTGAGGAGAGCGGCTGCGACGGCCTCGATCACGGCTCGCATCCCTCCCGAAAATGGCGCGAGTGACGGGGCTCGAACCCGCGACCTCCGGCGTGACAGGCCGGCGCTCTAACCAACTGAGCTACACCCGCGTTCGGTGTGAGGCCGGCGAGTTAGGCGAGCGCCTTTGCCCTGTCAACAAGCCTGGAGCGGCTTTTTTCGGTTCATTCGGGCTTGCGCGCCGGCTCGTCGTGCGGGTCGTGGATGAGGATGCCTTCCTCGAAGAGGAAACCGGCAATATCCGGCCTTCCCGCCGCATCGAGGACGGTCTTGCCGATGATCAGCAGCGGCACCGCGAGCAACGCGCCGGCGGTTCCCCACACCCAGGCCCAGAAGCTCAATGCGACGAGGATCAGCAGCGGATTGATGGTGAGCCGGCGTCCGACCAGGGTCGGCGTGATGATGTTGGCCTCGACCAGATGGATGCTGGCGAAGCTCAACGCCGGCAGCAGCGCGAACCAGGGGTCCGGGAACACCATCAGCCCGCCGACCGCGAGCAGGATCACCGAGGCGATCGGACCGAGGTACGGGATATAGTTGAGCAGGGCGACGATGCCGCCCCACATCAACGGGGTCGGCATTCCGATCGCCCACAGGATCGCCGCGGTGACCAGGCCGATGGTCACGTTCACCATGGTGATGGTGCCGAGATAGAGAGAGGTCGCGTCGACCACCTGCTGGATCACCCGCGCCGTGGTCATCGCGCCGTCGAAGCTCGTCCGGGTCGTGATCGTGCGCTTGCGCATTCGGGTCCAGCCGGCGAGGAAGAAGAAGATCACCAGGACGGCGAAGAACATCTGCAGGATGGCGTAAGGCGCCGAGGTGGCGATGATCGCGAGCAACGAGTTGGGCGGTTCCACCGTCACCGTCTGCGGAGCCGCCGGCGAGGAGGTCTGAGCGAACTCGCGCACGAGATTGTCGATGAAGTCCTCGAGCGAGGCATAGAGCTCGAAGATCGGCGCCAGGGTCGCCTGGATGCTCTCGATCCGCTCGGGCAGGTCCTCGACCCATTGCATCGCCGGGAAGACGATCGACGCGACCGCGATGTTGGCGACCGTGAGCAGCAAGAGCACGCAGATCAGCGACGCGAGCACCGACGGCACGCGTCGCCGCTCGAGCCATTCGAGCAGCGGCACGAGCGCGATTGCGATGACCAGGGCGGCGGTCACCGGAAGGAAGAATTCGGCTCCGAAGCGCAAGGCGAAGGGCAGCGCCAAAGCGAGGAGCAGGCCGCAGATCAGGGTGAGCGCGGCGAGCAGGCGGTCGCGGCGGAAGCCCATCCGGCCGGCCTCGTCCTCGTCCAGGTGGACCGGCGCCGGCGCCGGCGCGCCCTCGCTGTCCGTCTCCCCCATCTTGTTCATGCGCGTCGAACTCCGTCGCGCGATTCATGCCTGCAAGCGGGGCCGCTGGGAAGCCTCCACGGACCAGGATTTTGCGCTGGATCATTCGATCCCGACAGCTACAGTGGATCATCCGAACCGGGCTGACGGGGAGATTTATGCCGAGACCGAAGGGACTGCGCGCGCCGGGATTCGAGGCGAAGAGGCGCGAGCTTCTGGACCGCATTCGGGCGCGGCTCGGAGAGCGAGGCGCGACCCATGCGTCGTGGCGCGAGCTCGCTGCCGCGGCCGGCGTCGGCCTGTCGACCATGACCCACTATTTCGGCAAGCGCGACGACGTGATCCGCGCGGTGCTGGAGCAGGAGCGGGCGGACGCGGCGGAAGGCGTCGAGCGGCTGGCGGAGCCCGGCGGCGACTTCGCCACGTCGCTCGCCGACGCCGCCGACGAGATCATCATCCACTTGCACGAACGCGGCGGCGCCAGCCTGTCGATCGGGCTGATCAACGGGCTCGCCCATCCCGACCTCGGGCCGGCGACCCTGGAGAATGTGCTGGAGCCTTGGCTGGCGGCGCTCGAGCGGCGCCTCGCCGTCCATGCCGAGCGCGGCGAAATGGCCAATGTCCAGCCGCGCCACGCCGCCCTCGCCTTCGCCGCGCCCCTGATCCTCGCCTACCTCCACCAGGAGCAATTGGGCGGCAAGTCGGGGCGCCCGCTCGACGCCCACGCGCTGGCGACGACCCATATCGGCGCCTTCATCCGCGCTTACGGCAAGCGCGGCGAGACGCCGTCGGCGAGCTACGTGGCGTTCTGACCGGGCCGGCGGCGCGGCCAACGCAAGCGGCGCTTGCATCGCGTGTCGCGCTCCCGTCGATTCCACGATAGAGGCCGGAAACAAGGCCTTGGCCGCCGAACCGACGTCGGCCCTCTGCCCGATGCCCGCCGTCTCGATCTCAAGAAGGGATGCCATGGTCGACAGAAGCCGCTCTGCGAACATCGCCTTGCTCATCGACGCGGACAACGCGTCGCCGCAGACGCTCGAGCAGGTGCTTACCGTCCTGGCCGAGCTCGGAACCGTCAACATCCGGCGCGTCTACGGCAACTGGAACAAGCCGGCGCTCAAGGGCTGGGCCGAGATGACCCACCGTCACGCGCTGGAGCCGCAGCAGCAGTTCGACGTGACCAAGGGCAAGAGCGCGACCGACATGAAGATGACGATCGATGCGATGGACCTGCTGGCGCGAGGCCATGTCGACGGGTTCGGGATCATGTCGAGCGACAGCGACTTCATGCCCTTGGCCATGCGGATCCGCCAGGACGGGCTCCCGGTCTACGGCTTCGGCACTGCGAAGACGCCCGACTCCTTCAAGCAGGCGTGCAGCCGGTTCATCGACGTCAGCGCTCTGGTCGATCGGAAAGAGGATGAGCCTCTCGAAGACAAGCCTGCGGTGGACGCCGCGCTGGTCGAGCTGCTCGGCGACGCGATCAGGGCATCCAACCGGGACGAGCGCGGATTTGCCAGCCTTTCCGAAATTGGCCAAAGGGCCAGCGCGAGGTCGTCGTTCGACGCCCGCAGCTATGGCTACAGCCGGCTCTCGGACCTGATCGAGGCGCTTCCGAATTTCGTGACGGAGCGGCGCGCAGATGGACGAGTGTTCGTGAAGCGCGTGCGATAATCCGCACGCCGATCCCCGACGCGAGCAACGCGGAGCAACCGCCGGCCTTCACCGGAAAATGGTGCCCCTGGCCCGAGTCGAACGGGCACTCCTTGCGGAACTCGATTTTGAGTCGAGCGCGTCTACCAATTCCGCCACAGGGGCACGGGCGAGGCTGTTAGCGCCCCGCCCCTATCGCCGCAACCTCAGCCGAACGTGTCGGAGTGGCCGGCGCCCTTCGGGTCGGGACCGAAGCGGTTGGGTCCGCGGGTGCCCTCCAGGAACATGAACACCAGCAGGATCAACGGCCCGACGAACGGGATCAGGATCAACAGGATCATCCAGCCGGACTTGTCCTGATCGTGCAGCCGGCGCACGGTGACGGCGAGGTTGGGGATGAGCGTGAACAGCCACCACAGGCCGAGCAGCCCCATCAGGATCCAGCCGCCGGTGCCGAATTCCTCCGCGAACATGGTCGGATCGACATTGGTCGACGAGCTCGATTCGTAGCTGAAGCCGGAATCGGAGCTGTCATAATTGCTATATTCGTAGCTCTCGACGCCGCCGCGCTCCGCCACGCGAGCGGTTGCCGAGGCGAACATGATCCCGAGGATGATCCCGAGGATGCCGCCGATGATCAGGTTGAACAGCTGCCACATCCAATATTCCATGCGCCGCGAGCGCCCGTTGAAATCGGCGTAACGGCGCAGCGGCATCAGCATCCAGTTCATTCCATTTCCCCCTCTTGAATAGCAACCACCGGACTAGCGGAACGTCTCCTCATGCATCGGCCCCTTCGGATCGGGTCCGAAGCGGTTCGGCCCGCGCGTGCCTTCGAGGAAGTAGAAGACGAGGAGCATGATCCCGAGGCCGAAGGCGGCGAGCATGGCGACCAGCCAGATCACCATCGCGACCATGGCGAGATCCGGGAGGGCCGCGGCCATGATCATTCCGAGCACTCCGACGACGTAGGGCGCGATCGGAGCGAGCAGCCACCAGCCGCTGCGATTGGTGTCGTGCAGGCGGCGGACGGCGACCGCGATGTTCGGAACCAGGATGAACAGCGACCACAGGAACAAAAGGCCGAAGATGACGATCCCGGCGACTCCGATGGTCGCGAGCGCGGCGTCGGGCGGCACGCTGTCCGCATAATAGGCGCCGTCATAGCTGTAGTCGCTGCTCGACTCGAACGCTTCGGGATTGTTGCGCAGGATCGAGAACATCGCTCCGCCGATGATCGCGAAGGCGACGACCATCAGCACCATGTTCACGAGGAACAGGAAGAGCTGCCACATCCAGAATTCCATGCGGCGCGAACGGCCGCTGAAGTCCGCGTAGCGGCGCAGCGGCAACAGCATCCAGTTCATCCGACTCCCCCCTTGGTCGATGAAGCAGACCGCAGGCTTGTCCAAATCGGCGCCACAATCAAGTGCGGCGCGTTCGGGTGAGGGACATGCTTGCCCGCGGCGGCACGGCGGGCCATGAGCCGGCTGATCAGGAGGCGAGACCGATGAAGCCGATGACCGACCAGCATCTGGCCGTCCTCAGGCGCCACATGGTCGAGGTGATCGACCTCCATTTCGACCTGGCGTCCGAGGAGATCGGCAAGGATGCGCTCGACGCTCGGCTGCGCGAGGCCTTGCTCGCCGTGCCGCGCCACCTGTTCGTGCCGCCCCAGCTCGCCATCGTCTCCTACCAGGACACGCCGCTTCCGATCGGCTTCGACAAGACCGTGTCGCAGCCGTTCATCGGCGCGCTAATGCTCGACCTGCTCGAGGTGCGGGCCGGCCACACGGTGCTCGAGGTCGGCACCGGGCTCGGCTACCAGGCGGCGGTGATGGCGCAATTGGGCGCCAAGGTGCGAAGCGTGGAGATCGTCGAGGAATTCGCCCAGGCGGCGCGGATCCGACTCGCCGAATTGGACCATGACGTCGACATCCGAGTCGGCGACGGCTCGCGCGGCTGGCCCGAGCATGCGCCGTTCGACCGCATCCTCGTCACCGCCGCTGCGGCCGAGGTGCCCCCGGCCCTGCTCGAGCAGCTCGCGCCGGGCGGGCGGATGGTGGTTCCGCTCGGCGGCGACGACGTGCAGCGGCTCACCCTCATCACGAAGAACAGCGACGGGCACACGGGGACCGAGGAGGTGATGCCCGTGCGCTTCACCAAGCTCGAGACGATGGGCTGAGGAGCCTCCCCTGTCCCAGCACAGCGCCGGCCTCCTCCTCTTCCGCCGCCGCGACGGCGGGATCGAGGTCCTGCTCGCCCATTTCGGCGGCCCCTATTGGGCGAAGAAGGACGAAGGCGCCTGGGCGATCCCCAAGGGGGTGATCGAGGACGGGGAGAGCCCGGAACAGGCGGCGCGCCGCGAGTTCGCCGAGGAAGTGGGGCCGGTGCCGGAGGGGCCGCTGTTGCCGCTCGGCGAGGTTCGCCAGAAAGGCGGCAAGCTGGTCACCGTCTTCGCGCTCGAAGCCGATTTCGATCCGGAGGCTCTCGCCAGCAACAGCTTCGCGATGGAATGGCCGCCGCGCTCGGGAAAGAGGCAGAGCTTCCCCGAAGTGGACCGGGTCCAGTGGTTCGGCCCTGCCGAGGCGTCGCTCAAGATCCTGCCGAGCCAGCGGCCGATCCTCGACGCGCTGGCCGCGCGCATCGCCTGCTGACCCTGTTCTTTTGCGGCCGGACCCCTTATCTGGCCGCCTTTCCGGAATTTTCGCGGCTTGAGCGGCGCATCGCCCGCGCCTCGCCGCATCTGAGGCCAATATGACCGATCTTTCCCGCGCGGTCGCCGCGCCCGCGGCCGCCGCCACTCACGCCGAGCGCCGCACCTTCGCGATCATCTCGCACCCCGACGCGGGCAAGACCACGCTGACCGAGAATCTGCTGTTCGCCGCCGGCGCGGTTCACGAGGCCGGCGAGGTGCGCGCGCGCGGCGACCGCCGGCGGGCGCGCTCCGACTGGATGGAGATCGAGCAGCAGCGGGGAATCTCGGTCACCTCGTCGGTGATGACCTTCGAGCGCGGCGGAATTCGATTCAACCTGCTCGACACGCCGGGCCACCAGGACTTCTCCGAGGACACCTACCGGACGCTGACTGCGGTCGACAGCGCGATCATGGTGATCGACGCGGCCAAGGGCATCGAGGCGCAGACCCGCAAGCTGTTCGAGGTCTGCCGGCTGCGCAACATCCCGATCATCACCTTCATCAACAAGGTCGACCGCGAGGGCCTGTCGCCCTTCGTCCTGCTCGACGAGATCGCCGAGACGCTTCAGCTCGACGTCTCCCCGCAGAACTGGCCGACCGGCATGGGCGGGCTGTTCCACGGCCTCTATGACCTGCGCCGCGACAAACTTCTGACCGTCGACCGCAGCGACGGGACCAATCCCGGCGAGTGGGTCGATTTCGCCGGCATCGACGATCCCAAGATCGCCGACATCATTCCCGCCGCGGCCGCCGAGCAACTCGCGGAGGAAGGTGGCCTCGCCAGCGAGGCCTATCCCGCCTTCGACCTCGACTCCTTCCGCAACGGCGACATGACTCCGGTCTTCTTCGGAAGCGCTCTCAAGTTGTTCGGCATCGAGCAGCTGCTCGACGGTCTCGCCGATTATGCGCCGCCGCCGGGCGCCCAGCCGGCACGCCCCGCCCCGGTCGAGCCCGACGAGCCGCGGGTCAGCGGCTTCATCTTCAAGGTCCAGGCGAACATGGACCCCAACCACCGCGACCGCATCGCCTTCCTCCGCGTCTGCTCCGGCTCGCTGAAGCGCGGGATGAAGCTCGCCAACGGCCGCGCCGGCAAGGCGATCACCATCCAGAACCCGATCAGCTTCTTCGCCCGCGACCGCGAGCTCGCCGAGCTCGCCCGCCCCGGCGACATCATCGGCATCCCCAATCACGGCACTCTGCATGTCGGCGACACGCTGAGCGAGCGCGGCGACATCGTCTTCACCGGCCTCCCCGACTTCGCGCCGGAGATATTGCGCCGCGTGCGCATCGGCGACCCGATGAAGACCAAGCAGATGCGCAAGGGCCTCCAGGACTTGGCCGAGGAGGGCGTGATCCGCGTGTTCCGCCCGGCGATCGGCTCCAACTGGATCGTCGGCGTGGTCGGCGCCCTCCAGCTCGACGTCCTCGCGACCCGGATGCAGGCCGAATATGGAGTCACGCTCGACTTCGAGCCGAGCCCCTACGAAGTCGCGCGCTGGATCGGCAGCGACGATCCCGCTGAACTGAAGCGCCTGATGAGCACGCACGCCTCGATCCTCGCCGAGGACCAGAACGACGCCCCCGTCCTCCTCATCCGCAACGCCTGGGAGCTCGGCCGCTTCGAGCAGGACTGGCCCAACATCCGCTTCTCCGCGGTGCGCGAACGCAACTGAACGGAACGACGCGAGGGCCCGCGCTTTGATTAGGGACGATGGCTGACTCTCTCGACCCGCTAACGCTCGCTTGTCCCACCTGCGCGACCCGTAATCGGGTGGAGCGGGCGCGGCTGGTCGAAGGGCGGTGCGGCAAATGCCGGTCGCCGCTGTTCGAGGCCCGGCCGCTGGAGCTCACCGCGGAGAATTTCGACAAGCATGCGGGGAGCGACCTGCCGCTGCTGGTCGACTTCTGGGCGGAATGGTGCGGGCCGTGCCGGCAGATGGCGCCGGTGTTCGAGGCCGCCGCCGGCGCGCTCGAACCCGAATTCCGCCTCGGCAAGCTCGACACCGAGGCGCAGGCGACGATCGCCGCGCGCTATGCGGTGCAGGCCATCCCGACCTTGATCCTGTTCAGGAACGGCCGCGAGATCGCCCGAACGATGGGCGCGATGCCGCTTCAGGCTCTGGTCAGTTGGGCGCGGCAGGCGGGCGGCTGAACCGCCCGCCTCCGATCAGAAAGCCTCGGCCGGAAGCGCCATGATGGTGTCGGCGCCGGCTTCGACCTTGCGGCGCAGAGACACCGTCTCCGGCATGATCCGGGCGGCGAAGAAGCGGGCCGTGACAAGCTTGTTCTGGTGGAAGTCGTCGCCGGCAGCGCCGTTCCTGAGCGCATCCGCGCTGACCCTCGCCATGCGCAGCCACATGAGGCCGAGACAGACGATTCCCATGATGGTCATATAGGGATAGGCCGCGGCGCCGGCCTGGTTGGGGTTGGCCATGGCGTTCTGCATCAGCCACATGGTCGAGGCCTGGAGGTCGCCATTGGCCTGCTCGAGCGCCTCGGCGAGCGGCTTGAGGTCCTCGTCGCCCTTGGCCGCGGCCGCCTCCTCGCCGACCATCTTCAGGAAGCCCATGATCGCCCGGCCGCCGTCCTTGGGCAGCTTGCGGCCGACCAGGTCGAGCGCCTGGATGCCGTTGGTGCCCTCGTAGATCTGCGCGATTCGGGCGTCGCGGACGAACTGCTCCATCCCCCATTCGCGGATATAGCCGTGGCCGCCATAAACCTGCTGCATGTTGACCGCGGCCTCGAAGCCTTTGTCGGTGAGGTAGCCCTTGATGACGGGCGTAAGCAGCCCGAGGAGGTCGTCGGCCTGCTGCTTGGTGTCCTCGTCCTGGGCGCGGCGCATGAGGTCGACCTGGAGGCTGCCCCACAGGACCAAAGCTCGGGCCGCCTCGTTGAACGCCTTGGCCTCCATCAGCATCCGGCGAACGTCCGGATGGACGATGATCGGGTCGGCCTTGGCGTTGGGATCGCGCTCGTCGGGGACGAGGGCTCGGCCCTGGCGGCGCTCCTTCGCGTAGGTGACCCCGTTCTGATAGGCGACCTCGCCCTGCGCGAGGCCCTGGAGGCCGACTCCAAGGCGCGCCGCGTTCATCATGATGAACATCGCGGCGAGGCCTTTCTCCGGCTCGCCGACCAGATAGCCGGTCGCGTCATCGTAATTCATGACGCAGGTCGAGTTGCCGTGGATGCCCATCTTGTGCTCGATCGAGCCGCAGCTGACCCCGTTGCGCGCGCCGAGGCTGCCGTCCTCGTTGACCAGGAACTTGGGCACGATGAACAAGCTGATGCCCTTCACATTGTCGGGCGCGCCGGTGATCTTTGCCAGCACCAGGTGAATGATGTTCTCGGCCAGGTCATGCTCGCCGGAGGAGATGAAGATCTTGGTGCCCGTGATCTTGTAGCTGCCGTCCGGCTGCGGCTCGGCGCGGGTCTTGAGGAGCCCCAGGTCGGTGCCGCAATGCGGCTCGGTGAGGTTCATCGTGCCGGTCCACTTCCCGGCGATCATGTTGGGCAGGTAGGTCTGCTTCTGCTCCTCCGATCCCTTGACGAGGATCGCCGCTTCCGCGCCCATGGTCAGCCCGTGATACATTTCGAAGGCCTGGTTGGCCGACAGCAGATATTCGCTGACCGCGGTCGCGATGAGCTGCGGAAGCCCCTGCCCGCCATATTCCTCCGGCGCGGACAGGCCGGTCCAGCCGCCGGCGACGAACTGGTCCCAGGCGTCCTTGAAGCCGGTCGGAGTGGTCACCGATCCATCGTCGTGGCGGGTGCAGCCTTCTTCGTCGCCGACCCGGTTTAGAGGCGCCAGCACCTCCGAGCAGAAGCGGCCCGCCTCGGTCAGGATCGCCTCGATCATGTCCGGGGTCGCATTTTCGAATCCGGGCAGGTTCGAGTAGCGCTCGACGCCCAGCACCTCCTCGATAATGAAGCGCGATTCGCGGACTGGGGCGGTGTAGGTCGGCATCTCTCTTCCTCTTTGAGTGTCTGGCGTCAGCCGCGCGCGGCGCGCGGCGCGGGCGACTGGGCTTCGGCTTCCTCGACCATGGCGATGAAGCGCTCGAGCTCGTCGATCGTCGCGTCGATATCGAGCTTCTGCTTCTTCAGAGTCTCGACTCGGCCGCGGCACTTCTCCAGCGTCATCAGGCGCTGGGCCTGGCGGCCGTCATTCCTGTCATAAAGGTCAATCATCTCGCGGATCTCGGCGAGGCTGAAGCCGACGCGCTTGCCGCGCAGGATCCAGGCGAGCCGGGCGCGGTCGCGCCACGAATAGATGCGCGCGAGGCCGTGGCGCTGCGGCGCGATGAGCCCTTCGTCCTCGTAGAAGCGCAACGCGCGCGGCGTGACTCCGAACTCGCCGCACAGATCGGTGATCGAATAGGTCGCCGTGCTAGCGCTATGCTGATGGAAATCGGCGTGGAGGGCGGAATCCGGCATGGCCGCTGAGATACTTTACGTTCACGTCAACGTAAAGGGTCCGGGTGACAGCCACCCCCCTGTCATTCCCGCGAAAGCGGGAATCCAGCTTGTCGGGCCCAGTCAGAACGAAGGAAGCTGGATCCCCGCTTTCGCGGGGATGACAATGTTAACTGCAGAGCGGATCGCCGGTGAGGTCGACTGCCCGGCGGGCATTTTCGGCGCTGTCACCGCTCCTGTCGAAGCGTGCGCCCGTCATCTCGACGCCCGGGCCGCAATAATAATCGCAGCCCTCCGGCAAGCTGGGCGGCAGGGTAATGGCGTCGCCTTCGATGCGCGCCTCGATGACGCATGCCTCATCGCCCTGCATCGCCAGCGTCAACCGCTCGCCGTCGCGGGTCGCGCGGCCTTTGCCGGTGCAGCTATTGTTGCCGGAGTCGGCCCACGCAATGAGGCCGAAGCGCGTCGCGCCGTCGCGCTCGATCAGGCACATCTGGTTGCGGCGCGGCCCCTCCCCGCCTTCGTAGAGACCGGCGAGAACGGAAGCGGCATCGTCTTTCGCATCGTCTTCGCCACCCCCGCAGCCGGCCAGCGCGATCAGCAGGAGAAGGACGGTCGCTCGGTGTCGCATGCGGCGCCGTCCCTGCCCTCATTGAAGGTTCAGCCGCAACAGGCCATATGGCCCCCGTCATGATTTGACATGGACCTGAGCGCTTGGGGGCGGCACAGGCCGAGCACGTAACTCGAACCGCGCCGCTTGGGCCCACGGAAGCTTGTTGATGCTGACGACCAATCCCTTCGACCTCGAGGCCTATGGCGACAAGCTGCGCGAGGAGTGCGGCGTCTTCGGCATATGGGGCGCCGATACCGCGGCAGCGGTCGCAGCGCTGGGCCTTCACGCCCTTCAGCATCGCGGCCAGGAAGCCGCGGGCATCACCAGCCGCCAGGGCAGGCTTTTCCATTCGCACCGCGACATGGGCAAGGTCGGCGACATCTTCGCCGGCCGCACCAACGCCGTCGCCAAGCTGCAGGGCGACTCGGCGATCGGCCACGTCCGCTACGCGACCACCGGCGAGACCGCGCTGCGCAACGTCCAGCCCTTGTTCGCCGACCTTGCCAATGGGGGCTTCGCGGTCGCCCATAACGGCAACATCTCCAACGCCATGTTCCTTCGCGCCGAGCTCAACCGGCGCGGCTCGATCTTCCAGTCGACCAGCGACACCGAGGTCATCATCCACCTCGTCGCGACCTCCACCTATCGCGGCCTGCTCGACCGGCTGATCGACGCGCTGCGCCGGGTCGAAGGCGCCTACAGCCTCGTCATCCTCACCGACGAAGGCCTGATCGCCTGCCGCGATCCGCTCGGCATCCGCCCGCTGGTCATGGGCAAGCTCGGCAACGCGACCATCTTCGCCAGCGAGACGGTGGCCCTGGACGTGGTCGGAGCGACCTACCTGCGCACCGTCGACCCCGGCGAGATGGTCATCGTCAACGACGAGGGCGTCCGGTCGATGCGACCCTTCGGCGACCATGCGGCGCGGCCGTGCATCTTCGAACATGTCTATTTCGCGAGGCCTGACAGCGTCGTCGACGGCACTTCCGTCTACACCGTGCGCAAGCAGATCGGAGCCGAGCTGGCGCGCGAGAACCCGGTCGAGGCCGACATGGTCGTGCCGGTGCCGGACAGCGGCGTGCCGGCGGCGATCGGCTATGCCCAGGAAAGCGGGATCCCGTTCGAGCTCGGAATCATCCGCTCCCATTATGTCGGCCGCACCTTCATCCAGCCGAGCGACCAGGTCCGCCACCTCGGCGTGAAATTGAAGCACAACGCCAACAGCGCCCTGATCGCGGGCAAGCGAATCGTCCTCATCGACGATTCGATCGTTCGCGGCACGACCAGCATGAAGATCGTGCAGATGCTTCGCGAGGCGGGCGCGAAGGAGGTGCACATGCGCATCGCCTCGCCGCCGACGCGGCACAGCTGCTTCTACGGAGTCGATACGCCCGAGCGCGAGAAGCTGCTCGCTGCCAAGATGGACGTTCCGGGCATGGCCGAGCATATCCATGCCGACAGCCTCGCCTTCCTGTCGATCGACGGCCTCTACCGGGCAGTCGGCGACAATGGCCGCGAGGCGGCGCGCCCAAGCTATTGCGACGCCTGCTTCACCGGGGACTATCCGACGACGCTCACCGACCATGACGAGGCCGAGCGCCGCCACCAGCTCGAATACGCCTAGGATTAGCGTCACCCTGAACTTGTTTCAGGGTCGATCTCCGTGCATCGCGCAGGTCACGAAGATGGATGCTGGAACAAGTTCAGCATGACGAAAATGGATTTAGAATGACCGATCGTAAGCTTGCCGGGCGTACCGCCCTCGTCACGGGCGCGAGCCGCGGCATCGGCGCCGCCATCGCAGAGGCGCTGGGAGCCGCCGGCGCTCATGTCATCATCACCGCCCGCACCGCCGCGGAGCTGGAGGGCGTCGAGGAGCGCGTCCACGCCGCGGGCGGCACCGCGACCATCGCTCCGATGGACCTCACTGCGGCCGACAGCATCGCCCGGCTCGCCGCAGCCGTCGCCGAACGGTGGGGCAAGCTCGACATCCTCGTTCTCAACGCGGCGATGCTCGGAACGCTGACTCCGGTGCCGCAGATCGACGCCAAGGAGTTCAGCAAGGTCCTGACCCTCAACCTGCTCGCCAACCAGGCGATGATCGCGGCATTCGATCCGCTGCTCCGCCAAAGCAAGGCCGCGCGCCTGCTCGCCATCACCTCCAGCGTCGGCACCCGCCCGCGCGCTTTCTGGGGCGCCTATGCGGCGTCCAAGGCCGCGCTGGAGACGCTGGCGCTGAGCTATGCCGACGAGGTGCGGAAAATCTCCAGCATCCGGGTCGCCCTCGTCGACCCGGGCGCCACCGCCACCGTGATGCGCACCCGCGCCTTCCCCGGCGAGGACCCGTCGACGATCAAGCAACCGGCGGATGTCGCCGCGGCGGTCCTCAAGCTGCTCGCGGACGATTTCGAGACCGGCCACCGGCTGGTCGTGGAGAAGCCGGGCGCTTGACGCCCGTCAGATCTCGCGCGGTTCCTTGAAGACTTCCCAGGTCTGGCCCTTGGCGACGAGGGCCTGGAGGTCGGCGGCCTTGCCCTCGCTCAGCGCCCGGTTCTGCTCGACGATCGCGCTTTCGAAGGTCGGCGCCGGATCCTCGTAGAGGACTCCGAGGGCGACCGGCCAGCCCTGGCCGACCGGCATCTCGACCAGCATGTGGGCGACTCCGCGATTGTGCGGCTCGTGGACGATCACTTCCGCCGACTGCCAGTCGCCGTCGACCACGTCGACGATCTTGAGGCAGAGAAGCTCGCGGTCGAGGGTGATCCCCTTGGTCCCGCCGGCGAACAGCATCGGCTGCCCGGCCTCAAGCCACAGCTGGTTGCCGGCATTCTCCTTGGCGGTGAACGGCGCGAACACGTCGTCATTATAGACGATGCAATTCTGGTAGATCTCGACGAACGAAGCGCCGCGATGCGCATGCGCCGCCTTCAGCACCGCCGGCAGATTCTTGTGGACGTCGATTCCGCGCGCGACGAAGCGGGCGCCCGAGCCCAGCGCGAAAGCGGACGGGCTGACCGGCCGGTCGACCGAGCCGAACGGGGTCGACGGCGAGCGCGTGCCGACGCGCGAGGTCGGCGAATATTGGCCCTTGGTGAGGCCGTAAATCTCGTTGTTGAACAGCAGGATCTGGCAATCGAGGTTGCGGCGCAGCACGTGCATCGTGTGGTTGCCGCCGATCGACAGCGCGTCGCCGTCGCCGGTGATGATCCACACGTCGAGCTCGGGATTGGCGAGCTTCACCCCCGTCGCGATCGTCGGCGCTCGGCCGTGGATCGTATGGAAGCCGTAGGTCTCCATATAGTAGGGGAAGCGGCTCGAGCAGCCGATGCCCGAGATGAACACGGTCTTCGACGGATCGACGCCGATCTCCGGAAGCGTGCGCTGAACCGCCTTCAGAACGGCATAGTCGCCGCAGCCCGGGCACCAGCGGACCTCCTGGTCGGTGGCGAAGTCCTTCGCCGTCAGCTTGACCATGTCGGTCATCACAAATCCTTTTTCCGTCACCCCGGACTTGATCCGGGGGTCCATCTTCTTGCCTTCAAACCCACCTGAAATCAGGTGGATGCCGGATCAGAGCCCGGCATGACGAAGCTTGGTCAGCTCCACAGATAGTAGATCAGCAGCACGACCACGACGAGCATCGCGACGAGCGGAATCAGGCGGGGTGGGTTCATGCCAGGGCCTCATCGATTGCAGCTTCGATCTCGCGGATCTTGAACGGCTGGCCCGAAACCTTGGTCAGCGGCCGGCAATCCACGAGATACTGGTCGCGCAGGAGCGTCTTGAGCTGGCCGTTGTTCATCTCCGGAACGATGACCTTGCCGAACCCGCGCAGAAGCTCGCCGAGATTGGTCGGAAGCGGCCAGATGTGGCGGATATGGACATGGGCGACGTCGCGGCCGCGGGCGCGCGCGCGGCGCACCGCCTGCGCGATCGGTCCATAGGTCGAGCCCCAGCCGACCACCGCGAGCGCAGCGCCGGCCTCGCCCTGCTCGAGCCCCTGCGGCGGGATCGAATTGGCGACTCCGAGCACCTTATCGGCGCGGATGTCGGTCATCGCCTGGTGGTTGGCAGGGTCATAGTCGATATGGCCGGTGCCGACATTCTTCTCGATTCCGCCGATCCGGTGCATCAGCCCCGCCGTGCCCGGTTTGATCCACACGCGCTTCAACTTGTCGTCGCGGGCATAAGGATTGACCGCCTCGCCCTCGCCGAGCGGGGCGTCGTGGAAGGCGACGTCGAACCGCTCGAACCTGGTCGTGTCCGGCACTTTCCAGGGCTCCGCGGCATTGGCGATATAGCCGTCGGTCAGGAGCATGACCGGGGTCATGTACTGGACCGCGATCCGGCACGCCTCGATCGCGCATTCGAACGCGTCGGCCGGCGAGCGGGCGGCGATCACCGGCATCGGCGCGTCGCCGTTTCTGCCGTAAACAGCTTGGTATAGATCGGATTGCTCAGTCTTGGTGGGAAGACCCGTGGACGGGCCGCCACGCTGCGAATTGACGATGACCAGCGGAAGCTCGGTCATGATCGCGAGGCCCATCGCCTCGGTCTTGAGCGCGATGCCCGGGCCGGACGAGGAGGTCACTCCGAGCGACCCGGCGAAGCTCGCGCCGATGGCGGCGCCGATCGCCGCGATCTCGTCCTCGGCCTGGAAGGTGACGACTCCGAATTCCTTGTAGCGCGCGAGATGGTGGAGGATCGCGCTCGCCGGAGTGATCGGATAGCCGCCGAAGAACATCGGCAGGCCGGCCAGCTGGGCTCCGGCGACGAGGCCGAGCGAGATCGCCTCCGCACCGGTGACGGTGCGGTAGAGGCCCGGCTCGGCCGGCGCTGGATCGACATGATGCTGCTTCAATGGCGAGCCGATCTCGGCGGTCTCGCCGAAGGCGTGGCCGGCGTTGAGGGCGACGATATTGGCCTCGGCGAGCTGCGGCGCCTTGGCGAACTTGGCCTTGAGCCAGTCCTCGACCGGCTTTCGCGGCCGGTCGAACATCCACAGCGCCAGGCCCAGCGTCCACATATTCTTGCAGCGCAGGGCCTCCTTGTTGCCGAGGCCGAACGGCTTCACCGCGTCGAGGGTGAGCTGCGAGATGTTGAACTGGACGACCTGCCACTTGGCGAGGCTGCCGTCCTCGAGCGGGCTCTGCTCGTAACCGGCCTTGGCGAGGTTGCGGGCGCCGAACTCGCCCTCGTCGACGATGATCAGGCCACCGGGCTTGAGCGCCTCCACATTGGTCTTCAGCGCCGCCGGGTTCATCGCGATCAGAACGTCCGGCTCGTCGCCGGCGGTGTCGATCGTCGCCGATCCGAAATTGATCTGGAAGGCGGACACTCCGAACGTCGTGCCCTGCGGCGCCCGGATCTCGGCGGGGAAGTCCGGGAAGGTCGAAAGGTCGTTGCCGGCAAGCGCGGTCGACAGGGTGAACTGGCTTCCGGTCAGCTGCATTCCGTCGCCGCTGTCTCCGGCGAAGCGGACGACGACGGCTTCGGGGACGTCGGGGGCCTGATCCTGTGAGGGTACGAACTTGGTGGCGGTCGCCATGGAAGAAATGTCCAGCTTTCGGTTCTCGGGCGCCTCCGTGCGGCGCGGCCGGTTTGGCGTCAAGGTAGCGTTTCAGAACTGAACCGCAACTTGAGGGCCGGAGAAAACCGTTCCCAGCGCCATGATAGAACGCACATGACGCCGTGCGATTTCCGTCAGGTCCGGATTTTAGCCCCCGCCGGGCATGGTCTGCAGACGAATGGCGAGCGACTGTGCCAGAGATGCAACAAGCCGTCGCGCCGCTCGATGCCCGTCCCGGGTCATGCCGGCGAAGGCCGGCGCCGCTCTGCCTTCGGCAGCTCCATTTTGAAAGAAGGGCGATTTCCAGCTTGCGCTGGGACGACGATGCCCGTTTGGGGAAGCGACATCCCCGCCCACCCGACGGAGACTTGATGAGCGAGCCTTTCGTCCGCCCCGACGTGCGGACTTTCCTCGATTACGTGAACGCACTGCCCAACAAGAAGGCGTTCGAGATGCCGCTCGCGGACGCGCGCAACATGCTTCACGCGTCGCGGCCGCGCGCCCGACCGCCCCGCCC
>JAEZFL010000095.1 GCA_023417515.1 Pseudomonadota bacterium | reverse complement strand
CGCTTCGGCGGACGGTCCCCCTCCCCATCCCCGCTACGCGGGGACAGGGAGGATTAAGTTCTTAAAGCTGTTGCTCGAGCCAGCCCTGGAGCTGGCTCTTGGGCGCGGCGCCCACCTTGGTGGCGGTGCGCTCGCCATTCTTGAACAGGATCATGGTCGGAATGCTCATCACCCCGAACTTGCCCGGCCATTCGGGATTGTCGTCGATGTTGAGCTTGGCGATCGTCACCTTGTCGGCGAGTTCGTCGCTGATCTGCTCAAGCGCCGGCGCGATCGCCTTGCACGGGGTGCACCATTCCGCCCAGAAATCGACGAGGACCGGGCCCTCGGCCTGGAGGACGTCGCTTTCGAAGGAAGCGTCGGTGACGGTCTTGGTAGCCATTGGAATTGCGTCTCCTGAAGAGTGAGCCCGGATGTAAGCGGGTGGCCCCGGGGGTCAACCTCCGCCTGGATGATGGGCGGCGAGCAGGTTGTCGGGAAGCGGGTGAAGCACCGGCCCGCCAGAGTAAAGCAGCGCCGCTTCGATCACTCTGTCCGGGAATATCACTGACAGGGCGGCGCGATAGGCGGCCATCTGCCTGAGGTGCGAGGCGGGCGCCTCCTCAGGGCGCGCGGGCACGTTGCGGCCGGTCTTGAAGTCGGCGACCAGCACTCTGTCGGCGGTGACGAGCAGCCGGTCGACGGTGCCGGACACCACCTGCCCGCCGGCGATCACGGCGGCGATCGGTGCCTCGGCAAGCGCCTCGGGGCCGAACAGGTCGGCGAAGCGCGGATCGTCGATGACCCGGCAGGCATCGTCGATGAGCGTGGCGCGAAAGTCGGCGTCATCGGCCTCGCCGGAGGAAGCGAGCCAGCGCTCGGCAAGCGCTCTGCGCTCGGGCCGCGGCACGTCGGGCAGCCGCTCGAACAGGCGATGCAGCAGCTTGCCCCGGGCCGCGGCGCGACGCTGCTCAGGCCCTGGCGGCGGATAGGCCGCCTCGTCCTCGCCGGGCGCCGAGGGCGCGAGCGGGCGCGGCGGGCGTTCTTCCTCGGGCGCCGGGCCCGACAGCCAGATAGGAAGAGCCATCCCCCGCCCCTCCGCGAAGGCGCGGAGGGGAGTCGCATCGGCAGCATTCCTCGCCCCCCGCACTTGCTGGAGGGGCCGGGAATGGCCCTCTTCCCCGGGCCCGAACCGCATCGACCGGCCCCAATGCGAATCCTCCTCCCAGGCGCAGCCGAGGCCCGCCAGCGCGCCTTCGACCGGCCGGAACCAGCTGTCGGCGGGGGGACCGTTGGCGTTGGCGGCGAGCACGCCGCCGACAAACAGGCGCTCGCGGGCGCGGGTCATCGCCACGTAGAGCAGTCGCCAATGCTCCTCGCGGTCGCGCCGGTCCTTGTCGGCCACGATCGCCGCAAGCGGCTCCGCCAGCTCCGCCTTGCGCGGGCGCGGCAGCGGCACGAGATGCCCGTCGCCGATGGGAAGTGCCGCAAGCCGCGGCCCGCCGCCCATCTTGTCGGGATCCGCGCAGGCATCGGCGAGGATCACGACCGGCGCCTCGAGCCCCTTGGAGCCGTGCACGGTCATCACCCGAACCGCGTCGAGCGGCGCCGACGGATCGCGCACGATCTCGACCTCGCCGCGGGCGAACCAGTCGAGGAAGCGGGCGAGCGACGGCGCTCCCGCGGTTTCGAACTCCAGCGCGCTCGACAGCAATTCCTCGATCGGGTCGCGCGCTTCCGTCCCCAGCCTCTCCTGAAGCTTGCGCCGGCCGTCGAGCGGTCCCGAAAGCAGGGTCTCGAAATATTCGTGCGGGGTGGCGAAGTCCGCCATGTCCAGCATCGCGTATAGCGGCGCCAGGTCCCGCCCCTCACCCCGATCGGCGCGCGCCCTGAGGTGCGGCCAGAGGCTGGCGTCGCCGCGGCCGAACGCCGCTGCGAACAGATCGTCCTGGCTCCAGCCGATCAGGGGCGAGACGAGCAGGCTTGCGAGGTTGAGGTCGTCGAGCGGCTGGATCGCGAAGCGCGCGGCGGCGAGCAGGTCCTTCACCGCCAGCGGCGCCGACAGCGACAGCCGGTCGATGCCGGCGACCGGCACGCCCTCGGCATGAAGCCGAGCCACCAGCAAGGCGGCCAGCTCGCCGCGGCGCCGGACGAGGATCAGGATGTCTTCGGGGCGGAGTGGCCGCTTGTGGCTCTCGATCCTGAACGGCCGGTCGAGCCACGCCTTGACCTGCCTGGCGAGCCGCACGGCATATCTGCGCGCCGCCTCGCCGATCCAGCCTTCCTCGCCGGCTTCCTCCTCGCCCTCGCTTGCCTCGCTGAAGGGCTGCCACACCGTGACCGAGCCCGGCCGGTCCTTGGCGAAAGCCAGATGCGGATTGGGTCGGCGCGGCAGTCCGAGCGTCTCGTGGCCGAGATCGGCGACCACCCGGTCGACGACTTCCAGCACCTGGGGCGACGAGCGGAAGCTCATGTCCATCGACAGGTCGAGGAAATCGGGCGGCAGATGCTGGTCGCGGTTGAACAGGTCCTCCGCAGCTTCGCGCACCTCGCGCGCCGAGCGCTCGAAGCGCGCGCGCGCCTTGTCGAACTCGCGCGGGTCGGTGCCCTGGAAGCTGAAGATGGCCTGCTTGAAGTCGCCCACCGTGAAGATCGTTCGGTGGCGCCCCGCCGCGCTCTCGCCGGCGAAATATTCCGCGGCGAGCGCGTCGACGATCGTCCACTGGCGCGCATTCGTGTCCTGCGCCTCGTCGACGAGGATATGATCGGTCTGCTGGTCGAGCTTGTAGCGCACCCAGTCGGCGATTCCCGGCGTGGCGAGCAGGGCCTCGGCCTTGCGGATCAGGTCATCGAAATCGACCAGGCCCTGCGCGCGCTTGGCGTCGGCATAAGCGCGGGCGAAGGCCTGGCCTGCCCTCAGCCCCGCGGCGCTCAGGTCGACGAGAGCGGCGGTTCGGCGCATCGCCAGAAGCCGATCGCAACATTCCGCCAGCCGAGCGGCATAGTCGCCATAATCGGGGGCGGCCTTGAGGAGCCCGGCCTGGACCTTGCGCAGCTCGCCACCCTTGGTCCTGACGACGCCCGCGAGATCGTCGAGCGAGGCGGCGCGCTCGCTCGGACTGCGCAGGCGCCACGCGGCGATCAGGTCGGCGCAATTGAGCCCGGTGACCGTGCCCCAGGACGCATTGGCGGCGGCGATCCGCTCCAGCGTGGCGACGTCGAACATGTCGTCGCAACAGGCCGCGGCGATCGCCGCTTCGATATCGCCGAGCGGCAGGTCGAAGGCGAGGCGAAGCCTGGCCTCGATCCCCTCGCGAGGACCCAGCGCCTCCATCGCCTCCGGAACCCGCGCGCACGCCTGGAGCAAGGCCGCGGCGTCACCCTCGCCATAACGCAGGCTCAGCGCCTGGACGTCGCGGATCAGCGGGAAATCGCCGCCCTGCTCCGCCCGGACCAGCAGCTCGGCGAGCGTCGATCGCACCAGCAACGTCTCCTCCCGGCCCTCCAGGGGGCGGAAGCCGGGCGCCAGATCCGCTTCGTCGGGAAAGGCCGCGAGCAGGCCCTGGGCGAAAGCGTGAATGGTCTGGATGCGCAGGCCGCCGCCCGGCGCCTCCAGCACCCGAGCGAACAGGCTTCGGGCGAGCTCGCGCTGCGGAGGGCTGCTGTCGTGACCGAGCGCGTCCAGCTCCCACCCGAGATCGGCGTCCTTCAGCCGCACCCACGCCGCGAGGCGCGCGTGAATCCTGTCGGCCATCTCGGCCGCACCGGCCTTGGTGAAAGTGAGGCAAAGAATGCTCGCCGGATCGACCCCGGAAAGCAGCAGGCGAAGCACTCTCGCCGTCAGGACATGGGTCTTCCCGGTTCCGGCCGAGGCGGCAAGGGCCGCGTGGACCCGTGGCGAAGAGGCGCGCTCCTGCTCGCCTTCGAGTCGCTTGAGCGGTTCGAACCGGCGACCCACGCCTTGCTACGCGCGCGGCAGCGAGGTCGGCACGAACGCGCCGGTGCAGATACCGACCGCCTCGTCGATCAACGGCCGGGCGCCGGCCATGTCGAACACGAAGTCCATCTGCCGTCCCTCGAAATCCCTGGCCCGGATGGCCAGGCGCTGGGCGCTGCGCGCGCGCGCGATCATCAGCGACGCCGTTCGCTGCGAGCCGACCCAGGCGGTGCGGCGGCTGGTCTCCCAGCGCACGCGCACCGGGCGGGCCCGATCGAAGCGGAAGGTGAAGCGCGTGTCGCGCGACACCAGCTCGGCCCGTGCGAACCAGCCGCGCGTGCTGTGAACCATCAGCCGCAGGCCGTCATATTCCTGCGGGTCGCAGCCGATCGCCAGCCGTCCCTCGGGCGCGCGGATCACCGCGAACGCACTGACCCGATCGGTAATCGGGTCGCGCTCCACTTCGAGCGCCGGCGGCACCGCCGGCTGGAGCGCGGCCGCCGCGAGGGCAAGAGCCAGCATTATCACGCAATCTCCTTCACTTGGCCGTGGCGTAGAAGGGCCCGCCGCGCGTGACAAGACGTTGGCTGAGGTTGCTTGACTTGTCCCCTGCGGCTTTTACTGTCCGTGCCGTTGGGGGATCATCGCAGAGGTTCGTCTTTGGCGGCCGTCTCCCGGCAGGGGAGAGTCATCATGAAACCCACGCGTAAGCTGACCCGCCGCTCGTTCCTCGGCCGCGTCGCAGGTGGTGTGGTCGGAGGCGCCGCGCTTCTCGCCACCGGAGCGCAGGAGGCCGAGGCGCTTCAGGTGACCGACCGCGACACCGGCCGCAATTCAGACCCGATCGGACGCGGCTATACCGGCTATTCGGACAGTGACGGCGGCCGCAATGCCGACCGAGTCAATCATGGCCGCCGCGGTCGTCGTCGTTCCGGCGGGATCCAGGGCTGCACCGACAATGACCGCGGTTCGAACTCTGACCCGGCGGGCCGCGGGCGTGGCAACGGCGTCACCGACAATGACGGCGGCCGCTATTCGGACCCGGCGGGCTGCGGCCGCCGCTAGCGCGTCCTATCCCCGAATCCACGGCACCGGGAGCGGCGCGCTTCCGGTGCCGTTCCGCATGCCGAACAGCCCGGCCGCTTGGCCGCACTTGCCGCTTGCGTCCCGCCCGCCATGCTGGGAAACGGTCCGCGCGCGGCGCGTTCGACCGCGCAGGAACCGCCGCGAAGGCTGAAGAGGTCATCCATGTCGAAACAACCGAGCTATCCCGAGGACGCCGCGGTCGGCGATCCTTCCGCCGAAGGCGGCGAGACGCTCGACGCGGCGCGAAGCGCCAAGGAAGCCACCAAGACGGACGAAAAGGGCAGCAAGCGCACCCGCAATTTCGTCGCCGGCGCAGCGGTCGGGGTCGGCTCGGCGGCGCTCGTCGCGGCTTTGCTCTACGCCAATCGCTCGCGCCGCTCCGACAAGGACGGCTCGGGTTCCTCGTCTAGCTGATTGCGGGTCCCTGGCCGGATAATGCCAGTACCCGCTCAAGCACCGCCGGGTGGAGCGGCTGAGTGAACTCGCACGTGACGGAATAGCCGTCGATGCTCGCGATGCGTGCCGGCCAGCCTTCCAGGCCCGGCAGCGATATCCAGAACAGCCGCCCCGCCTCGAGCGCGCCGTAGCAGGTGAAGCGCACTTCGCGGGTGTCGATCGACTCGATCTCGATCGTCCAGCGCTTGGTGCCCTCGCGCACCTTGGCAGGAAGATTGAGCCCGATGCTCTGGCGCTCATCCACCGGCGCGGGAGGAGTGGGAATGACGTCCGCGACCCGCGGCGGCAGCGGCGCCGACCGCCGCGCCGAAACCGGCTGGCGCTGGCGGAGCCACGGCATCAGTTCCTGCCAGGACACGGCCGGGAGGAAGGACAGTCCGACCGCACCGCCGTCCACCCAGCGCACTTCCGCCTCGATCGCCCGGAATCCGTCCGGGGTGAGCACGACATGCTCGTGCGCGACCAGCGGCAGCCGCGTGTCGATGCGCGCGCCGCCATCGGTGAGGTTGCGCAGGATGACCCGGTCGCGGCGCGAGCCGGCCTCCAGCCAGGCCTGGCAGCGCAGCTCGATGCGCGGCATTCGGCGCGCATCGCCCGGCTGGCGGACAAGGTTGCGGGCGATGAGAGCGAAAATGTCGGCAGGGTCGTCGAATCGCAGGCCGAGCTCGGATTCGGTCGACCAGGTGACCGTGCCCGCGAGCCGCTCACCGGTCATCAAGGTGAGGTCGAGCCGCTCGCCCAGCCGCCGCTTCGTCTGACTCTGAATGACGGCGCCCAAGGGCGTGATCTTGCGAAGGAAACAGATCTCCTTGAGGCTGCCGCGAGTCAGCGTCCCCGGTTGGAGGTCGTTATCGCTTTCGCGATCGTCGTCTCCGGCCGGCAATTCCTCAGCCAGTGAGAACAGGGTTTCCGCCGTTGCCATCGTTCCTGACTCTTCAGAGTCGTTTCCGATGAGCATTTTCCTTCCAAATGGTTGACGGACACTTAGCTTGCCACCACGCCTTCCCGCATGTGCCGACGAGCCCCACAAGGAGCGAAGCCGTGATCGACTGGTCGGCGATCAGCCTCGCGGACATCCTCCCATTCGTGCTTATCGGCTTCGCGGCCCAGCTCGTCGACGGCGCGCTCGGCATGGCGTTCGGAGTGATCTCCACCACTCTTCTGGTCAGCGTGGGCGCGCCGCCGCTGGCCCCCGCGGCGGCCTCGGCGACGGTCCACACCGTCGAATGCTTCACCACCGGTGCCTCAGGGATCAGCCATGTCCTTCATCGCAACGTGGATTGGCGGCTGTTCGCACGGCTGGTCGTGCCCGGCGTGATCGGCGGAGTCGTCGGCGCCTATATGCTGAGCAATGTCGCTTCCGAAACGGCGCGGCCGTTCGTGCTGGCCTATCTCGCCGCGATCGGTCTGTTCCTGATCTGGCGCGGCACAGGGCACCCGCCGGTCCCGCGCCAGCCCAGGGTGGTGGCGCCGCTGGGGCTGGTCGGCGGCTTCCTCGACGCCTCGGGCGGCGGCGGCTGGGGCCCGATCGTCACCAGCAACCTGCTTATCCAGGGCGCCGAGCCGCGCAAGGTGATCGGCACCGTCAATGCCGCCGAATTCTTCCTCGCCGTCACCATCTCGTTGACCTTCCTGATGGCCTTGGGCTGGGAGGCGTTCACGATGGCGACAATCGGCCTGCTGATCGGCGGCCTCGTCGCCGCCCCGCTCGGCGGCTATGCGGCCAAGAGAGTGCCGGCGCGCGGGCTGATGATCATGGTCGGCACGGTCCTGACGATCACCAGCGCCTGGGGGATCTGGCGCGCCTTCGGCTGACCTCCGCCACCGATTCTGTCCCGTTCCGATACGATCCGGCTTGCTCCCGGCGCGATTTTCGTGCCTGATCGTTAACCATGTCGTCGGCGCATCGGCGGCGGAGATGGGCATGCGCAAGTCGTTGATTTTCAGTGCTGTGGCGCTGCTGCTCGCGGTGGGCGCGGCGGGCACGCACCGTCTGCGCTACGACAGCAGCGTCTTCACGGGACGCGGCGAGCTGACCCAGACCAGGCCGAAGGTCGTCCGCGAATATCCGCCCTGCATCAAGGGCGTGCGCGAGGACCGTTGCATCCAGCTCTACGAGCGCGGCATGCGCCGGGCCTATGCGCGCTGGCTGGCCGAGCACGGGGTGGCGCCGCGCAACCGTCACGCCTCCGCGCGTACCTACCCGCCCTGCCGAAGCCGAAGCGACGACCGCTGCCAGCAGCGCTCGGCGCGAAACCGGGTCCGCACCGCACGAGCGGCGACGCCGGCCCGCAG
>JAEZFL010000045.1 GCA_023417515.1 Pseudomonadota bacterium | reverse complement strand
CGCCACTTACTTGCGGCGCCCCCCCCCACGGCCGTTGCGGTTGGCCCTCGGTTTCTGAACTGCTAGTCCGACGCTGTGATAGAAATCGCCGCTCGGGTCGTTGCGGTTGGCCCTCGGTTTCTGAACTGCTAGTCCAAGGTGCGGGCCTGCCACTTCGATCCGTGGGGCGGCCGAGTCACGCAAACCCCTTGCCCAGCGCCTCATCCCTGCCCACATCGCCCCCTCACGCGCCGCTTAACGTTTAGGCCATTGTGATTGGCGTAGATTGTCGGCAGGATGCCCTCTCGGGCGCTATGGCGGGCCGTTCGCGGCCCAAGGGATTGGTATGACGAAATTGAGCGGCGGCGACTCCAAGAGCACTCTCTACTGCTCCTTCTGCGGCAAGTCGCAGCACGAGGTCCGCAAGCTGATTGCCGGCCCGACCGTGTTCATCTGCGATGAATGCGTCGAGCTGTGCAACGACATCATCCGCGAGGAGACCAAGTCCGCGCTGGTCAAGACCCGCGACGGAGTCCCCACGCCGGCGGAGATTTGCAAGGTCCTGGACGATTATGTCGTCGGCCAGAACCACGCCAAGCGCGTCCTCTCGGTCGCGGTTCACAACCATTTCAAGCGCCTCAACCACGGCGCCAAGGGCGGCGAGGTCGAGCTCGCCAAGTCGAACATCCTGCTCGTCGGCCCGACCGGCTGCGGCAAGACTTTGCTCGCGCAGACGCTCGCCCGGATCCTCGACGTTCCGTTCACGATGGCGGACGCAACGACCCTCACCGAGGCCGGCTATGTCGGCGAGGACGTCGAGAACATCATCCTGAAGCTGCTCCAGGCGTCCGACTATAATGTCGAGCGGGCGCAGCGCGGAATCGTCTATATCGACGAGATCGACAAGATCAGCCGCAAGTCGGACAATCCGTCGATCACCCGCGACGTGTCGGGCGAGGGCGTCCAGCAGGCGCTCTTGAAGCTGATGGAAGGCACCACCGCCTCCGTGCCCCCGCAGGGCGGCCGCAAGCACCCGCAGCAGGAATTCCTTCAGGTCGACACGACCAACATCCTGTTCATCTGCGGCGGCGCCTTTGCGGGCCTCGAGAAGATCATCGGCGACCGCCTCGAAGGCAAGTCGATCGGCTTCGGCGCCCATGTCGCGGCGCCGGACGAGCGCCGAGTCGGCGAGGTTCTTCGCCAGGGCGAGCCAGAGGACCTGCTCAAGTTCGGCCTCATCCCCGAATTCGTCGGCCGCCTTCCGGTGATCGCGACCCTCGAGGACCTCGACACCGAGGCGCTGGTCAAGATTTTGAAGGAGCCGAAAAACGCTCTGGTCAAGCAATATGCCAAGCTGTTCGACATGGAGGACGTGAAGCTCTCCTTCACCGAGGATGCCCTTGTTGCGGTCGCCAAGAAGGCGATCGAGCGCAAGACCGGCGCCCGCGGCCTGCGCTCGATCCTCGAGAACATCCTCCTCGACACGATGTTCGACCTGCCCAGCATGGACGGAGTCGACGAGGTGATGATCGACCACGAGGTCGTCGAGGGCCGCAAGGAACCGATCCGCGTCTACGCCGAGAAGAAGGGCGAAAGCGCCGCCTGACCGGGCCCGCGCTCGAAAACTGATCTGGGTTGGGGGCTGCAGTCATGCGGCCCCCTTTTCATTGCGCTATCCTCCGCGGCGTCGACTCGCACGGAGGTGTGACATGACCACCCAGCAGACAGCCGCTCCGACACTCACCTACACGGCCGATCCCGACAAGCTCCAGACCTTCATGGGCAAGATGGTGGGCGACATGTCCGCCGCGATCAGCGGGGCTCTGGTCATCGTCGGCGACAAGCTCGGCCTCTACCGCGCCCTCGCCGAGATCGGCCCGGCGAGCGCTCAGGATCTCGCCAACCGGACGGGCCTCGCCGAGCGCTATGTGCGCGAATGGCTGGCCGCCCAGGCCGCGTCCGGATTCGTCGATTTCGACGTCGACACCGACCTCTTCTCGATGTCGGCCGAGCAGCAGATGGCGCTCGCCGACCGCGACTCGCCGGTGTTCGTGGCGAGCGCGTTCCAGCTCATCGCCTCGGTCTATATCGACGAGCCGAAGATCGCCGAGGCGTTCCGGAGCGGCGCCGGAGTCGGCTGGCACGAGCATCACGAATGCCTGTTCCGCGGCACCGAGCAATTCTTCCGCACCGGCTACCGCGCCCACCTCGTCGGCGAATGGCTGCCGGCCATGCCCGGCGTCGTCGAGCGACTCGAGTCCGGGGCGAAGGTCGCCGACATCGGCTGCGGCGCCGGCGCCTCGACCATCGTCATGGCGCAGGCCTTCCCGAACAGCCACTTCACCGGGTTCGATTATCACGAGGCCTCGATCGAGCGGGCGCGCGAGGCGGCGCGGGAAGCCGGCAGCCCGCCGAACCTGAGCTTCGAGGTGGCGACCGCCAAGGACACGCCCGGCGACGATTACGACCTCGTCGCCTGCTTCGACTGTCTTCACGACATGGGCGACCCGCTCGGCGCGGCTCGCAAGATCCGCCAGATGCTGAAGCCCGACGGCGTGTTCATGCTGGTCGAGCCGTTTGCCGGCGATTCGCTCGCCGACAATATGAACCCGGTCGGGCGGATGTATTATTCGGCCTCGACCATGATCTGCACGCCCGGCTCGCTCGCCCAGGAGGTCGGCACCGCGCTCGGCGCCCAGGCGGGGCCGAGGCGCCTGTCCTCGCTCCTCGAGGAAGCCGGCTTCGGCAACGTCCGGGTGGCGACCGAGACGCCGTTCAATTTGATCATCGAGGCTCGGCCGTAACCCACAGCTAAGACTGGTCTGCTAATTGATGCATCGGATTCGTGGCCCCATATAGCGGGCAGCGAAGCCATTCGGCTCCGCCAGGAGTAGCTTGTGACCCAGTCCTATCCCGTCCTCCCGCTTCGCGACATCGTCGTCTTCCCGCACATGATCGTTCCGCTGTTCGTCGGGCGCGACAAGTCGGTCGCGGCGCTGGAAAGCGCGATGGCGGCGGACAAGAACATCTTTCTCGTCTCCCAGCTCGATCCCGCCGAGGACGATCCCGACCGCGAGGCGCTCTACGACCTCGGAGTCGTCGCCCAGGTGCTTCAGCTGCTGAAGCTGCCTGACGGCACGGTGCGCGTGCTTGTCGAGGGCAAGCAGCGCGCGACCCTGACTTCGCTTGCGAGCGAGGGCGGCCATCTCACCGCCGAGGTCGAGATGATCGAGGGCGAGGAGCCGGAAGGGGCCGAAGTCGCGGCCCTGATGCGCTCGGTCGTCGAGCAGTTCGAGAATTATGCCAAGCTGAACCGCAAGCTGCCGGCCGAGACGGGCATGCAGCTCTCGCAGATCGAGGAGCCGTCGCGGCTCGCCGACGCGGTCGCCGCCAACATCTCGATCAAGGTCAGCGACAAGCAGGCCTTGCTGTCCGAGCAGGATCCCGTGCGCCGGCTGGAGATGGCCTATGCCTTCATGGAAGGCGAGCTCGGCGTTCTCCAGGTCGAGAAGAAGATCCGCAGCCGCGTGAAACGGCAGATGGAGAAGACCCAGCGCGAATATTATCTGAACGAGCAATTGAAGGCGATCCAGCGCGAGCTCGGCAATGAGGGCGAGGAAGGCACCGGCGACGAGCTCGCCGAGCTCGCCCGCAAGATCGAGCGGACCAAGCTCAGCAAGGAAGCGCGTCAGAAGGCGACGTCGGAGCTCAAGAAGCTGCGCGCGATGGCGCCGATGTCGGCCGAGGCGACGGTCAGCCGCAACTATCTCGACGTTCTGCTCGGCCTGCCCTGGGGCAAGAAGTCCAAGCTCAAGCACGACATCACCGAGGCCGAGCGGATCCTCGACGAGGACCATTATGGCCTCGAGAAGGTGAAGGAGCGGATCGTCGAATATCTCGCGGTCCAGGCCCGCACCAACAAGCTCAAGGGCCCGATCCTCTGCCTCGTCGGCCCGCCCGGAGTCGGCAAGACTTCGCTCGGCCGCTCGATCGCGCGCGCGACCGGCCGCGAGTTCGTGCGCCAGTCGCTTGGCGGCGTCCGCGACGAGGCCGAGATCCGCGGCCACCGCCGCACCTATATCGGCTCGCTCCCGGGTAAGATCGTCTCCAACCTCAAGAAGGCGGGAACGAGCAATCCGCTGTTCCTGCTCGACGAGATCGACAAGCTCGGCCAGGATTTCCGCGGCGACCCCGCCTCGGCTTTGCTCGAGGTGCTCGATCCGGAGCAGAACAACAAGTTCCAGGACCATTATCTGGAGCTGGACTACGACCTGTCCGACGTGATGTTCGTCACCACGGCGAACTCCTTGAACCTCCCTCAGCCCTTGCTCGACCGAATGGAGATCATCCGGCTCGAAGGATATACCGAGGACGAGAAGGTCGAGATCGCCAAGCGCCACCTGCTGTCCAAGCAGATCGAGAATCACGGCCTCAAGGAAGGCGAGTTCGAGCTCACCGAGGACGGGCTGCGCGCGCTCATCCGCTACTACACCCGCGAGGCGGGCGTCCGAACGCTCGAGCGCGAGATCGCGCGGCTGACCCGCAAGGCGCTGCGCCACATCCTCGAGGGCAAGGCCGAGAGCGTCACGATCACGCCCGACAACCTCTCCGACTATGCCGGCGTCCGCAAGTTCCGCCACGGCATCAGCGAGGAGGAGGACCAGATCGGCGCCGTCACCGGCCTCGCCTGGACCGAGGTCGGCGGCGAGCTGCTCACCATCGAGGCGGTCACCGTTCCCGGCAAGGGCACGATCAAGACCACCGGCAAGCTCGGCGAGGTGATGCAGGAGTCGGTGCAGGCGGCCTTCAGCTTCGTCCGCGCCCGAGCGCCGGCCTATGGCGTCAAGCCGAGCCTGTTCGCGCGCAAGGACATCCACGTCCACTTGCCGGAAGGCGCCGTGCCCAAGGACGGCCCGTCCGCGGGCATCGGCATGGTCACCGCGATCGTCTCGACTCTGACCGGCAATGCCGTTCGCCGCGACGTCGCGATGACCGGCGAGGTCACCTTGCGCGGCCGCGTTCTGCCCATCGGTGGATTGAAGGAGAAGCTGCTCGCGGCCCTGCGCGGTGGAATCACCAAGGTGCTGATCCCGGCCGAGAATGAGAAGGACCTCGCCGACATCCCGGCCAACATCCGCGAAGGCCTCGAGATCGTCACAGTCGCCCATGTCGACGAAGTGCTTGCCCACGCCTTGGTCACGCCGATCTCGCCGATAGAGTGGACCGAGAGCGACGAGCTCGCCGCGGTGCCTCCGTCGGAGCTGCAGGGGCAGGGCGAAACCGCGGGTGTTTCGATCCGGCACTGATTGTTGCGCCGCAACAACGATTGTTGAGCCACAGGGGGCGCGTTTCCGGCGGAAATGCGCCCCTTTCCGTTTGACTCTCGCGCATGGCTGCGACCATCATCCGAGTCTCTGGCCGTCGCGCGGCCAAGGGGGAATCAGCGGCAGGGGTGCGCAGCAAATGAACAAGCAGGAGCTTATCGGCCAGGTTGCCGACACGACGGGACTGGCGCGTGGGGACGCGTCCAGGGCGGTGGAAGCGGTGTTCGACACGATCAGCAATGCCCTGAAGCGCGGCGACGAGGTCCGCCTGGTCGGCTTCGGCACCTTCTCCTGCTCGCAGCGCAAGGCCTCGACCGGCCGCAACCCGCGCACCGGCGAGCCGATGCAGATCAAGGAATCGACCCAGCCCAAGTTCAAGCCGGGCAAGGGCCTCAAGGACGCCGTCAACACCTGACCCGTTCGGGTCGGGAGCTTTCCTCTTGACCGAACGGACCGGCGGCCCCATTTGGCCGCCTCCGGAGCGTGGGCGCGTAGCTCAGTGGTAGAGCACACCCTTCACACGGGTGGGGTCGCAAGTTCAATCCTTGCCGCGCCCACCACGCCTCGGCCTCCATCCTGAGCGGCGACTAGGGCAGCAGCACCGCTGCGCCTTCGACGCTGCCCGCGCGGACCGCGGCGATCGCCTCGTTCGCCTTCGCGAGCGGGAAAGTCGTGGTGACGACTTTCACGTGATCTCGCCCAATCCGGTCCATGAAGGCGATGCCGTCCTCGCGGGTCAGGTTGGCGACGGAGACGACCTGCCGCTCGCCCCACAGATCCTCGTAGGGGAAGCTCGGAATGGCGCTCATGTGGATGCCGCCGCAAACCACCCGGCCTCCTTTGCGGACCCGCTTCAGGGCTTCCGGCACCAGAGCCCCGACCGGCGCGAAGATGATGGCGGCGTCCAGCTCCTCGGGCGGTGCTTCATCGGATCCGCCGGCCCATATGCAGCCGAGGCGCAGGGCGAAGTCCTGGCCCGCAATGTCGCCCGGCTTCGTGAAGGCGAAGACCCGGCGGCCGTCGCCGACTGCGACCTGCGCCAACAGGTGGGCTGCCGCGCCGAAGCCGTAGAGGCCGAGCCGGTGCGCGTCTCCCGCCATCCGGTACGAGCGAAAGCCGATCAGTCCGGCGCAGAGCAGGGGCGCGGCTTCGGCATCGTCGTAGATGTCGGGGATGGCGAAGCAGTAGCGGGCGTCGGCGACCATGTGGGTCGCGAAGCCGCCGTCGCGGGTGAAGCCGGTGAAGGCTGGGGCGTCGCAGAGGTTCTCGGCGCCCTTCATGCAATAGCCGCAGGTGCCGCAGGTGCCCCCGAGCCAGGGCACGCCGACTCGGTTGCCGAGTGCGAACCCGGTAACTCCGGCGCCGAGAGCGATCACCCGGCCGACGACTTCGTGGCCGGGCACCACCGGTCGCCGACCGACGATGTCGCCATCGACGATGTGAAGATCGGTGCGACAGACCGCGCAGGCGGAGACCTCGATGAGCAGCTCGTTCGCCCCGGGCTCGGGCAGTGGGCGTTCGACGCAGCTCAGTGGTTCGCCGACCGCCCTGAACTCCATCGCGCGCATCCGCTCAGCCATGCTGCCGCCACATCTCCAGCCAGGCCTCGGCATTGCCCATCGCGTCGTTGAGCGGCGTGTGGTCGTGCGGAGTGATCCGGTAGCGTTTCCAGGTCGCCGTCTCGAGCGGCTTCTTCCTCAGCCCCGACCACACGTCGCCGATTCGCCGCGCGGAATGGCCGAGCAGCTGCTGGTTGGTGTGATTGAGAAGCTCGAAGTTCATCCACTGGAAGTCGAAGCCGGGATTGTCGCTGACCATGATGAACCGGCGCCGCGGCTCGCGCATGCCCTCCAGCCAGTCGGCGAAATCGAGGATCCGTTCGCGGATCGAATAAGGCGCGGCGAGATGCTCCTCGCGGGTCATTCCGATCGCCGCATAGGCCTCCGGCCAATAATGCTCGCTTTCCGGCCGCATGTTGCCGGAATCGAAGGTTCGGTTCAGCCCTTCCTCGATGATCACCGCGGCGAAGCTGATCATGTCGCCATGCATCGGCGCCGGGCCGCTCGCCTCGACGTCGATCGACAGAAGCAGCGTCATGGCGTCAGCCCCACGAGCGCATCGATTGCGCCCTGGAGGATGTAGGCGGCGGCCATCTTGTCGACCAGCTCGGCGCGGCGGGCGCGGCTGGCGTCGGCGTCGATGAGGGTGCGAGTGACCGCCTGGGTCGACCAGCGCTCGTCCCAGAGCAGCACCGGCAGGTCGAGCGGTGCCAGGTTGCGGGCGAAGGCGCGGGTCGACTGGGTGCGCGGGCTGTCGCTGCCGTCCATGTTGAGCGGCAGGCCGACGACGATCCCCTTGACGCTCTGCGAGGCGGCGATTCCGCTCAGCCTGTCGAGGTCGGCGGCGAACTTGGTCCGGCGGAGCAGCTCGGCCGCCGTTGCGATGGTCCAGCCCGAATCGCAGAAGGCCAGCCCGATCGTCTTGGTGCCGACATCCAGCCCCATCAGGCGCCCGCCGTTCGGAAGCGCTTCCCGGAATTCGGCTGCGTCCGCGGCGATCATGCCCTCCTCCCTGTCGCGAAGCGAAGGGGAGGGGGACCGCTCGCGAAGCGAGTGGTGGGGGGGCTTTGCGCAGGCCTCGAGCGGCCCCTCCACCGCCTGCGGCGGTCCCCCTCTCCATGAAGCTTCGCTTCACCGGGAGGATAAAGAGGGGCGTCACTGCGCAAGAAATGCCTCCAGCCGTGCCTCGGCGTCGGCGCGGATGTTCGACCAGAACAGGGCGTAGTCGTAGACGTGATAATTGTTGCCGGGGAGCACGTAATTGCCGAGGTCGGGCAGCTCGGTGCCGATCAGCAGGAAACCGCGCTCGTCGCAGCGGGCGGGCACCGCCTGGGCCTGGAGCGTCGCGTCGCTGAGATCGCCATTGGGGATGAGCGTGCCGAGATTGGCCTCGCGCGGCGCGGCGCCGCCGGCATTACCGGTGAGCGGATTGGTGCAGACCATCGGCGTGCCGGCGCGCGGCTGGCCGTTGAGCCCCGGAGTCGCCTCCCACGTCTCGACGATCATCGCCGGGTCGGCGGGCTCGGCGAAGCTCATCCAGGACAGGATGCATCCCGGTTGGCCGGCGCGCTCGCAGGCGGGGAAGGGGAGAGCGGCCAGGTCGGCCGTCGTCGAGATCGGCCAGCCCACGACATAAGCCGCAACGATGCGGTCCTTCTCGGGCGCCCCGCGAAGGCGTTCGTGCAGAAGTCGAAGCAGGTGGAGACTGCCCTGGCTGTGGCCCGCGAGGATGATCGGGCTGCCCGCGGGCGCCTGCCTGATGAACTCCTCATAAGCGGCGAGGACGTCCCGATAGGCATAATCGAGCGCTCGGCGGGCATCGTCCTGGTCGGTGAGGAAGGCGCCGAACGTCGCCTGGCGGTATTTGGGGGCCCACACCCGGCCGACCTGGTTGAACGCGCTCGCCTGGCTGCGCACGAACAGCGCGGCGCGCCACTGCGACTCCTGGTGATCGAGCGGAGCGTTCCACGCGCTGCGCTCGAGGAAGGAGGTCGGGTGGATGAAGAAGACCGACGCGCGCGGCTCGCCCTCGGCAGGCTGGACTCCCTGCGGCAGCCACAGCGACGGATTGTCGGCAATGTCCGGCCGGGCGATCCACAGCTGAGCGTCGGCATAGGTGACGTTCGGCGCCTTGGGCACCTCGACGAACTCGGTCGTGGGGATCGTCGCCCAGCGGATGAGGTAGGGCGCAAGCGCTGAATAGGCGATTCCGCCGGCGATGACGAGAAAGGTGATGATCGCGACCAGCCACAGGAACCGGGTTGCGCAACTTCGACGGGGCTTGGCCATGGCGCGCCTCCAAGCCCAAGCGAAAGGCGGATGCAAGCCTTGCGCTCTTCTTGCCGCAGTGCAGCGCCGCTGCTAGCAGCCCGGCCAGGGATCGTCCGCGATCCTGTCTCCAAAAGGTTCTTGAATGTCAGTCGACGCTGCCACCGTGCGCCATATCGCCAAGCTGGCCCGCATCGCCGTCTCCGACGAGGAGGTCGCGGCGCTGGAGCCGGAGCTCAACAACATCCTCGGCTGGATCGAGCAGCTGCAGGAAGTCGACGTCACCGGCGTCCAGCCGATGACGGCCGTCATCCCCAACAAGCTGCGCATGCGCCAGGACGAGGTGAATGACGGCGGCATCCGCGACGACGTGCTCGCCAACGCGCCCGCTGCCGAACACGGCTTCTTCGCCGTGCCGAAGGTGATCGAATAGTGTCTGACCTTACCGATCTTTCCATCGCCGCTCTGCGCGACGGCGTCCGCGACGGCAGCTTCTCAGCCCGCGAGGTCGCGGAAGGCTTCATCGCCAATGTCGAGAAGGGCAGGGCGCTCAACGCTTATGTCGTCGAGACTCCCGACCATGCGCTCGCGGCCGCGGACGCTGCCGACCGGGCTCGCGCCTCGGGCGACCTCAAGCCGCTGTCTGGCGTGCCGATCGGAATGAAGGACCTGTTCGCCACCAAAGGCGTGCAGACGACCGCCGGAAGCAAGATGCTCGGCGGCTTCAAGCCGGTCTATGAAAGCAGTGTCAGCCAGAAGCTGTGGGACGCCGGCGCCGGCATGCTCGGCAAGCTCAATCTCGATGAATTTGCCATGGGCTCCTCCAACGAGACCAGCGCCTATGGTCCGGTCATCTCGCCGTGGCGGCGCAATGACGGCGGCAACGCCCCGCTCGCTCCGGGCGGATCGTCTGGCGGAAGCGCCTCGGCGGTGGCCGCGCGCCTGTGCCCGGGCGCGACCGGCACCGACACCGGCGGCTCGATCCGCCAGCCTGCCGCCTTCGTCGGCATCTCGGGGATCAAGCCGACCTACGGCCGCTGCTCGCGCTGGGGAATTGTCGCCTTCGCCTCGAGCCTCGACCAGGCGGGGCCCATGGCGCGCGACGTCCGCGACTGCGCGATCATGCTCGAGGCGATGGCCGGCTTCGATCCGAAGGACTCGACCTCGCTCGACATGCCGGTGCCGAACTGGGAAGCGGCGCTGAACAGCGACATCCGCGGCAAGCGCATCGGCATCCCCAGGGAATATCGCATCGACGGCATTCCCGAGGAGATCGGCCGCGTATGGGACGAGGGCATCGAGCGGATGCGAGACGCCGGCGCCGAGATCGTCGAGGTCTCGCTGCCGCACACCAAATTCGCGCTTCCGACCTACTACATCATCGCGCCGGCAGAGGCGTCGTCCAACCTCGCCCGCTATGACGGAGTCCGCTACGGCCTTCGCGGCGAGAGCGACGGCGGCATCGACTCCATGTACCAGGCGACGCGCCACGACGGCTTCGGCGCCGAGGTGAAGCGCCGCATCATGATCGGGACCTATGTGCTCTCCGCGGGCTTCTACGACGCCTATTTCAACCAGGCGCAGAAAGTCCGGGCATTGATCGCGAGCGACTTCGAGAAGGTGTTCAACGAGGTCGACCTGATCCTCACCCCGACCGCCCCGAGCGCCGCCTTCGCGCTCGGCGACAAGAGCGCCGACCCGCTCGCAATGTACCTCAACGACGTGTTCGCGGTTCCGGCGAGCCTTGCCGGCCTTCCCGCCATGTCGGTGCCCGCTGGCCTCGACGGCCAGGGCCTTCCGCTCGGCCTCCAGCTGATCGGTCGCCCGTTCGACGAGCAGGGCGTCCTCAACGCCGGCCTGGCGCTGGAAGAGCGCTCCGGCTTCAACCATCGCGCGGAGGCCTGGTGGTGACGATGACGCTCGATCGTCATTCCAGCGAAAGCTGGAATCTCACTTCACTTGCTTCACCGCAGACAAGAACAATTGAGATCCCAGCTTCCGCTGGGATGACGGGGTCTGCCCATGTCTGATTACCGAATCCATGGCGCCACCGGCGAGTGGGAGGTCGTGATCGGCCTCGAGGTGCACGCCCAGGTCGTGTCCAACGCCAAGCTCTTCTCGGGCGCTGCGACCGAGTTCGGCGCCGAGCCCAACCAGCAGGTCAGCCTGGTCGACGCGGCGATGCCGGGCATGCTTCCGGTCCTCAACGAGGAGTGCGTTCGCCAGGCGGTCCGCACGGGCATGGCGCTGAATGCGCAGATCAACGCGTGGAGCCGCTTCGACCGGAAGAACTATTTCTATCCGGACCTTCCGCAGGGCTACCAGATCAGCCAACTCTACCACCCGATCGTCGGCGAGGGCGTGATCGAGGTGCTTCTCGACGACAAGGACGAGGGCAGCTCCAGGCAGATCGGAATCGAGCGAATCCACCTCGAGCAGGATGCGGGCAAGATGCTTCACGACCAGCATCCGTCCTATTCCTATGTCGACCTCAACCGGTCGGGCGTCGCTCTGATGGAGATCGTGTCGAAGCCCGACATGCGTTCTCCCGAGGAAGCAGGGGCTTACGTCCGCAAGCTCAGGTCGATCCTTCGCTATGTCGGCTCGTGCGACGGCAATATGGAGCAGGGGTCGATGCGCGCCGACGTCAACGTCTCGGTGCGCAGGCCCGGCCAGCCGTTCGGCACCCGCACCGAGACCAAGAACGTCAATTCGGTGCGCTTCATCATGGCGGCGATCGACTATGAGGCGAACCGCCAGGTCGACCTGATCGAAGCGGGCGGCACGGTCGTCCAGGAGACCCGGCTGTTCGATCCGGACAAGGGCGAGACGCGCAGCCTTCGCTCCAAGGAGGAAGCGCACGATTATCGCTACTTCCCCGATCCCGACCTGCTGCCGGTCGAGCTTTCCGACGATTTCCTCGCCGAATGCCGGGCCTCGCTGCCCGAGCTGCCCGACGCCAAGCGCCGCCGCTACGAGACGGCGCTCGGCCTGCCCCCCTACAATGCCGCGGTGCTGACCGCCGAGGTCGAGACGGCGCGCTGGTTCGAGGAACTGCTCGGCGAACTGGGCGACGCGCATGCGCTGCGCGCCTCCAACTGGGTCATTTCCGATTTGTTCGGTGCGCTCAACCGGCTCGGCCGCAGCCTCGCCGACAGCCCGGTCTCGCCGAAGCAGGCGGCCGAATTGCTCACCCTCGTCGCCGACGGCACCCTCTCCGGCACGCTCGCCAAGCAGGTGTTCGAGATCATGCTCGAGACCGGCGAGGATCC
>JAEZFL010000135.1 GCA_023417515.1 Pseudomonadota bacterium | reverse complement strand
GACGACGACCGCGAGCATGTAGGTCGGGCTTCCGTCAGAGCGGAGCAGGACGAAGTCGTCGAGTTCCGCATTCTTCACCGTCACCTGTCCCTGGCCCGCGTCCTGGATGACGGTCTCGCCCTCGGCCGGAGCCTTGAGCCGGATCACCGGAGGCTGGTCTGAAGGCCCGTCGGTGCGGTCGCGCCAGGGGCTCTGGATCCGAAAGGGCCGGCGTTCTTTCTGAGCCGTCTCGCGGGCCGCCGCGCGCTCCTCCGCGGTCATCCAGCAGCGATAGGCGTGACCGCGATCGAGCAGGGCATGGGCCACCTCGGCGTGGCGAGAGGCCAATTGCGACTGGAACCAGGCCTCTCCGTCCCAATCGAGGCCGAGCCAGCGCATGCCGTCGAGAATCGCGTCGATCGCTTCCTGGGTCGATCGCGCCTTGTCGGTGTCCTCGATCCTCAGCACGAAGCGGCCGCCGTGGCGGCGCGCGTAGAGCCAGTTGAACAGGGCGGTGCGGGCGCCGCCGATGTGGAGGAAGCCGGTCGGGGAGGGGGCGAAGCGGGTGACCACTTGCCCTTGGGGCTCGTTCGCGCTCACGGGCGCCGATTCTCCGGTTGAGGCCCCACGGGCCGGGTCGCGTGCGCACCTAGCATAGGAGGGCGCGAAGGGAAGGGGTCTCGGCGCCGCAGGTGACAGCCGCCCGATTGCTGATTACCCTTGGACGAACGCGCGGGGAGGCGCTGTCAGCCGATGAATTCAGTGCCGAGGCTTCTGGAGATCAACCCGAAGCTCGACCGCGGGCAGCTCGCGCGAAGGTTCGGCAAGGACAAGCGGCTCCAGATCCGCGACGTCCTCACCGAGAGCTCCGCGCGGCGAATCGCCGAGCTGCTCGAGCGGCGGACGCCGTGGGGGCTGTGCTGGAATGCGGGCACCGACGGACCGCATCGCCTGCGTGCCGAGCAAGCCCATGCGCTGGCGCCGGAGCAGATGAAGGCGATGATGCAGAAAGTGGCTCACGCCACCCGCGCCGGCCATTTCAGCTTCCTCTATTCGCAATATCTGATGCACGACGCCCAGGTGCTGGGCTGGTCGCAGAGCCCGGACCACGACGCTCTGGTCGGCGACCTCAATGACGAGCCGTTTCTGGGGCTGATGCGCGACATCAGCGGCATCAGGGGGCTGGAATGGGCCGACTCGCAGGCGACCCTCTACGGCCCGGGCCAGTTCCTTACCCTCCATCAGGATGTGGATGCCGCCGAGGGGGACGGCCGGCGAATCGCCTATGTGCTCAATTTCTGCACGGCGGACTGGCGGCCCGATTGGGGCGGCTACCTCAATTTCTATGACAAGGAAGGCGATGTCGTGTGCGGCTACAAGCCGCGCTTCAACAGCCTCAACATGTTCCTGGTGCCGCAGGATCATAATGTCGGCTTCGTCCCGGGCTTCGCGCCGAACGCCCGCTTCGCAATCACCGGCTGGGTAAGGGACAAGTAGCGCGTTGGCGGCCGCGCTCGCCAGTCTGGCCGGGCCGCTGGAGCACCGTCTCGAGGCCGAACGCGAGCAGCTTCCATTGTGGGTTCCGGTCGGGCTGATCGCGGGCATCGCCGCATGGTTCTCGCTGCCCGACCCCGCGAGCTGGGCCGCGTTCGTCGCGCTGGCCGGATCCGCCGCTCTGGCGTCGCTCCTGCTCGCCCGCGGGTCGCGCGCCGCCGCCGCTTTCGCCTGGTTCAGCCTGTTCGCCATGATCGGCTGCGGGCTCATCTGGGTGCGCGCCGAGAGCGTCGCGGCGCCGCGGCTGGAGCGGCCGCGGGCGGCGGCGTTCGAGGCCCGAATCGTCCGCGCCGACCGTCTCGCCGCGCGCGACCAGCTGCGCCTGCTCCTCGCGCCCGACAACGCGCCGGACCTGCCGCCGCAGGTGCGCGTGGCGGTCCCGCTCGGCCGGGCTCCTGCGGGCCTGGTGCCCGGCGCGAGAGTGCACTTGCGGGCCTATCTGATGCCGCCGCCGCCGATGGCGGTGCCGGGCGCCTATGACTTCGCACGCACTGCCTGGTTCGCCCGGATCGGCGCGACCGGGCGTCTGCTCGGGACGGTCGAGGTCGTCGCACCGCCGGCGCAGGCGAGCTGGCAGGCCTGGCTCGCCGGCCTGCGCCAGCGCCTCTCCGCCCATATCCAGGCGCGGCTGCCGGGCAGCGACGGCGCGATCGCCGCGGCACTCGCCACCGGCGACCAGGGCGGAGTCAGCGAGGAGGATGCCGAGGCGATGCGCGCCTCGGGGCTCGCCCATCTGCTGTCGGTCAGCGGCCTGCACCTCACCGCCGTAGTCGGCGGCACGATTCTCCTCGCCTTGAGTCTGCTCGCGCTCAGCCCCTGGCTGGCGCTGCGAGTCAACCTCGTCCTTGTCGCCGCCGCGATCGCCGCTGCGACGGGCATCGCCTACACCTTGCTGACCGGCGCCGAGGTGCCGACGATCCGCTCGTGCATCGCCGCCTTGCTGGTGCTCGCCGGCCTGGCGATGGGCCGCGACGCGATCACCCTGCGCCTGGTTGCCGCCGGTGCGATCGTCGTCCTGCTGTTCTGGCCGGAATCGCTGGCCGGCCCCAGCTTCCAGCTGAGCTTCGCTGCGATCACCGCGATCGTCGCCTTGCACGAGCATCCGCGGGTCCGGGCCCTGCTCGCACGACGCGAGGAGGGGCCGGCTCGCCGCTTCGGCCGGGCGTTGCTTGGCCTTCTCCTCACCGGCGTTGCCGTCGAGCTCGCCATTGCGCCGATCGCCTTGTTCCATTTCCACCAGGCCGGCCTTTACGGCGCGCTCGCCAACATCGTCGCCATCCCGCTGACCACGTTCGTGGTCATGCCGCTCGAGGCATTGGCATTGTTGTTCGACCTTGTCGGCCTCGGCGCGCCCTTCTGGTGGGCGGCCGGACAGGGGCTGAGCCTTCTCGTCGAACTTGCTCGCGGGGTGGCCGCCGCGCCGGGGGCGGTCGCCCTGATGCCGGCCATTCCGCCGGCCGCCTTCGGCCTCTTCATTGCCGGCCTGCTGTGGATCGGGCTGTGGCGTACGCGGTGGCGCTGGTGGGGAGCGGCTCCGGCGGCGATCGGCGCCGCCTGGGCGCTGCTCACGCCGCCGCCGGACCTTCTGGTCACGAGCGACGGCCGCCATCTCGCGCTGCGCACTCCGACCGGCGAGCTCGCCATCCTGCGCCCGCGCGCCGGAGACTATGTCCGCGACCTGCTCGCCGAGCTGTCGGGAAGCGAGCCCGACTTCGTCGAGATCGCCGCCGCCCGCGGCGGTGCGTGCAGCGACGCCCTGTGCCGCTACGAGCTGCGCCGCGGCGACCGCATCTGGCGGATTCTCGCCACGACCAGCCGCGACTTCGTGCGGTGGGACGAAATGATCGCCGCCTGCGCCGCGGCGGACATCGTGGTCAGCGACCGCACCCTGCCGGCCGCGTGCAGGCCGCGCTGGCTCAAGGCGGATCGCCCGTTCCTCGCCGAACATGGCGGTCTTGCCTTCTCCTTCAGCGACGGCGCCACGCTGGCGACGGTCCGCGACCAGGTCGGCGCCCGCCCCTGGCGCGCGGCATCGCGCTAGGCGTTCAGGACGCGGTCACGCAAAGTTGCTAAGAGCGGCCGTCCATGCATGTCATGCTCGCCCTGACGGCCATCCTGGCCCAGCCTGCCGCGGCGCCTGCGCCGGTGGCAGTACCCTATGGCGAGCTGTTCACGGACTGGCGCGCGGCCAACCGCGAATCGCTCGACCATGAGCGCCGCCGCGGCGAGGCGGCGAACGCACCAGCGCGCACCGCCGCCGAGGCACGGGCGCTCGGCGATCGGGTCGGTCGAATCGTGGCGGAAGGCGCCTGCACCGAAGGCGAGCGGATCGCGCGGGAGGCCGGCGACTTCGCGCTCGTCCGAGCGGTCCAGGACCATTGCCGACGCCTGCCCGTTGACGAGCTCCCCGCCTGGGCCCAGCCGCGCTGAGCCTCCGCGATGAGGCTCAGCAGCCTTCCATATTCAAAGCCCTTTGTGGCTTACAACAATCCGGCCTTAGGCTGAATTCAGTAGCGGCGCAGCAGTCCCGCCAGCCTGCCCTGAATGCGCACCTGGTCGGGCTGGTAGCGTTGCGGGTCATATTGGCGGTTGGCCGGATCGAGGCGGATCATCTGGCCTTCGCGGCGGAAGGTCTTCAGAGTCGCCTCCTCCTCGTTGATCAACGCCACGACGATCTCGCCGTCGCGGGCGACGTCGGTCTTGCGCACCAGGGCGTAATCGCCGTCGAGGATGCCGACGTCGACCATCGAATCGCCGGCGACCTCGAGCGCATAATGTTCGCCCGGGCCGAGCAGCGCGGCGGGTACCGGGAGACTATCCTGGCCTTGCAGCGCCTCGATCGGCGTGCCCGCGGCAATCCGGCCGTGGAGAGGGATGTCCAGCACGTCATTGGCGGGTTCCGGCGCACGCACGGAGCCAGCGCCGTCATTGGCGGCCACGCCCTTCACGCTCGCTTCCGGCATGCGCAGGACCTCGAGCGCCCGCGCCCGGTTCGGCAGGCGGCGGATGAAGCCGCGTTCCTCGAGCGCCGAGATCAGCCGGTGAACCCCGCTCTTCGACTTGAGGTCGAGCGCGTCCTTCATCTCCTCGAACGACGGGGACACCCCGGTTTCGCCGAGCCGCTGATGGATATAAAGGAGAAGCTCGTGTTGCTTGCGCGTCAGCATGAAAAATGCTCCCCACAGAACGTATGCGGAACGTGTACGGAACGTCTGCATACCTGTCAAGCGGGCGGCGGCGCGACGGTAACGGGGGCGTAACGGGACGTTCCGGCTCGGGCTATCCGGCCGCAATCCGCACGAAATTGGCGAGCAGGGCGTGGCCGTGCTCGCTGGCGATGCTTTCGGGATGGAATTGCACGCCCTCGATCGGCAGCTCGCGATGGCGAACGCCCTGGACCGTTCCGTCGTCGGCCCGCGCCGTGATCGCAAGGCAGTGTGGCATGTCCTCCTCGCGGATGACCAGGGAATGATAGCGCGCGGCGGTGAACGGGGAGGGGAGGCCGGCGAACACGCCCGCATGGTCATGCTGCACTGCCGACGTCTTGCCGTGCATCACCTGGGGCGCCCGCACGATCGTGCCGCCGAACGCCTGGCCGATCGTCTGATGGCCGAGGCAGACGCCGAGAAGGGGAAGCCGGGCCGCGGCGCAGGCTTCGACCAACGCGAGGCTGATACCGCCGTCTTCGGGTCGCCCGGGACCGGGCGAGATCAGGATGCCGTCGGCCCCCATGCGCAGCGCCTCGTCGACCGACAGCGCGTCGTTTCGCTCCACCCGGACCAAGGCGCCCGCCCCGCGAAGATAATGGACCAGGTTCCAGGTGAAGCTGTCGTGATTGTCGACGACGAGGATCAGCGGCGGTGCCTCACTGTCCGCCGCCGCGCAGCTGCTGGCGCAGCGCGTTGATCCGGTTCTCGTCGCGGCGGATGTCGGTGGTCCCCTGGATCGCCCGCGCGAACTGCTCCTGCACCTCGAGCGTGCCGGTCTGGTTGAACTGCTGCTGGACCGAGGCGACCAGGGCCCCGCCTTCCGGGCTCGTGGCGGCGTTGCCTGGAGTGCGCTGCTGGTGGTGGACGATCAGCCAGCCGCTGCCCTCGGGCCCGGCGAGGATCCGGGCGCGCCCCTGCGGGATGCTGAACAGGAGGGTGAGCGGCGGCGGCACGGCCTGGCCGGCCCGCGACAGGTCGAGCCGGCGGCGAGTGATCGACTGCGGTGCCGGCAGCGGCACGCCCGCCTGGGCATAGGCCTGGGCCGGTGCCATGCCGCTGTTGAGGCGCTGGACGATGCCGTCGGCGGCCTGGCGCGCACGCTGAAGCGCGGTTTGCTGGATCAGCCGCTGACGCACCTGGTCGCGGATCTCGGCGAGCGGCGGAGCGGCGGAGGGCACGATGTTGGCGAGGCCGACGATCGCGACTCGGGCATTGGGCTCCACCACCTCCATCAGAGGGTCGCCGTCCGGCTCCATGTCGAACGCGGTCTGAAGCACCACCGCGAGGTCGGCGGGGAACTGGAACGGCTGACCGTCCGGTCCGCGTGCACCGGGCGCCTGGCCGGTGCGGGTGACCGGCGGCGTGGTCTGCAGCGTGAGCCCCTCGGCGCGCGCGACCTCCTCGAAGCTCTCGCCATTGTCGAGCCGCTCCTGGATGCGCTCCTCGGCTGCGATCAGCGCCTCGGCGAGCTTGCGTTGCTCGATCGCCGCGGCGATCTCCGCGCGCACGTCGGCAAGCGCGCGGCCCGGCGTCTGGGCGATCCCGTCGACGCGCACCACCTGGAAGCCGAGCGGGGTGCGGAACGGGCCGACCACGGCGCCTTGCTGGGCTGCGAAGGCGGCGTTGGCGACCTCGGCCGACGACACCGTCGTGAAGGCCTGCTGGGTCTGCTGCGGGAAGTTGATGTCGGCGGCGGCGAAGCCGGCCTGCTGAGCGGCGTCGGCGAAGCTGGTGCCGCCGCGCACGCGCTGCGCGAACTGGCGCGCGGCATTCTCGTCCGCCAGGATGACTCGCTGCAGGTTGCGGGTCTCGCGCGGGCCATATTGCGCCTGGTTCTGCTGATATTGCTGAGCGATCTCCTGGTCCGTTGCGCGCACCCGGTCACCGAAGGCGTTGCGGTCGAGCAATGCGTAATGGATCACCCGCCGCTCGGGGATCGCGAATAGGCGCTGGTTGCGCTGGTAATATTGGGCGATTTCCTGGTCGGACGGATTGATGTTGGCCGTGAAGGCACTGGTCGGGACCTGGCCGAACGAGCCTCGCCGCTGCTCGAGCAGAAGCGAGGCAAACTCCGTCGCGATCGCACGCGGCGCGCGCACCTGGGAGCCGACCGGCGAAAGGACCATGCGCATGATCTCGCTGCTCTCGATGTCGTCGCGCAATTGCTGCTCGGTGACGCCCTGCTGCGACAGCGTCTGCCGGAACGCGGCCTCGTCGAACCGGCCGGCGACATTCTGGAACGGCGCCATGCCGACGATGATGCGGTCGACCATCTCGCGGGGCACGACGAGTCCGTGGCTGTGGGCGAAGTCGGTGATCGCGGCCTGGCTGATCATCCGCTCCAACAAAGGCTGGAACGCCTGGTCGACGAACTGGCCGCGGTCGAGATCGGTCTGCTCCCGCGCCGCCCGGCGATATTCGCTGTCGATGACGGTGCTGAGATCGGTGTCCGTCACCCGCTGGTCGCCGACCCGCGCGAGGGTCTGCGAGCCTTGTCCGCCGATGCCGCCGAGGCCGCCCATGCCGTCCGTGCCGAAGCCGGTCACGACCATGGCGACGAGGGCGAGGCCGAGAAAGCTCAGCAGGACGACGTTGCGCAGCTTCTTGCGAAAGGTTTCTTCGGCCATGTGAGAATGCGGTCCGTCTGTTAGAAAGGCGTGGGCGGTCGCCCCGAGTAGGGCGTCAATAGGTAAGCTGCGGCATCGCCGCAAGCATGGCCGCGCGGGTCCGGCCCGTCACGGCTTGGCGCTTTCGCCGCCGCTTGCTAGGCGGCCCGCCACACAGATGTAAGGGAGGTTCACGTGCACGTCCGCCGCAAGCTGGTCGCCGGCAACTGGAAGATGAATGGCAGCCTCGACAGCCTGAACGAGGTTGTCGCGATCGCCGAGGCCGCGCGCGAGGCGTCGGGTGCCGACGTCGCGATCTGCCCTCCGTTCACGCTCATCGCCCCGGCGGTGGTGCGCGGCGCCGGAAGCCTGAGCATCGGCGCCCAGGACGTTCATCATAAGGCGAGCGGCGCCCATACCGGCTGCGTGTCGGCGGCAATGCTCAAGGAAGCCGGCGCGACCCTTGCGATAGCCGGCCATTCCGAGCGCCGCACCGACCAGCATGAAACCGACGCGGAGGTCCGCGCCAAGGCGGAGGCGGGCCTCGCCGCCGGGCTCGACATGATCGTTTGCGTCGGCGAGAGCGACGCCCAGCGCCGTGCCGGCGACCATCTCGCGGTGGTGGAGCGTCAGCTCGCCGGGTCGCTGCCCGATGTTATCAGCGGCGCCGAGCTGGTCGTCGCCTATGAGCCGATCTGGGCGATCGGCACCGGCAATGTCGCGACTCCGGCGGACGTCGCGGAGATGCACGCGGCGATCCGAGCGGCGCTCGTCGCCCGCTATGGCGATGCCGGCCAGCATATCCGAATCCTCTACGGCGGCTCGGTCAAGGCGGACAATGCCGCCGAATTGTTCGCGGTCGCCGACGTCGACGGCGCCCTCGTCGGCGGCGCAAGCCTCACCGCGGCGCAATTCGTCCCGATCGTCGCCGCGGCCGCGCGCAGCTAGGCCTTGCGCCGACGGGGCGGGCAGGGGTGTTGAAGCTTTCCGAGTCATCCATTAAGTCGCGGCCCACGCGCCGCTCCGTCGCGCGACCAGCTTCAGCCTGAAAGACGCCATGTTCCTCTTCCTCCTCATCGTCCAGACCCTGGTCGCGGCCGCCCTCATCGCCGTCATCCTGATGCAGCGCTCCGAAGGCGGCGGCCTCACCGGCGGTGGCAGCCCCGCGGGCCTGATGACCGCGCGCGGCGCGGCTGACTTCCTGACCCGCGCGACCACTGTCCTGGCGACCTTCTTCGTGGGCCTGTCGATCGTCCTCGCCGCGCTCGCCGCGCAGACCGGCAACCGCAGCATCGATGCCGAGGCGCTGAAGCAGCAGCGTCCGCCTGCAGGGTCTCCGGCCGAGCAGCAGCCGAGTCCGTTCAGCGGCGCCCCGCAGCCCGCTCCGGGCCAGGCCGCGCCGGGCCAGCCGGCCCAGCCGGCGCCGGCCATTCCGACTCTCGGCGGCCCGCAGGCGCCCGCCCAGCAGCAGGCCCCCGCCACCAACCAGGCCGGCCGGTAAGCTGATCCCTCGTGTCATCCCCGCGAAAGCGGGGATACGGCTTCCGTTGACCGTGCTCTGCGCGAATTCTGATCGCGCGCCCCAATCCCGGCGCCCAACCAGCTCGCAACGTCAAATAATTCGCTTGCCGCGATTCGACCGCTTGCCCGGGGTGCATATGACCGCCTAAGCCCCGAATCCCATGGCGCGGTTCATTTTCATCACCGGCGGCGTGGTGTCCTCACTTGGCAAAGGCCTGATGGCAGCTTCCCTCGCGGCGCTGCTGCAGGCGCGCGGCTACAAGGTGAGGCTCCGCAAGCTCGACCCCTATCTCAACGTAGATCCGGGCACGATGTCGCCCTATCAGCACGGCGAGGTCTACGTGACCGACGACGGCGCGGAGACCGACCTCGACCTCGGCCATTACGAGCGCTTCACCGGCGTCCCGGCGCGGCAGAGCGACAACGTCACCACCGGGCGGATCTATCAGAACATCATCGCGGCCGAGCGGCGCGGCGACTATCTCGGCGCGACCGTCCAGGTGATTCCCCACGTCACCAACGCGATCAAGGAATTCATCGCGTCGGACATCTCGCCCGAGTGCGACTTCGTCATCTGCGAGGTCGGAGGAACCGTCGGCGACATCGAATCGCTGCCGTTCATGGAGGCGATCCGTCAGTTCCGGAACGAGATCGGCCGCGGTAATTCGATCTCGATCCACACCACTTTGGTGCCCTATCTCGCCGCCGCCGGCGAGCTGAAGACCAAGCCGACCCAGCACAGCGTCCGCGAGCTGACCAGCCTCGGGATCCAGCCGGAGATCATCGTCTGCCGCACCGAGCATCCGCTGCCGGACAGCGAGCGGGCCAAGATCGCCTTGTTCTGCAACGTCCGCAAGGAAGCGGTCATCCCCGCCCTGGACGCGCGCAGCATCTACGCCGTGCCCGCTCAATATTCGGAGGCCGGCCTCGACACCGAGGTCCTGCGCTCGTTCGACATGCTCGAGGGCGCCGCGGCCCCCGACATGCGCCGCTGGGAGGACGTGCTCGACCGCCTGTTCAATCCCGAAGGCGAAGTGACGATCGGAGTCGTCGGCAAATATGTCGGCCTGCCGGACGCCTATAAGAGCTTGACCGAGGCCCTGGTCCACGGCGGCATGGCCAACCGGGTCAAGGTCAACATCCGCTGGCTCGACGCCGAGCTGTTCGAGCATCCCGAGGTCGACATCCCGGCCCAGCTCGAGCCATTGCATGCGATCCTGGTTCCCGGCGGCTTCGGGGAGCGCGGCAGCGAGGGCAAGATCGCGTCGGTGACCTTCGCGCGCGAGCGCGGCGTGCCTTTCTTCGGCATTTGCCTCGGCATGCAGATGGCGTGCATCGAGGCCGCCCGTGCCGCCGGAGTCGCGGGCGCGAGCTCGACCGAGTTCGGCGAGACCGCCGAGCCGGTCGTCGGCCTCATCACCGAATGGATGAGCAAGGAAGGGCTTCAGAAGCGCGAAGCGACCGGCGACCTCGGCGGCACCATGCGCCTCGGCGCCTATCCGGCAATCCTTTCGGGCAACAGTCGAGTCTCGTCGATCTACGGCGCCACCGAGATCAGCGAGCGCCACCGTCATCGCTACGAGGTCAACGCCCATTATACCGACCGGCTCGAGCAGAACGGCCTGGTGTTCAGCGGCATGAGCCCGGACGGCCAGCTCCCCGAGATCGTCGAGCGGCCCGACCATCCCTGGTTCATCGGCGTCCAGTTCCACCCGGAGTTGAAGTCGAAGCCGTTCGACCCCCATCCGCTCTTCGCCAGCTTCATCGAAGCTGCTGTAAAACAAAGCAGACTGGTCTAGGGAGGAGCAGCGGCCGAGCCGCCGCGATCGCCATATCGGAAGGACGTTGCGTGCTGAGCCTGACCCCGATTCTAGCATTCCTGGTCGCCCTCCAGCCGCAATCGGCCCCCAGCCCCCTCGAACGTTTCTTCGCCGGCCGAACCGAAGGCAGCGGCTCGGTCCGAATCATGCTCTCGGGCACCAGCGCGGTGCGCACGCAGGGGCGGGGACGAATCCTCCCCGACGGATCGCTCACCCTCGATCATGTCGTCCACCAGGACGGCGAGCCGGAGCGGCGGCGCACCTGGCACATGCGCCGCAGCGGACCGGGCCGCTACACCGGCACGATCAGCGACGCCCGCGGCCCGGTCACCGGCGAGGTCAGCGGCAACCGCCTCCACGTCACCTACCGCACCCGCGACGGCTATGCGGTCGACCAGTGGATCACCTTCAACGCCGACGGGCGTACGGCATCCAACCAGATGACGTTCCGCCGCATGGGAATAAGGGTGGCGACCCTGCAGGAGACGATCCGGCGCGTCGGCGACTGACCGATTGGTCTGGATAAGGGCGAATATTTGCGTCAATCGGGTCTGGACGGCGTCGGCTTAACGCAATCTTCAACCGATTGTGGTCACGAAGCCAGGGGGAGAAAGTCTGAATGTTCGGAACGCTCAAGGGTTGGCGCGGCGGCGACGGCGGCTCGGTGGAGCCGTCGCGGATCGGCGTCGTCACCGGCGGCGCCCCAGCGACCGGCAGCGGCGAGGAATTGCGCGGCCACGAGCGTTATCCCTTTCCCGGCGCGGTCATTTACCTGTTTCTCTCCGATCAGCAGCGTTTCATCATGCGCCTGCGCGACGTGTCCTGTTCGGGCCTCGCCGGCCTGACCGACGCGCCGATCTCGGTCGGCGAGCTGGTCGTCGTCCAGTTCGAGGAAACCCTGATGCCGGCCGCCCACGTCGTGTGGACTCGCAACACCACGGTCGGCCTCAAGCTCGTCAACGCGCTGCCGTCCAGCCGCATGCGCCGGCTCGTGGAGCGGCATGACGCGGGCGCCGCCTGGTCGCCGGCGATGCGCGAATCCTCCGATCTCAACGCCTGGTGGACCAACACCGAAGAGATCGATGCCGGCCGCAAGCCGAAGGCCAGGAAGCCCGCCAAGAAGGACGGCGCGCAAGACGGGGCCTGACCTCGTCGCGGCACGGACCTGCTTGGTCGCGGGCCACGTCGCTTCATCGCAGATCGTTCGTCGCGCCACCGTCCCGGGGGCAGGCCGGCCTGTGCGGAACAAGCGAGGCGATAACCTCGTTTAACGCGCAAAACGAAACAGCTTGCGAGTCACGACATGCGTACCAAGGCCAACGCGCCCAAGCGGCGCGGCGGGGACGGTTGCGCGCGGTTCCGGCACATCGTCGCTGCGCTGTCCCTGTGCGTCGCCGTCATTCCCGCCGCCGAAGCCGGCGCGGCGACGTTTCCGACGTCTGCTTCGATTTCATCCGAAGTGTCGCGGACCCTGCGTGCGGCCACCGCCGCTGATCCCCAGGTCGCTTCCTTCTACCGTGGCCGCGACTATCGGCCGCTATGGCTCATCGGAGGGATGGTGCGGCCCGAGGCGGACCAGGTGATCGCGCTCGTGCGCAACGCCGGCGCCGACGGCCTCGATCCGGACCGTTACGATGCCGATGGGCTTGCCGAGGCCGTGGCGGCAGCCGAATCGCGCGATCCGGTCGCTCTCGCCCGCGCCGACTTCATGCTGTCGAACGCGCTCGCCGCCTATGCGAGCGACCTGCGGCGTACCTCCGGCGTCGACATGCATTATATCGACCGCGATCTCGTCCCGCGGACATTGTCGGCCGCGGAGGTGCTCGACGGGGTCGCCTCCGCCTCCTCGATTCGGGCCGGCATCGAGTCCGTGACCCGGATGAATCCGCTCTACACGCAATTGCGCGACGCTTTCGCCAGCTTCGACGGCTCGACTGCCCAGGCGCAGCTGGTCCGCGCCAATCTCGAGCGTGCCCGCGCGCTTCCGGCGGAGATGGGCCGGCGCTACGTCCTCGTCGACGCCGCCTCGGCGCAGCTGTGGATGGTCGAGGACGGCGAAGTGGTCGGCAACATGCGCGTCGTCGTCGGCCGGCCCGGCGAGCAGACGCCGATGATGGCCGGCTATATCCGCCACCTCACCCTCAATCCCTATTGGAACGTGCCGCCCGACCTGGTGCCGCGGCTGATCGCGCCGAACGTGCTGAGGCGCGGCGTCTCCTATCTCGATCAGCAGGGCTATGAGGTGCTGTCCGACTGGAGCCCCGACGCGGAACCGGTCGACCCTGCCACGATCGACTGGCAAGCGGTCGTCGACGGTGCGGTCGAGCTTCGCGTGCGCCAGCGCCCGGGCCCCGCCAACTCGATGGGCCGGGTCAAGTTCATGTTCCCGAACGATCACGGCGTCTATCTCCACGACACGCCTAACCGCGAGCTGTTCCGCAACGCCGACCGCCGCAACAGCGCCGGTTGCGTCCGTGTCGAGGATGCCGACACGCTCGCCCGCTGGCTGTTCGGAAGCCGCCCGCGTCCCGACAGCGACGCCCCCGAGCAGAATGTCGACCTGCCCGAGCCGGTGCCGGTCTACATCACTTACCTGACCGCCCGTCCCGAGAATGGCCGAATCACGTTTCAGAACGACATTTACGGGCGCGATCGGCAGCTTCTGGCGAGCGTCGGCGGCACGAGCATTGCGGCGCGGCGATAGGCCGTCGCTGCCCGCGAATCTAAGTTGACGCTGCGGTGGAACCGGAGCGCACCCAGGGTTGTTACGGTCCAGCCAACAGGGAAGGGGTATAGCGTATGCGCAAGATCCTGCTGACTCTCGCGGTCGGCGGCGCTGCCATTCTGGCCGTCGCACCGGCGAGCGCTTCTGCTCAAACCTGGCAACCCGGCGCCGAATTGTGGGGCCAGGGAGTCCAGGTGACCTGGGCGAACGGAGTCACCAACACGCTCTGGTTCGATCAGAACGGGACGGTCCGCATCGCCGGCCCGGACGGCGTGCAAGTGACGCAGGGAACCTGGACCGCCAGCGGCCAGCAGATCTGCGTGTCGCTCGCCAACGGCGCACGCGAATGCTGGCCATATCGCATGGCGTTCGTTGCCCAGCAGCCGGTCACCTTGACCAGCGATTGCGGCTCCACCTCGCAGTGGACGGCGCTGTCGACCAACCAGCCACCGCCGCCGACCGAGCGTCGCGCCGGCGAGCGCGGCTGACGCCGGGCACCTTGAACCAAGGCGCGGCCATTGTCGCGCCGAGAGCAAAAGGGGAGTAACATGCGTATTGTCAGTGCAATCTCCGCGGCCGGGATCAGCGTGGCCTTGTGCCTGAGCTCGACCACGGCTGCCCTCGCCAATGTCTGTCAGCCGGGCCAGTCCGGCTGCGTGCTTCCGGTCGGAGTTACCCCGCCGGTCGTGCAGACGCCCACGCCGGTCCAGCCGATCGGCGAGATCGTCGAGAGCGAAGGCATTGGCTGGCTGCCGATCCTGCTCGGCCTCGCGGCGCTCGGCCTCGGCGCCTATTTCCTTCTCGATGACGACGATGAAGAGGTGATCAGCCCCTGATCGGGCGCTGGTCCAGTATTCGGGATCAAGGGACGGCCTGGCCGTCCCTGTTTCCGGGCGGGCTGTAGCGGCACACCAGAACGTCCCAGCGGCCCGACCGCTGTACGGCGCAGCCGACGCTCGTCGTGCTGCGCCAGATCATCTGGGTATAGTGGCTGACGTCCTCCCAGTTTCCGCTGGTGCTGACCGCGGGAAAGGTTCCGGGCCGGAAGGAGCGCCGCTCGCTGGCCCAATTCTCGATCATCGCCTCGGGGGTGTAGGCGCCCGCCGTCCCCATCCACAGGTTTTCGCCCTGTCCGGGCCGCGACTGGCGCGGGGAATGAACCAGCTGCCCCGCCCGCGCGAGCTGCGCAGCATGGACCTCGGCCCCCGCCGCGAGCTGCGCATCCCACCGCAGCGGCGGGACGCCGAGCGCGGCACGCTCGCGATTGTGCGCCGCTAGCAATCGCTCCGCCAGGCCGCGGGCCGCTGCAGCCGGCGCCGCCTGGGCCGGGGCAAGGCCCATGGCAGGCTCAGGACCCGCCATCCCGGCCGTGCAAGCGCCGAGCAGCAATGCGGCCGCACCGGCAAGAAGGACATGCTTCGTCATCACGCATTCCTTTCCTGTCCTTGGGGGACAACGACGGCGCGCGCTTCTGGTGCCGGATCAGCCGGACGGGGGCGGGCGGCGCAGCCGGCGGAACAGGCTGCGCCGGGCGAAGGGGTCGAAAGTCTGCTCCGGCCCGTCGGGGTCGAGCAGCTGGCGCTCGGCGAGGAACGTTCCGAGCCGGGTCAGCGCCGGTGGCAGATAGGGTTTCAGAGTCCGGCCTTGGCCGCGCAGCTGCTCGACCGCCTCGATCAGCGAGCCGGTCGCCTCGAACACGCTGCCGAACTCCTCGGCGGTCACCCCGAGATGCTCGGCGGCAAGGTCGTCGCGGATTTCGCGGATCGTCCGGGCGATGTGCGCCTGGCCGGGGAGGGTGGCGTCGAGCACCACGTCGCATTCGGTGTCGAGGCGCATCGAGCGGTTGTTGAGGTTGGACGACCCGACCCGGAGCATGATGTCGTCGACCACCATGATCTTGGCGTGGACGTAGATCGCCATGCCGCGCTCGGTGCAGGGCGTGTAGACTCGGAAGCGGTTGTGCCGGTCATATTGCTTGACCGCCTCGAACAGGCGCGAGCGCGCTGTATCCATCGCCACCTGCTCGAGCCAGCCATGCGCCTGCTCCGGGCTGACCACGACGAATTCGGGTCCGTCATCCTCGGCGAGACGGCTCGTAATGGCTTCCGCCACCCGGCCCGAGGCGAAATATTGGCCCTCGATATAGACGTGGCGCTTCGCCCGAGCGATCATGTCGAGATACAGTTCTTCGATCTCGTGCACGGCCTCGATCTCGCCAAAGGCCGGGAAGGTGCGGGCGATCGCTACGTCGACATTCTCGAATTGCGGCGCCAGGCCGTGCGGCCATAGATCGGCCCGGCGGTCGATCGGCTCCAGCTCGCCGCCGCCCGCACAGCGCCAGCGCTCGCGCGCCAGCTCGTCCAGCGCCTTGGCCGCCGGCCCGCTGAGGGCAAGGGTCGCGTCATGCCATGGAAATGCCGGGTTGCCGTGCGGCTTCACCCGCCGCGGATCGTCGTCGAGATGGGCGCGCGTGTCCCAGCGCTGGCTGGTGATGTCGATTCCGCCGCAAAAGGCGAGGCAGTCGTCGATCACCACGATCTTCTGGTGGTGCGACGCCCCCCAGGGATGAGCCGCGTCGAGCTTGACGTGGATTCGCTTGTGCAGCGCCCAGCGTGCCACCGTGATCGGAGTCGTGCCGCGGAACATGGCCTTGAACGCTCCGAAATCCCAGCGCAGCAGATAGACGTTGAGGTCGGGCCGGTGGTTGTTCAGCCACAATATGAAGCGCCCGATCGTCGACGGCGCTCCGGTCGGGTTGCGCCGCGGCCCGATCCTCACCCGTGCGTCAAAGTCCCAGCCGATCAGCATGATGCGCTTCTCGGCGGTCATCATCGCCTGGCGGACGACGGCGAAATAATCGGCTGCATCGATGATCAGGGCGGCCTTGTCCGCCCGCTCGATCCGCCAGCAATTGCGGCCGGGGTCGAGGCCATGGCCTTCGGAAACGCGCACTGGGCTGTCGTTCATCGCCGCCACCATGGTTGATGACGTCGGCCGCGCCTAGCCTGATAATAAGGCCGCGCAACAGTACAGAAGCTGTGCAAATAGCAAGTGCCCGGCGCCATGAGTGGAGCCGGGCACCCGCGTGACGGCTTGTGACCGTCCACCCCCATATTAGATGCTCCCGCCAATCCTGCCGCCTCACCTCGCAGAAGCGGCCGGGCCGAAGCCTCCCCGAACCCGGGCCTATTGGTCCTTAGTTCGACAGGATTTTGGCTAGGAAAGCAGCAGCTTCTTGTCATTCCTTTTCACCCCGGCGTGGCGCGATTGCAGCGCCGCTGTTGCCGCCCGGCCACAGACGCTCCGGCCACCGGTCCGGTTGCCTTGCCGCCGCGCCCTATCTAGAGACCGGTGCTCCAATTCCTGCACCCGGAAAGTCTCCAGAAGCCGATGCGCCTGTCCCGTTACTTCCTGCCCGTCACCAAGGAGACTCCGTCCGACGCCCAGATCGTCAGCCATCAGCTGATGTTGCGCGCCGGCCTCATCCGCCAGACCGCGGCCGGCATCTATGCCTGGCTGCCCTTGGGCCTGCGCGTCCTCAGGAAGATCGAGCAGATCGTCCGCGAGGAGCAGGACAGGGCCGGCGCAGTCGAGATGCTGATGCCGACCATCCAGTCGGCCGATCTGTGGCGCCAGTCGGGCCGCTACGACGCTTACGGGCCGGAGATGCTTCGCTTCAACGACCGCAAGGGCACCGAGATGCTCTACGGGCCGACCAACGAGGAGATGATCACCGAGATCTTCCTCGGCTCGGTCAAGAGCTACCGCGACCTTCCGCGCACCCTCTACCACATCCAGTGGAAGTTTCGCGACGAGGTCCGCCCGCGTTTCGGGATCATGCGCGGCCGCGAGTTCCTGATGAAGGACGCCTACAGCTTCGACCTCGACGAGGCCGGGCTGACTGCGAGCTATGAGGCGATGTTCGTCGCATACCTGCGCACCTTCGCCCGACTCGGTCTCCAGGCGGTGCCGGTGCGCGCCCCAACCGGGCCGATCGGCGGCAATCTCAGCCACGAATTCCACATCCTCGCCGAGACCGGCGAGAGCGCGATCTTCTACGATGCCGCGCTCGAGGACGTGTCGCGCGACGACCTGCTCACCGCGGACGCCTCGACCATCGCCCGCCTCACCGGCCTCTACGCGATGGAGGAGGAGGAGCATGCCAAGGTGACCGACTGCCCGGTCCCGGCCGATCGCCTGCGCAGCCGCCGTGGGATCGAGGTCGGCCACATCTTCGCCTTCGGCACCAAGTACAGCGCGTCGATGGGCCTCAGCGTCCAGGGCAAGGACGGCAGCCAAGTCCATCCCCAGATGGGCAGCTACGGAGTCGGCGTCTCCCGCCTGATGGGCGCCATCATCGAGGCAAGCCATGATTCGAGCGGCATCGTCTGGCCGGAAAGCGTCGCCCCGTACCGCGTCGGCCTCGTCAACATGCGCGCCGACGACCCGGCCTGCGCCGCCGCAGCCGACGACATTTACACCAGGCTCCAGGCCGCGGGCATCGAAACCCTCTATGACGACCGCGACGAGCGCGGCGGCGCCAAGTTCGCGACCATGGACCTGATCGGCCTGCCGTGGCAGCTCATCGTCGGTCCCAAGGGCCTCGAGAAGGGCGTCGTCGAATTGAAAAACCGCGCCACCAGCGAGCGCGAGGAGCTCAGCCTCGAAAGTGCTCTGACGAGGCTGACCGCGTGATCCTCTCCCGCCACGAGCGGATGATCGCCCGGCGCTACCTGCTTCCGGGCAAGGGCGAGGGATTCATCTTCCTCGTCGCCGGAATCAGCCTGTTCGCGGTGATGCTCGGGGTCGCGGCCCTCGTCATCGTGATGAGCGTGATGAACGGCTTCCGGGCCGAACTGTTCGACAAGGTCGTCGGCCTCAACGGCCACGCCGTGATCCAGGCTTATGGCGGCCGCCTCGACAATTGGCAGCCTTTGCTCGAGCAGGCGCGGCGCACGCCGGGAGTCACCTCCGCCACCCCGCTGATCGAGCAGCCGCTGATGGCGAGCCGCGAGGGCCGGGTCGAGGGCGTGCTCCTGCGCGGCATGCGCATGGAGGACGTGCGCAACAATCCGCTGATCCGTGACAATGTCCGGGCCGGCTCTCTCGACGGCCTTCAGCCGGGCGCCCAGAATGTCGCGATCGGCTCGCGCCTCGCCGAGTTGCTGGGGGTGACCGTCGGCAGCCAGATCAGCCTGATCAGCCCGGAAGGGCGAAGCACGCCGTTCGGCACGATGCCGCGAATCGTCGGCTATACCGTCACCGCCATTTTCGAGATCGGCCTCTACGATTTCGACCGAGCCTACGTCATCATGCCGATGGAGGAGGCGCAGAGCTATCTCATGCTCGGCAACTCGATCGGCATGATCGAGGTGCAGACGGCCAACCCGGACAGGGCAGGGGAGATCGTTGCGCCATTGGCCGCCGCGGCACCGCCGAACACCATCATCAGGGACTGGCGCCAGATGAACTCGGAGCTGTTCGAGGCGCTCCAGGTCGAGCGGGTCGCGATGTTCGTCGTTCTGTCGATCATCGTCCTGGTGGCGGCGTTCAACATCCTGTCGTCCCTGATCATGCTGGTCCGCGCCAAGTATCGCGACATCGCCATTCTGCGCACGATGGGTGCGACGCGCGGCGGCATCATGAAGGTGTTCATGACCGTCGGCGTCACCATCGGCGTGCTCGGGATCATCGCCGGCCTGATCCTCGGGGCGATCTTCCTCTATTTCCGCCAGTCGGTGGTCGTCTTCGTCCAGTTCGTCACCGGGCAGGAATTGTGGGATCCCTCGATCCGCTTCCTCACCGAGCTGCCGTCGAAGACGGATCCGCTCGAGGTGGTGGCGATCGTGCTGATGGCGCTGACCCTGTGCGTCGTCTTCACCTTCTTCCCGGCGCGCACCGCCTCGCGGACCGATCCGGTGCAGGTGCTTCGCTATGAGTGACAGCATCCTGGCCGTCAGCGGCCTCAAGCGCAGCTTCGAGCAGGGCGGCGTCCGGATCGACGTTCTTCGCGGGGTCGACTTCGAGGTTCGCCGCGGCGAGATCGTGGGTCTGCTCGGCCCGTCGGGCTCCGGCAAGTCGACCCTGCTCCAGGCGGTCGGCTTGCTCGAGGGGGGCTTCGAAGGCTCGATCGAGATCGACGGCCAGGCGGCGGCCCAGCTCAACGACCGCGACCGCACCCGTCTTCGCCGTGACAGCCTCGGCTTCGTCTACCAGTTCCACCATCTGCTTCCCGACTTCACCGCGGTCGAGAATGTCGTCATCCCGCAGCTGGTCCACGGTGCAACGCGGGCCGACGCGCGGGCCCGCGCGGAATCGCTGCTGACCACCCTCGGCCTCGGCGAGCGCCTCACCCATCGCCCGTCCAAGCTGTCGGGCGGCGAGCAGCAGCGAGTCGCTGTCGCCCGAGCGCTGGCCAACAAGCCGGCTTTGGTCCTCGCCGACGAGCCGACCGGCAATCTCGACGAGGCGACGGCGGACGTCGTGCTTGAGGAATTCCTCCGCCTCGTCCGCGAGGAAGCGGGCGCCGCGCTCGTGGCCACGCACAACGAGCGGCTTGCTTCCAAGATGGACCGCGTCCTGCGCCTTCACGAAGGCCATCTGGAGCAATCGGCATGACCGTCCTCACCGCCATTCCCGTCGAGACCGCGGACGGCGCGATCACCGATCTGTCGCCTTATGCCGGCCAGGTCCTGCTGATCGTCAACACCGCCTCCAAATGCGGCTTCACCCCGCAATATGAGGGGCTCGAGGCGCTCTACCGCAAACACATGGACCGCGGCTTCGCGGTGCTCGCTTTCCCCTGCAACCAGTTCGGCGCCCAGGAGCCTGGGGACGCCGAGGAAATCGCCAATTTCTGCCGGCTGACCTACGACGTCAGCTTCCCGGTCTTCGCCAAGATCGACGTCAACGGCGCCGACGCAGCGCCCTTGTTCCGCCACCTCAAGAAGGCGGCGAAGGGCGTGCTCGGGAGTGAGGCGATCAAGTGGAACTTCACCAAGTTCCTCGTCGACCGCTCCGGCAACGTCGTCGAACGCTACGCCCCGACGACGACGCCCGAGGCGATCGAGAAGGATATCGAGCGCCTGCTCTGATCCGCGCCGATTCCTGTGGATCAAGCCGTCGTGCGGCTTCCTTCCCGCGGCAACCGGCCCCATAAAGCCGGGGTGACCAGCCCCTACGTCCCGCTTCGCATTTTCTCCTCTTATTCGATGCTGGAAGGCGCGATCACGCCCAAGGAGATCGCGTCGCGGGCGGCCGCGCTCGGCTTCCCGGCGGCGGCGGTGACCGACCGCAACGGTCTCTACGCGGTGATGCCGTTCACCGAAGCGAGCATGAAGGCCGGCGTCCAGCCGATCATCGGCGCTCTTCTCGGCGTGATGCGGCCCGGCGAGCGGGGCGAGATCGACTATCTGCCGCTCTATGCCCAGGACTCGCTCGGCTACGAAAATCTGTGCGCTCTGGTCTCGTCGGCCCATCTCGACCGCCCGCTCGACCTGGACGCCCATGTCCCGTTCGATGCGCTGGGCGAGCGAAGCGCCGGCCTGATCGCGTTGACCGGGGGCGGGGAGGGCGCCGTCGCCCGACTGCTCGCCGCCGGACAGCATGGCGCCGCGCGTGACTATCTCGACCAGCTCGAGCGGATCTTCGCCGGCCGCCTCTATGTCGAGCTCAGCCGGCGCGGCGATTCAACCGAGATGGCTGCCGAGAAGGCGCTGATCGAGCTCGCCTTCCAGCGCCATCTGCCGCTGGTCGCGACCAACCCGGCCTGCTTTGCCGAGGCCGAGTTTCACCCCGCCCATGACGCGATGCTGTGCATCGCCCAGTCGAGCCAGATCGACCGCGACGACCGCACCCGCTCCTCGACCGAGACCTGGATCAAGCCCGGCGACGAGATGGCGCGGCTGTTCGAGGACGTCCCCGAGGCGATCGCCAACACTGCCGTCATCGCCCGCCGCTGCGCGTTCGGAGCGCCCAAACGCAAGCCGATCCTGCCGAGCATCGCCGGCGATCTCGAGGCCGAGGCCGAGCAGCTCCGCCGCGACGCCCGCGCAGGTCTCGAGGCGCGGCTGGAAGTCTATGGCGAGATGCCGGCCCACGAGCGCCAGGCCTATTTCGACCGCCTCGATTTCGAATGCGACGTCATCATCAAGATGGGCTTCCCCTGCTATTTCCTGATCGTCGCCGACTTCATCAAATGGGCGAAGGACCAGGGCATCCCCGTCGGCCCGGGCCGCGGCTCCGGCGCCGGCTCGGTGGTCGCCTGGGCGCTCACCATCACCGATCTCGACCCGCTGAAGCTCGGCCTCCTGTTCGAGCGCTTCCTCAATCCCGAGCGCGTGTCGATGCCGGACTTCGACATCGACTTTTGCGAAACCCGGCGCGGCGAGGTCATCCGCTACGTCCAGGAGCGCTACGGCGCCGACAAGGTCGCGCAGATCATCACCTTCGGGACGATGAAGGCGCGCGCGGTGCTCAAGGACACCGGCCGAGTCCTGCAGATGCCCTACGGCCAGGTCGACCGGCTCGCCAAGCTCGTCCCCAACCACCCGACCGATCCCTGGACCTTGTCACGCGCTCTCAACGGCGTCTCGGAACTGGCTGAGGAATATAGGAGCGACATCGAGGTCCGCCGCCTGTTCGACCTCGCCATGAAGCTTGAGGGCCTGCCGCGCCACAGCTCGACCCACGCCGCCGGGGTCGTCATCGGCGACCGCCCGCTCGACCAGCTCGTGCCGCTCTATCGCGACCCGCGCTCCGACATGCCGGTCACCCAGTTCGACATGAAATATGTCGAGGCCGCGGGCCTGGTGAAGTTCGACTTCCTCGGCCTCAAGACCCTGTCGGTGCTCCGCAAGGGCGTCGAATTGCTCGAGAAGCGCGGCCTCCACGTCGATCTCGACCGCCTCTCCTGGGACGATCCCGAAGTCTATGCGCTTCTGCAGCGCGGGGACACGGTCGGCGTCTTCCAGCTCGAATCGGAAGGCATGCGGCGCACGCTGGCGGCGGTGAAGCCGAGCAATTTCGGCGACATCATCGCGCTCGTCTCGCTCTACCGCCCGGGCCCGATGGACAACATCCCGATGTTCGGCGACCGGAAGAACGGCCGCGCCGAGATCGAATATCCGCATCCCCTCCTGGAGGACGTGCTGCGCGAGACCTACGGCATCTTCGTCTACCAGGAGCAGGTGATGCAGGCGGCGCAGGTGCTCGCCGGCTACAGCCTCGGCGAGGCCGACCTCCTGCGCCGGGCCATGGGCAAGAAGATCAAGTCGGAGATGGACGCCCAGCGCGAGCGCTTCGTCACCGGCTGCGCCGAGAAGCAGATCTCCAAGGCCAAGGCCAACGAGCTGTTCGACTTGATCGACAAGTTCGCCGGATACGGCTTCAACAAGAGCCATGCCGCAGCCTATGCGCTGGTCGCCTACCAGACCGCCTGGCTCAAGGCGCACCACCCGGTCGAATTCTTCGCCGCGTCGATGTGCTTCGACATGCACCAGACCGACAAGCTGGCGATCTTCATCGACGACATGCGCCGCGCCGGCCATGCCTGCCTGCCGCCCTCGATCAACGCCAGCCATGGCGAGTTCACGGTTGAGCCGCACGGCGACGGCCACGCCGTCCGCTACGCGCTCGGCGCGCTGAAGGGCGTCGGCGAGAAGGCGATGGACGAGCTGGTCGCCGAGCGCGATTCGAACGGCCGCTTCGCAAGCCTCGAGGATTTCGCCGCGCGCATCGACCCGCGCCTCCTCAACCGCCGCCAGCTCGAAAGCCTCGCCGCCGCCGGTGCCTTCGACGAGATCGCCGAACGGCCGCTCGCCTTCGCCTCCGCCGAGACCATCCTCGCCGTCGCCAGCAGCGCCGCCGACGCACGGGTAAGCGGGCAGGGCGGGCTGTTCGGCGAGGGGCCGGCCAATGTCGTTCCGATCCGCCCGCCGAAGGTCGGCGAATGGTCTCTCGCCGAGCGCATGGCCCAGGAGAAGGAGGCGTTCGGCTTCTATTTCTCCGCCCACCCGGTCGACCGTTTCCGCCACATTGCCGAGGCCAGCGGCGCGCGCACTTTCGCCGGACTGTGCGAGACCGCGGCCCCGGCCGAGGGCGGCCGCACCAACGCCACCATGGCGGCTTTGGTCGAGGACGCGCGCTGGCGAACGTCGCAGAAGGGCCGCCGCTTCATGATGGCGCGCCTCTCCGACAGCTCCGGCCAGTTCGACGCGACCGTGTTCGACGACGTCGCCGCGGCCGAGGTCGAGCAGGCCGCCAAGACCGGCGCCTGCGTCCTGCTGGGGGTCGAGCTCGACCGCCGCCCCGGCGACGAGACTCCGCGAGTCACCGTCCGCAACGTCACCAGCTTCGAGAGCCTGTCGCGGCGCACCCGCCTCCAGCTCGAGGTCGAGGCGGACGATCCCGCCGCCCTCCCGCCGCTGGCGACCCTGCTCGGCGAACATCGTGGCGGCAGCTCGACGGTGCGACTCAAGGTCCATCACGGGCGCGGCCTCGCCGATCTCATCCTCGGCCGCGACTTCCTCGTCGACGCCGAGCTCGTCGCCCGCGTCGAGCGGCTCCCCGGGATCACCGCCGCCCGCCTCAGCGCCGAGGAGAAGCCGCGCCTGGCGCTCGTCGGCTAGGGTCTCCCTTCACAGTCGAGGTCAACCATGGTTACACTCCCGAAAAGAGGTGGGAGAGTGACGATGCTTGGTGCGATGCAGGATTGGCCGCTGCGCGTGACGCGGCTGATCGACTATGCCGAGAAGGAACATGGCAATCGCGAGATCGTGTCGCGCTGGGCGGACGGCAGCGTCACCCGCACCTCCTATGCCGGCCTCGCCCGCGACGCCCGCAAGCTCGCCAAGGCTTTGGAGCGGCTCGGCATCAATCGCGAGGACCGCGTCGCCACCCTGGCGATGAACCACAGCCGCCACATTGTCGCATGGTACGGCACGATCGGCATGGGCGGGATCATTCACACGGTGAACCCGCGCCTGTTCGTCGAGCAGCTCGTCTACATCTTCAACCATGCCGAGGACCGGGTTCTCTTCTACGATCACGCCTTCCGGCCGCTCATCGAGGCTCTGAAGCCGCACCTCAAGACGGTCGAGCATTACATCTGCTTCGACGGACCCGACGGCGAGTTCGAGCCGCTGATCGCGGCCGAAAAGGACGACTATCGCTGGGTCGAGGGCGACGAGCGCGAGCCGTGCATGCTCTGCTACACGAGCGGGACGACGGGCAATCCCAAGGGCGTCCTTTACGAGCACCGCTCAACCGTCATCCACGCCATGGCCGAGGTCGCGCCCGACGTGTTCGGGGTCGGCCGCCGAGCGGTGGCCATGCCGATCGTGCCGATGTTCCACGCCGCCGCCTGGGGCCTGCCCTTCGCCGCGCCGATCGCCGGCTGCAAGCTGGTGTGCACCGCCGACTATACGCCGAGCGCGGTGTGCGACCTCATCCATGACGAGGGAGTCACCCATACCGCCGCGGTTCCCACCGTGTGGCTCGGGCTGATGCAATATGTCGACCAGACCGGCCGCGACCTCGGGCCGCTCAAGATGGTGACGATCGGCGGCTCCGCCGCCCCGCGGGCGATGATCGAGTTCTTCGAGAAGCGGGGCGTGAGCGTCGCCCATGCCTGGGGCATGACCGAGATGTCGCCGATCGGAACGGTCGGCGCCCGTCCGCACGACTGGGACGAATTGTCGTTCGACGAGCAGATCGACGTCATCTGCAAGCAGGGGCGGGTGCCGTTCGGGGTCGAGATCCGGGTCGTCGACGACGACGGCCGCGAGCAGCCGCGCGACGGCAAAAGCTCCGGCAGCCTGCAAGTCCGCGGCCCCTGGGTCATCGAGCGCTATTTCAAGGAGGAAGAGTCGGCGACCGACTCCGAGGGATGGTTCGACACCGGCGACGTCGCCGTCATTCATCCGGACGGAGTCATGCAGATCACCGACCGCTCAAAGGACGTGATCAAGTCGGGCGGCGAGTGGATCAGCTCGATCGAGCTGGAGAATGCGGCGGTCAGCTGCCCGGGTGTCGCCGAGGCGGCGGCGGTCGGAGTGCCTCACCCCAAATGGGACGAGCGTCCGCTGCTCCTCGTCGTCCGCAAGGACGGATCCGATGTCGATGCCGACACCATCACCGCGCACCTCACCCGCCATGTCGCCAAATGGTGGCTGCCTGACGAAATCCTGTTCGTCGAAAGCCTGCCGCACACCGCGACCGGCAAGCTGCTCAAGACGGCGCTGCGCGAGCAATACCGCACCTACCAGCTCAAGGTCGCCTGACGGTAGATGTCGCCCCTCCCCTTTAGGGGAGGGGATCAAGGGGTGGGGGCGCGAGCAGTTACTCGCGCCGGCAGCGTAGCTGCCTTTTTTGACGTGTAACGCGCCGTTGGCGTGCGCTCGGCAACCCGCGCCACCACCCCAAACCTCTCCTCTGAAGAGGAGGGGTTCACTATGCGCCACCTGTACCGCGGCGAGACGCCTCGCTGCACTACATGCTTCCTTTACCGGCGATCAGCTACTTAGCTCTCTCTCGAAGGCTGGAGCCCGGATGCAGGCAGCGATTCCCTACGCGATCCACGCGATGGCGCGTCCCGGCGTGCCGTCATGAGCGCGCGCGTCCCCGAACTGCTCATCGTCGTCGACACCGAGGAGGAGTTCGACTGGTCGAAGCCCTTCTCGCGAAGCAACACCACGACTCGGTCCATCACCGCCCAGTCGGTGGTCCAGCCGATCTACGACCGTCTCGGCGTCGTTCCGACCTATGTCATCGATTATCCCGTCGCGACCGATCCCGCCGCCGTCGCCTTCCTGCGCCGGCTCAAGGAAGAGGGCAGGGCTGAGATCGGCGCCCACCTCCATCCCTGGGTCACGCCGCCGCACGAGGAGAAGGTCAGCACCCGCAATTCCTATGAGTGCAACCTGCCGCCGTCGCTCGAGCGGTCGAAGATCGCCGTGCTGACCGACGCGATCGAGTCGGCGTTCGGCGACCGCCCCACGGTGTTCAAGGCCGGCCGCCACGGCTTCGGCGCGAGCACTGCCCGCGCCATCGCCGCGCTCGGCTACGCGGTCGATTGCAGCCTTCTGCCCTATCACGACATGCGCCGCGACGGCGGCCCCGATTTCGCCCGCGCCTGCGCCGAGCCGCATTGGCTCTACGCCGCTCCGAACGTGCTCGAGGTACCGGTCACCAACGGCTTCTTTGGGCGCCTGGCGGGGGTCGGACCGGCCATCGCCCATCTGTTCGACAATCCCGGCGCGGCGAAGCTCCACATTCCCGGCCTGCTCGGCAAGGCCGGCCTCGTCACGCGCTCGCGGCTAAGCCCGGAAGGCGTCTCCGCAGCCGAGCAATGCCGGCTTCTGGACGCCCTGGTGAAGCGCGGACAGCGCGTCTTCACGCTCGTTTACCACAGCCCGAGCCTGGTGCCCGGAAACACGCCTTATGTGCGCAGCGAAGCGGATCTCGCCGCCTTCCTCGCCACGATCGAGCAAGTCCTGGCCCATTTCCGCGACAGGCTCGGCGGCTGCTTCACCACGTTGACCGAGGTCCATGCCCGGATGAGCGCCGAGCGCGCCGAAAGCGCGGCCGCCGCCCAGCCGGGCCGGAAGCCTCAGTTCGATCCGCCGGTCGCCCTCGCCGGCCGCTCCGCACGCGGCTGATTGCCGCCCAGCGTGTCGCCGAAGAAGCTGCCGCGATACCAGCGCGGCGCCTGCGGCGTGTCGGCCAGCTCCCGCGTGATCCGGTAGTTCAGTTCCGCAAAGCGCGCGCCGGCGCGCCAGTTGAACGGCTGGCCGAGCTCGTCCTCGACGCTGTGATAATTGCCGGCCAGGAACCCGCGGAACTTCTCCTCGCCGCCATTGGCGAAGCCGGTCATCAGGAACACCGACGGGATTCCGGCCTGCACGAACGGATAATGGTCCGAACGAGTGAACAGGCCCTGCTCCGGCAGCGGGTCGGGGGTCAGGCCGACATTCATCGCCCGGGCCGCGCGGCCCACCATCGCGCCCATCTCCGAATGCTCTGCGCCGAACGCGACGACGTCCTGGAAGTCATAGGTCAGGATCGGCATGTCGAGGTTGACGACTCCGACGATTCGGCCGTCGACCACCGGGTTGTTGGCGAGGTAGCTCGCGCCGAGCAGGCCCTTCTCCTCGGCGGTCACCGCGGCGAGAAGGATCGGGCGGCGCGGCCGGTTGGCCGGGTCGTTGAACTTGCGCGCGACCTCGATCAGCGTGGCGATGCCGGTCGCATTGTCCATCGCGCCATTGTAGATCGTGTCGGTCGATCCTGCCGATGCTGGACGCTGCCCCTGGCCATGGTCGTTCAAGGTGCCGACATGGTCGAGATGGGCCATCAGCACCACATATTCATTGGCGACCGACGGATCGGAGCCGGGGATGATTCCGACCACGTTCGGGCTGTCGAAGGTCACCGACTCGGTGGCCCGTTCGGCGCGGACGCGCGGAGTCAGCGCCATCCCGGCCGGGCGGCGGTTGGCTGCGAGATCGGCGGCGACCTGAGCCCAGCTCCGCCGGGATCCGGCGAACAGGGCATTGGCGACCGGAGCGTCGGCGACCGCGATGAACTTGAGCTGCTGGTGCGGCGGGCCGGCATTCCCCGCGTCATTCACCCAGGTCATGTTCGGGCGCGCCGTTCCCGCGGCGATCCGCGCCATCGGCG